>JAUNUF010000176.1 GCA_030538315.1 Propionibacteriaceae bacterium
CAGGGACCAGCGTCGTCCTTCGTGAGCATCCGGCGACTTCGTCGCGGGACGCTCCGCAGGAACCGGCGATGAACGCGGGGGTAGGCTGGCCGAATGCGCCAGATCCCGTTCTCCGTCGTCACGAAGCCGACGGGCGCGGCATGCAACCTGGACTGCACCTACTGCTTCTTCCTCTCCAAGGAACTCCTCTACGACGAGGCCGGCCAGCGGATGACGGAGGAGCAACTCGAGACCTACGTGCGCGAGTTCCTCGCGGGGCAGCCCGACGGCGAGGTCACCATGGCATGGCAGGGCGGCGAGCCCACCATGCGCGGGCTCGCCTTCTTCCGCCGCGCCGTCGAACTGACAAAGCAGTACAAGCGACCCGGGCAGCAGGTGCTGCAGACCATCCAGACCAACGGCACCCTCCTGGACGACGACTGGTGCGCGTTCCTCAAGGAGGAGGGCTTCCTCGTGGGCCTCTCCATCGACGGCCCGCAGCACCTCCACGACGAGTACCGCGTCAACAAGGCCGGCCGCGGCACCCACGCCCAAGTCATCCGCGGATGGGAGCTGCTGCGCAAGCACGCCGTCGAGGTCAATATCCTGTGCACCGTCAACGCCGCCAACCAGGAGCACGGGGCAGAGGTCTACCGCTACTTCCGCGACGACCTGGGCGCGACCTTCCTCCAGTTCATCCCCATCGTCGAGCGCGCCGGCTACGAGACTGCAGACGGCAAGCGCCTGCTGTACCTCCAGGAGGGCACACAGGTCACCGACCGCTCCGTGAGCCCGGCAGTCTGGGGAAGGTTCCTCTCCGAGGTCTTCGACGAGTGGCTCAAGGAAGACGTCGGGAAGGTGTTCGTGCAGCACTTCGACGTGATGCTCGCCGCCCGCTTCGGGCAGTACTCCCTGTGCGTCCACTCCCCCGAATGCGGAACCGCGCTGGCCGTCGAGCACAACAACGACGTGTACAGCTGCGACCACTACGTGGAGCCCGGCTACAAACTGGGCAACCTGGCCGACGGCGGGTTCCAGAAGTTCCTCCAGCTACCGGAGCAGCGCGAATTCGGCCGGTCCAAGCGCACGTCGCTCACGCAGCAGTGCCTGCGCTGCCCTGTGCGGTGGGCGTGCCACGGCGGGTGCCCCAAGGACCGCTTCGCCACGTCCGTCGACGGCGAACCCGGCCAGAACTACCTGTGCGAGGGTTACTACACGTTCTTCACGCACGCGGCGCCGGTCATCGAGAAGATGGCGCGCGCAGTGGCCTCCGGACGTCCGGCGGCAGACTACTCTTAGCGGCTATGACCGCAGAGCTGCTCCGTGCATTGACCGACGGCGCAGAGGCCGTGTTGTCAGATGCCGCCGCCCTGCGCCGCGAAATCCACCTCGACCCGCAGCTCAGCGGCGAGGAGGGCCCGACGCGTGATCTGCTGACCCGCTCCATGGGCTGGCTGGACTGGACACCCATCGCGGAGACCGGTGCTTGGGCGCGAGTGGGGCCGGATGGCCCCGCCGTCGGGTTGCGCGCCGAGCTCGACGCCTTGCCGGTGCAGGAGGCGACCGGCGTGGAGTGGGAATCCAAGCGCCCTGGTGTCGCGCATGCCTGCGGGCACGACGTGCACATGGCCGCGCTCTGGGCCGTGGTGCGGGCCGCCCGCGATCTTGAGCTGCCCGTCGGCCTCGTCCCCATCCTTCAGCCGCGCGAGGAGATCACGCCCCCGGGCGCAGGTGACGTGGTGCGCAGCGGGCTGATCGACGAGCAGGAGATCGAGGCCATGATCGGGGTGCACGTGCAGCCGCAGGTGGACCGCGGGATCGTCTCCACCGGAGCAGGCGCCGTCAACGCCGCCTACGACTCCTTTGAGGTGACCGGCACCCGGGACTATACCGCGCC
>JAUNUF010000177.1 GCA_030538315.1 Propionibacteriaceae bacterium
GGGAGCAGGGCCTCGTGGCGGCCGGCGGTCTCCGAATCGCCGACGCGGACCCGCGCGAAGGCGGGCACCGGCAGCGGCAGGCCGTTGCGCCCGACGATGACCACGGGAGACATGTCGGTGGCGCGGGTGTACACGCCGCCCGGGGCGACCAGCGTCACGGAATCGCGGAGCTGCTGCAGCATCGCGCCCATGCCCGCCATCGTCTCGGCGGCGCGGCCGGCATGGCCCATGTGCGCCGCGGCATTGCGGCGTCCCGTGCCGGCGATGGCGCGGAGCACGTCGCGGCGCAGGGGCTGGGTGAAGCCGTGGCGGGTCAGGGCCACCTGGGGGTCGTTGGCCATCATCGCCGCGAGGTCGGTGAGGTAGCCCGACTGCTGCGCCGCGCGGCTGACCTCGGTGCCGGACACCGCCCCCGGATCGGGGTTGGGGGACGCGGTCTGCGCCCCGCCGGCCGCATGTTCCGCCGCGGACAGGGACAGGGCCCCGGGCAGCTGGACGGGTTCGGCGATGCCGTCCGCGAAGGTGGCGGCCACGGCCCGCAACAGGGTCCGGGCCTCGTCCCCGGTCGCCGACCATCCGGCGGGGGGCATGCCGGAGCGTGCCCACGGCGGTCTGCATGCGGGCGACGCCGGAATCGGCCGTCAGGTCGTATCGTCCGTCCACCGCGGCGTATCCCGCGACCTCCGGAGACGACCCCGTCGCGGCGAGCGCCGACGACAGCGGCACGGGCAACCCGAACGCCGACGCGCCGGGCGCGATCTCCGCGGTTTCGCCGGGGCGGGCGATGCGGCCGTCGCCGAGCGTCAGCGAATTCGCCGCGACCAGCGACGTCGTCCGCGCATCCGGCCGCGGCCACGGGCCCACCCCCGCTTCCAGAGCCTCGAAGGCGGCGTCGCCGTCGACGGGCACCGCCGTGTCGCCGAACGCGGCGACCGGCACCGACGCGGCATCCAAATATCCCTCGGGCGGGATGACGACGGAAGGAACCGCGTCGCGGCCCAGCACCCGCTCGACGACGCCGTCGCCCATCGCCAGCGCCTCCGTGGCCAATTCCCGGTCGCCCGTGGCCGCGACGGCGTTGAGTTCCGCGCCGGACCACGGCAGCGTCACCACGCACAGGTCGCGGGTGACCGCATCCAGCCGCGCGACCCACGCCGCCGCGGCGGCGGCACCCTGGCCATCGCGCAGGTCCAGGTCATCGCCGGCACCCCACGAATCGCGCAGCCGGGTGCTGCCCTGCACCGGGCTGGGGCGCTCGGTGCCGATGCGGTAGCCATCGCTCATGCGGTCGGCGACGTCGAGGAGCTCGGGGTCGATGGCCACGCACGTCGACGACCGCAGCGCCGGCCCGGATTCCCCCGCCAGCTCCGACTCCAGCGCCCCGAGCAGTGCGTCCAGGCGGCCGCCGGGCGACATTTCCGACGTCAGCGACTCGCTGGACAGGATCAGCTCCGGCCGGCCCGGCGCTTCGCCGGTCTCCCCCGGCACCAGCGGCACCTCGGCCGCCAACGGCCAGAGCAGCGACACCGGCACGGGTGCGGCGGGCTCATCGGCCCGGGCTCCATCCCCATCGCCGGCACCATCCCCGCCGCCCGCGCCCGGCCGGCCGTCTTCCCCCGCCCCGGCGGCATCCCCGTCGCCGCCATCGGCGGGCCGCCCGGCTTCCCCGGCGGCGTCGTCAAGCGAAGAAGCCACCGGCACGAGCATGCGCGTCTCCGCGAGGAACTGCTCGATGTCGTCCCCCGGCCGGCCGTTGGCGTTGATGAGCATCGGGTACACGCCGGCGCGATCGATGCCCAGCCCCGCTGGCGCATCGTCCGCGAGCGGAACGGACAGCGTCACCGTGCGCGACTCCCCGGCCGCCAGGTCGATGCC
>JAUNUF010000178.1 GCA_030538315.1 Propionibacteriaceae bacterium
TTCTGCTCGTCGGTGAAGATGTCGAACACGTGTGGCCTCTGCTTCTGTGCTGGTGTCGGCGGCGTGGCCGATGTCGTTCAGGTGGCTGTCGGATACCTCGCCCGTGGGCTACTGTGGCGGGTATCACCCTACGGTACATCAAATATATGTGATCTGACACGGGAGGACCACACGATGACCACGACCGAGCCCGCCACCGCCACCGGCCCCACGTTCTCCAAGCTCGATCCGCGCGACGGCGCGCCCCTCGCCGACTACCCCGTCGCCGGCCCGGAGGAGGTCGCGCGCGCCGTCGAGCGTGCCCGCGGCGCCGCCCGTTGGTGGGCAAACCAGGGTCCGCGCGGTCGCAAGGAATGGCTGCTCGAGTACAAGAGGGCCATCGCCTCCCGCGCCGAGGAGCTGGCCACGCTCATCTCGGTCGAGACCGGTAAGCCGGAGGAGGACGCGGTCCTCGAGGTGATGCTGGCGATCGGCCACCTGGACTGGGCGGCCAAGAACGCGCACAAGGTGCTGGGCCGCAAGTCCGTCTCCGCCGGCCTGCTCATGAGCAACCAGGCCGCGTACGTCGAGTACCAGCCCTTCGGCGTGGTCGGCGCCATCGGCCCGTGGAACTACCCCGTCTTCACGCCCATGGGCACGCTCACCTACGCCATGGCCGCCGGCAACGCGGTGATCTTCAAGCCCAGTGAGCACACGCCCGGCGTGGGCGTGTGGCTCGCCGAGGTCTGGGACTCGCTCGGCGCCTCGCAGCCGCTCTTCCAGACGATCACGGGCGACGGCTCGACCGGCCACGCCCTGTGCACCGCGGGAGTCGACAAGCTGGCCTTCACCGGCTCGGCCGCCACGGGCCGCAAGGTCATGGCCGCCTGCGCCGAGACGCTCACCCCGGTCGTGATCGAGGGCGGTGGCAAGGACGCGATGCTCGTGGACCGCGACGCGGACATCGAGGCCGCCGCCGACCAGGCCGTGTTCGGCGCCATGGGCAACGCCGGTCAGACCTGCGCGGGTGTCGAGCGGATCTACGTGCACAAGGACGTCAAGGACGACTTCGTCCGCCGCTTCACCGGCAAGGTCGCCGCGCTCACCCCCGGCACGTCCGCCACGTCGAGTTACGGCCCCATGACCCTGCCGGGGCAGGTCGACATCGTCCGCCGGCACGTCGAGGACGCCCTGGCCAAGGGGGCGACGGCCGCGGTCGGCGGCGCCGAGTCGGTCGGAGAACGGGTGGTCGAGCCCGTCGTCCTCGTCGACGTCCCCGAGGACTCCGCCGCCGTCACGGAGGAGACCTTCGGTCCCACCGTCGTCATCAATACGGTGGACGACCTGGAGGAGGCCGTGGACAAGGCCAACGCCACGAACTACGGACTCGGCGGCTCGATCTTCACCAAGAACAGGAAGCGGGGCCTGGCGCTGGCCGAGAAGCTCGACGTGGGCGGGGTCTCCGTCAACGCGTTCCTCGCCTTCGCCGCCATCCCCACCCTGCCGTTCGGCGGCTCGGGCGACTCGGGCTTCGGCCGCATCCACGGCGCCGACGGGCTGCGCGAGTTCTCGCGCCCCAAGGCCATCACGGTCCAGAAGTTCCAGGCGCCGATGAACCTCATGACCATGTCGCGCAAGCCGCGCGACATGAAGGTGGTCAAGTGGATGCTGGCCAACGTGCACGGGAAGCGGTGAGCGCGGCATGACCACCACCGAACGCCCGACGACGAGGTCCGCGACGCCGGTAAGGGGAACGGTCCCCGGGGTCTTCGGACCGATCCCCTCGCACCTGGTTCCGGATGCGGCGGCGGAGCATCCGCTCACGGCGGACGTCCCGCGCCGGCCCGGCCGCTGGTACTGGCGGGACCTCATCGCCGGCCTCGACCCGGTGTC
>JAUNUF010000179.1 GCA_030538315.1 Propionibacteriaceae bacterium
CGTGATCGGGCGGACTGCCCGTGGGCGGCGGCCCGGTATCCGGCTGGTCGTTGTCCGGCTGCTGCTTCTCTCGGTGCTCGGCACCGGGCTGAACTTCGCCGGGTGACCTGGCGTTGTCGGGTGGGTGCCAGTCGGGTGGCCAGTTCCACGCCCCGGGCGTGGCGTGCCGCGGCAGGTCTTGGGTGCCGCCGTGGCTGTTGGCGTGTTTGCTGTCTCGGGCGGCGGCGAGGTCCATCATCGTGGTCGCCGACACGTGCACGTTCACCTCGACGTGTGGTGTTTTGGCGAAGGTGATGCCGAGGGTGGCGCCGATCAACCGCAACGACTCCCACGCCTCCTCGGCAGCGGCCTGCTGCGCGGGATCGACACTGGTCGCGGCATACCGCGGGTCGGTGACCTCAGCCGGGGCAAAACCCAATTGCGGCGCGACTGCGGGGTTCAACGCCGCGGGGCCGGTGAAGCAGGCCAGGAACACGTCCGCCCGCCGCTGCACAGCAGTGCGCGGGTCATTCGGTTCGGCGGTGCCGGCGAGGTCGGTCAGCAGCTGGTCGATCGCCCGCGCCTCCAGCGCCGGCAGATACGCGTTCAAGCTGGCCATGCCGAACAGGTCCGGCTCACCCAGCGTGACGCAGCGGGCGGCGTGCCCCTCGTTCTCGACCTGCTGGTCCGCGGCGGTGCGCGGTAGGCCCTTCTCGCGGAGCCATTCGTGGATGCGGGCTCGTAGGGCGCGGACACTGACGCGGCCGGGGATGCCGGCGAGGTCGGTGTCGGCGGCAGTTATCTGCTCATCACTCAGGTGCGCGAGGGTGTCGAGGAAGACGTGTCCGTGCCAGGTGCCCCAGTCCCCGGCGAGACGACGCGCATGCGCGTGCGGGGCGAGCCGCGCGGTTTCGCGCGCGTCCCACACCCGGTTGGCGGCTTGCTGTTTGCCGAGGCGCAGTGCCGGGCCGACCGCGACACTGGTCAGGGTCAGCCGGTCGAACCACTCGTCATCCGACTCACGTAGCCGGCCGTTGGCGTCGAGGTGTGGGCGGGCGTCGCCGGGCACGGCGCCCGCATCCAGTAGATGCTCATCGCTGACTGCGTAGGCGGCGGTGATTGCTTCGTCGGCGAGGGCTGCGGCCATCGACGCCAACCGATCCAACGCATCCGCCGCCGCGATCGCAGCCGCAAACCGCGCACGCTTCCGCGGCTCACGGCGATCGGGACCCTCGGCGTCCTCGGGGCGTGGCTGGGAGCGATCGGAGCTTGTGTCGTTCTCGGGACGTGGTTGGGGACAATTCTGGCTTCTGGCGTCTCCACTGCGGCTCCCCCGCTGCGCTCCTCCGCCTCCGGTCGACGACCATAGGTTCTCTCCGGTCACCGACGGATCGCCTTCGGTTGACGACCATTGATCGAGGACTTCGGCGCGGAGCTGGTCGACGCGGCGGGCGAGGATCTCGAACGCGCCCTCCAGACTCCGCGACCCACCACCGCGGTCGGCAGGGGAGGGGACGTCGTCCAAGGCCAGGCCGGTGCGGAACAAGACCAGACCAGCGTCGGTGAACTCGACCAAAGAACTGACCGAGTCACCCCTCCGCTTCGCCCTGTCCCTCATGACCACCACGCTACGGACCAGGACTGACAAAATTTTCGCGGTCGGCGCGGGGATCGCAGATATTGCTGACCAACCGACCTGCACGACCTCCGCCGGGCGCACTGATACTGGCACCCCTGCGACGTCTCCAACCGCGCTGCGCGCGTGAGTCGCTTGTACTGGGCGACGGCGACGGTCGTATCGACCCTTCGGCGTCGGGCTCGTTCCTAGCCCACGCTCAGGACACCCCGTCGCTCGGAT
>JAUNUF010000180.1 GCA_030538315.1 Propionibacteriaceae bacterium
GCGCTGCTGAGTTCCGCGTCGAGTCGGGCGGCTTCCGTCGCCAGATTGGTGGCGGCCTGCTCCGCCCACAGGTCAACGGCGGGACGGGTGCGATACAGCGGATCAATGCTGCTCAGGTGGGCGACCACGCGCCGCCTGCCGCGGCGGAAGTCGCGGAGGGGAACGTCGGCGTACTCGACGCGGACGTCGCGGCAATAGCGGGCATACGCCGATGGCGCCGCCCCCAGGATGGACAGGTCGGCATCGCACAGGGCCATGCCATTGTCGTCACCGGCAGCTGGTTGGTGCCCGGCGGTCAGCCGGACGAGTCGGGCGACCTCGGCGACGTGGGAGTTCGGAAGGAGGCCGGTGAGAGCGCGCTCCGCGAGCCGTGCGGAAGCCTCTTCGTCATCACCTGCGCGCCCTTCGTAGACGGCGTCGTGGAACCACGCCGCCAACTCCACTTCCGCTTCCGCGCCCCCGATCGCGGCCAGCGCATCGAGGCAGTGTTCGAGGTGTCGGGGATCGTGGTAGCGCCGGTGACGTTCTGACCAGCGATCCAGCAGATCTTCCACCAGAGCCGGTGAATGTGTGCTCAGGGCGCGAGCGGGCCAGCGGTCCCGCAGGCGCTCGCGGCGTGCCTCGCGTTCCGCTCGGGCCGAGGCCTTGGTCAGTCGCAGGCCCGAGTCCCGCAATGCCTGCACCAGCCGCTTGGTGGGCGCCTGAACCGCCCCGGCCGCCAAGCAGGCGCGCAGCAGCCGCTCGGGCACGTCGTAGTGGTCCCGATCGAAGGCCCGCGGATGCACCCCGGCGCGTTCGGCCACCACATGGAGCTCCTCCAACGATGTGTCGGAGACCATGTGCGCGAACATCTGGCCACGATGTGGCCAGGCCGGGGTGTCGATCCAGACGGTCATGTGCGAGCGGTCAGGGATTGGCGGTCACAACGCGGGCGATCAGCCCTCAAGGCTGCGCGCGATCTCCACGAGCGTGCGCACCGCGACGCCGGTGCCACCGACCGGGATCTCGCCGTCGGCGGAGCCTTCGTTGAAGCTGCCCGGGGCGATGTCGAGGTGGGCCCAGTCGATCTTCTCGTCCACGAACGAGCGCAGGAACGACGCGGCGATCGACGCGCCCCCCCAACGGCCCCCGCCGGACTTCAGATCGGCCACCTTCGACTCCAGTGCCTTCGCGCTCCACTCGCCCATGGGCAGACGCCAGGCGTCCTCACCGGCGGTTTCGGCGGCAGCCAGCACCCGGTCCGCCACTTCATCGGAGTCGGAGAAGACACCGAACACCTGGGTGCCGAGGGCAACCATGGCCGCACCGGTCAGGGTCGCAACGTCAACGATCAGGTCCGGGTCATCCTCGGTGCCACGGGCGAGGCCGTCCGCCAGGACCAGTCGGCCCTCGGCGTCGGTGTTGTAGTTCTCCACGGTCTTGCCGCCATACATCGTCAACACATCAGACGGGCGGAAGGCATCGCCGCTCGGCAGGTTCTCCGCCAGGCAGCCATAGGCGGTCACGCGGATGCGCAGGCCCAGGGTCGCGATGGCGTTGGTCGCCGCGATCACGGCGGCGGCACCGGCCATGTCGCTGCGCATGGTCGACATCGAGTCACCGGGCTTCAGGTTCAGACCGCCGGAGTCGAACGTGATCCCCTTGCCGACCAGGACCAGGTGGGCCTTCGCGCGGGCCGGGGCGTACGACAGCCGGACGAGCCGCGGCAGCCGCGACGACCCGCCGCCGACCGCCATGTGCCCGCCGAAGCCCTGCGTCGTCAGGTCGCCCTCATCGAGGACCTCGACCTTGATCTTGGCCGCCTTCGCCAGGTCTTCCGCAGCACCGGC
>JAUNUF010000003.1 GCA_030538315.1 Propionibacteriaceae bacterium
TGCCGTGCATCACGGAGCCGGCGCCGAGGAACATGTTGGCCTTGAAGAAGCCGTGCGTGATCAGGTGGAAGATCGCGAACGAGGCGCCGATGGGGCCGAGGCCCGCAGCGAGCATCATGTAGCCGATCTGCGACATCGTGGAGCCCGCAAGCACCTTCTTGATGTCGTCCTTCGAGGTACCGATCCAAGCACCGGCCAGCAGCGTGACCGTGCCGACGATCGCCACCGCGGTGGAGGCGATGGGTGCGGCCTGGAAGATCACATGCGAGCGGACCACCAGGTACACGCCGGCGGTGACCATCGTGGCGGCGTGGATGAGCGCCGACACCGGGGTGGGGCCTTCCATCGCGTCGAGCAGCCAGGAATGCAGCGGCACCTGTGCCGACTTGCCGCAGGCGCCCAGAAGCAGGAAGAAGCCGATGAGCGTCACCCACACGGGGCTGAGGTTGGCCACCCCAGCGTTGACGTCCTCGAAGCGCACGGAGCCGAACATCGCCAGCATGGTGAACACGGCCATCGACAGGCCGAGGTCGCCCACGCGGTTGACGATGAACGCCTTGTTGCCAGCGGCGGCAGCGGCCGGACGGTGCGCCCAGAAGCTGATCAGGAGGTAGGACGCGAGGCCCACGCCCTCCCAGCCGAGGAACAGCACGAGGTAGTTGTTGGCCAGCACCAGGATGAGCATCGCGGCGATGAACAGGTTCAGGTACGCAAAGAAGCGGCGGCGGCGCTCGTCGTGGGACATGTAGCCGATCGAGTAGATGTGGATCAGGGATCCAACACCGGTGACCAGCAGCACGAAGAGGATGGAGAGCTGATCCACCAGGAAGCCCAGCTCGATGGACCAGTTGCCGGTGGCGATCCACTGGTACAGATCCACGTTGATGGCCCGGTTGTCAGCGGGCGCCCCCAGCAGCTGGAGGAACAGCACCACGCCCAGCACGAACGACGCGATGGGCGCCAGCGTGCCGAGGAGGTGGCCCCAGCCATTGGTGGCCTTGCCAGCCAGCAGCAGGAATGCGGCCGACGCCAACGGAATGGCGACGAGCAGCCAGACCATGAGGCCCGTGCTCGACATGGCGGAGACGGTTTCTAGGAGTTGCACTTCCAAGTCCCCTTTACAGCTTCATCAGGTTGGCGTCGTCGACCGAGGCCGAGCGGCGGGACCGGTACACGGCGACGATGATCGCCAGGCCGATCACAACTTCTGCGGCGGCGACGACCATCACGAAGAAGGCCGCGACCAAGCCGTCGAGGTTGCCGTGGAATCGGGCGAATGCGACGAAGGCGAGGTTCGTTGCGTTCAGCATCAGTTCGATGCTGAGGAAGGCGATGATCGCGTTGCGGCGCAGCAGGAACCCTGCCAGGCCGATCGTGAACAGGATCGCCGAGAGGATCAAGAATCCTTCGGGGCTCATTCGTCATCTCCTTCAATCTCATCCGTGCGACCCTCAAGGGCCTGGAATGCCGATGAGGTGGGCGCGCGCAGCTCGTCGACGTCGACGACCACACCACGCATGGTGAGGGTCTTCGACACCGACTTCTCCGCGATGGAGCCATCGGGCAGCAGCGCAGGGATCGAGATGGCGTTGTGGCGGGCGAAGACGCCGGAGGCCGGCAGCGGGCCAGGGTGCTCGCCCTGTTCGACATAGCGGCGCACGCGGGCATCGGCTTCGCCGAGCTGCGACATCTTCTCGCGGAGGCGTTCGCCGTGAGCCAGCACCATGGCGCCGACGGCGGCGGTGATCAGCAGGGCGGCGCTCGCCTCGAAGAGGAACACGTACTCACCGAACAGCTTGTTCGCCAGCGACGGGATGTTGCCGCCGTACTCGGCGTTGGCCAGGGCCAGCCCGGCAGGCGCACGGCCGACGGTGAACTGGCCGACGGCGGCGATCAGCAGGATGCCGAAGCCGAGCGCCACCAGCGACGCGGAGATGCGGTGACCCTTGAGGGTTTCGACCACCGAATCCAGCGAGTCGATACCGATCAGCATGACGACGAACAGGAACATCATCAGGATGGCGCCGGTGTAGACGACGATCTGGATGACGAACAGGAAGGGTGCGTCCTGGGCGGCGTAGAGGACGGCCAGGGAGACCATCACGCCAGCCATCGCGACAGCCGAGTGAATGGGCTTGCGCGACAGGAGGAAGATCAGGGCGCACACCACTGCGATGGGGGCGCACACCCAGAAGGCGACCTCACTGGCGCTCACCAGCGGGATCATGGGGATCATTTGGCCGCTCCTGGGTTCGAGGCGGTGCGGGTATCAGGCTTGCCGGTGGCGGGGAGACCGAGGAAGTAATCCTTCTCGTCATCACCGAGGCGGCGGGGGTGCGGAGGCTGCTCCATGCCGCTGAGCAGCGGCGCCAGGAGGTCTTCCTTCTCGTAGATCAGCTTGAGGCGGCTGTCGTCGGAGATCTTGAACTCGTTGGTCATCGTGAGCGCCCGCGTGGGGCACGCCTCGATGCACATGCCGCAGAAAATGCAGCGGAGGTAGTTGATCTGGTAGACGTGGCCATAGCGTTCGCCGGGCGAGTAGCGGGCGTCGTCGGTGTTGTCCGCGCCCTCCACGTAGATGGCGTCTGCGGGGCAGGCCCATGCGCAGAGTTCACAGCCGACGCACTTCTCCAGCCCATCGGGCCAGCGATTGAGCTGATGCCGGCCGTGGAAGCGCGGCATCGTCACCTTCTCCGCGCCCTTCTTGTGTGGGTAGTCCTGGGTGAACGTCTTGCGGAACATCGTGTTGAACGTGACGCCGAAACCGGCCCACTGGTCGAAGATGCCCATCAGGCTTCCTTCCCTTCTGCGGTGACCTCGACGGCGGCGTCATCCTGCGCGGGACCGCGCACGACGCCGGCCATCTCAGGCAGCACCTGACCTGGCATGGGGGGCACGGGGTAACCACCGGCGAACGGGTCATAGACCTCGTCTGCGTAGGTGCGTTCCTCGGGCACCTCGGTGACCGGGTTCTTGCCACCGAACAGCCACCAGAGCACGATCAGCAGCGCGAGGCCGAGGCCGAGGGTGGCGTTGCGGAACTCGGTGTTGGCCACGAGTGCCACCACGATGATCCAGATGAGCGAGATCTCGATGAGTGCCTTCCAGCCGAGGCTCATGAACTGGTCGTAGCGCAGGCGGGGCAGGGTGCCGCGCAGCCACACGAAGACCGAGATCAGGAACTGGACCTTCAGCATGAAGAAGATCGGGCCGAACCACGGGTTGTTGAAGAACTCGATGTTGTTGAGCGGCCAGAACGGCAGGTAGCCGCCCAGGAACAGCGTGGTGCACACGGCCGAGACCGTGGCCATGTTGATGTACTCCGCGAGGAAGTACAGCGCGTAGCGGAAGCCGGAGTACTCGGTTAGGTAACCGGAGACCAGTTCGGACTCACACTCAGGCAGGTCGAAGGGGGCGCGGTTGGTCTCGCCGACCATGGCGATCGCGTAGATGATGAAGGACGGGATCAGCAGCAGGAAGTACCAGCCCTGGATACCCAGCGGGATCTCGATGTTGGTCCACGGCACCACCAGCTGCAGTGCGTTGCGCTGCGATTCCACGATTTCTGAGGTGGACATGGAGCCCGCCATCAGGAACACGGCCACCATCGACAGGCCCATGGAGATCTCGTAGGAGATCATCTGGGCGGTCGAGCGGATGGAGCCGAGGAAGGAGTAGGTGGAGTTGCCGGCCCAGCCAGCGAGCACGATGCCGTAGATGCCGATCGAGGCCGAGGCAAGGATGAACACGGCGGCGACCGGCAGATCCGTCAGCTGGAGGCGGGTCTCCACGCCGAACATGGTGACCTGGCCGCCGAACGGGATGACCGTCCAGCAGGTGAAGGCCGCCACGGCGGTGAGGATGGGCGCCAGGTTGAAGATCCACTTGTCGGCGTTCTTCGGGCGGAAGTCCTCCTTGACGAGGGCCTTCAGGCCATCACCGAGGGCCTGACCCAGCCCGAAGGGGCCGTTCATGATGGGGCCCTTGCGGTGCTGCATCTTGCCGACGAGGCGCCGTTCGTACCACACGTTGAAGATGGTCCAGACCAGGAGGATGACGAAGAGCGCCACCACCTTGATCAGCACCAACCACCACGGGTCGTTCATGAAGACGTTCATGCCTCAGCTCCTTCGACGACGGTGACTGCCGTGACTTGGACGTGAGAGCCCGGCTGCGCGGCGAGGCGCTCCCCCGGGCCAGGGTTCATGGGCACCCAGACGACGCCGTCGACCATGGTGGCGACGACCTCGACCGGCAGCACCTGGCTGGTGCCGTTGGCCTCGATGGTGGCGACCTCCGCCAAGCCGAGCTGCTCAGCCGTGGCGGCAGAGACTCGAGCGACCGCCGGGCGGGCGGTGGCGCGCAGCGCCAGCTCGTAGTCGTTGCCCTGCGAGGCGTCCAGCAGTTCGCGCCAGCTGGCAACCACGAGATCTGCCGAGGCCGGTTCGGCGTCGACGGCGGGCGCTGCGGGGCGCTCACCGTCCCACGCACCGAGCTCGTTGAAATCTGCGTAGGCCTGCTTGGAGGCGCGGAAGCCGAGCTCCGAACCGAGCGCATCTGCCAGGGCGGCGAGGATGCGGATGTCGGTCATGGGCGACAGCGGGCGCTTGACGATGGTGTTCACGCGGCCGATCCGATGCTCCCAGTTGAGGAAGTGGCCGGGGTGCTCCTCGAGGAGGGCGGCCGGGAAGACCACGTCTGCGCGCTCGGTGACGGCGCTGGCGCGCTGCTCGATGCTCACGACGAACTCTGCGGCTTCGAGGCCGGCGAGCGCCGCTGCGGGGTCACCCATGTCGTACGGGTCAACACCAGCGACGAGGAGGCCCTTGAGGGTGCCTGCCGTCAGCGCGGCGAACTGCTCGTCAGCGGAGAGGCCTGCCTCTGCCGGGAGGGTGCCGACGCCCCAGTGGGACGCGACATCGACGCGGGCCGCGGCGTCAGCCACGGGGCGGCCGCCGGGCAGGAGGCCCGGAAGCAGGCCAGCTTCGATGGCGCCGACGTCGCCAGCGCGACGCGGGATCCAGGCGAGGCGGGCACCGGTGGCATCTGCCTTGGCTGCGGCTGCGCTGAGCACGCCCGGGAGGGCGGCGGCGCGTTCCCCGACGAGGATGATGGTGCCGGCGTCCAGGTCCTTCAGGCCGTCCAACGCTGCAGCCTCGCCGCCTGGGGCGGTGGCCACGAGCGTGGCGGACAGCTTCTCGGAACCGCGCGAGGCGAACGGCGCGACCGTGGTGACCTTCAGGCCCTTGTTGCGCACGGCCTTGCGGAGGCGCAGGAACACGATCGGGGCCTCGTCCTCAGGCTCGAAGCTGACCAGCACGACGTGCTTGGCACCCTCGAGCGCCTCGTAGGTCACGGACTCCTCAAGGGAGCGGCCGGCCACGCGCGCGGCGAGGAACTCGGCCTCTTCCGCGGAGGCGGCACGGGAGCGGAAGTCCACGCTGTTGGTGCCGAGCACCGCGCGGGCGAACTTGCCGTAAGCGTAGGAGGCCTCGACGGTCAGGCGACCGCCGGTCTGCACGCCGATCGAGGTGCCGACGGAGCGCAGGCCCTGCACGGCGATGTCGATGGCCTCAGGCCAGGACGCGGGCTCCAGCACACCGTCGCGCCGCACGAGCGGGCGGGTGATGCGGTCTTCGCCACGGCCGTACATGAAGCCGAAGCGGCCCTTGTCACAGCTCCACTCCTCGTTGACCTCAGGCTTGTCGCCGGCGAGGCGACGCTTGACCTGGTGGTGACGGTGGTCCGTGCGGAGCTCACAGCCTGCGGCGCAGTGCTCACAGGTGGTGGTCGTCGACACGAGGTCGAACGGACGGGCCTGGAAGCGGTACGCGGCCGAGGTGAGGGCGCCCACGGGGCAGATCTGGACGACGTTGCCGGAGAAGTACGAATCGTACGGATCCTGCTCGTAGAAGCCGACCTGCTGCAGCGCGCCGCGCTCCACCAGGGCGATGAACGGGTCGCCGGAGATCTGCTCGGAGAAGCGGGTGCAGCGTGCACACAGCACGCAGCGCTCGCGGTCGAGCAGGATCTGCGCGGAGATGCTCACCGGCTTCGGGAACGTGCGCTTCAGGCCCTCGTAGCGGCTGGTGCCGTAGCCGTGGCTGAGCGACTGGTTCTGCAGGGGGCACTCGCCGCCCTTGTCACAGATGGGGCAATCCAGCGGGTGGTTGATGAGGAGGAACTCCAGCATGCCCTTCTGCGCCTTGTCGGCGACCGGCGAGCTCACCTGGGTGTTGACCTTCATGCCCTCGGCCACCGGCATGGTGCAGGAGGCCTGCGGCTTGGGGAAGCCGCGGCCGTTGCCGGCGTCGGGGATGTCGACCATGCACTGGCGGCAGGCGCCCACAGGGTCGAGCAGCGGGTGGTCGCAGAAGCGCGGGATGTTGGTGCCGATCATCTCGGCGGCGCGGATGATCAGCGTGCCCTTGGGGACGCTCACCTCCGTGCCGTCGATGGTCAGCGTGACCAGCTCCGGCTTCGGCGCAACCTCACCCGAGGTCGTCTTGGCGTCGACGGTCATCGCGCGTCTCCTTCCGAAGCGAACAGTGCGCTCTTCTCGTAGGGGAACAGCTCCCAGGCGGGCGTGTGGTAGCCCTGTTCGAACTCGGAGCGGAAGTACTTGACGGCGCTGGTGACAGCGGCGACGGCGCCATCGGCCAGGGCGCAGAAGGAGCGGCCGCCGATGTTGTCGCAGATGTCGAGCAGCTTGTCGACGTCGCCCTCCTGGGCGGTGCCGTTCTCGAACTTCATGAGCAGCTGCACCAACCACCACGTGCCCTCACGGCACGGGGTGCACTTGCCGCAGCTCTCGTGCTTGTAGAACTCGACGAAGCGCAGCGTCGTGCGCACCACGGAGGTGGTCTCGTCGAAGATCTGCAGCGCCTTGGTGCCCAGCATCGAACCGGCCGCGGCCATGCCCTCGTAGTCCATCGGGAGGTCGAGGTGCTCGGCCGTCAGGATGGGCGTGGAGGAACCGCCGGGGGTGAAGAACTTCAGCTCGTGGCCATCGCGCATGCCGCCGCCCAGCTCGATGAGCTCGCGCAGCGTCACGCCCAGCGGCGCCTCGAACTGGCCGGGGGTCTTGATGTGGCCGGAGAGCGAGTAGAGCGTGTAGCCCTTCGACTTCTCCGTGCCCATCGACTGGAACCACTCGGCACCGTTGTTGACGATGGAGGGAACAGACGCGATGGATTCCACGTTGTTGACCACCGTGGGCGAGGCGTAGAGGCCTGCGACGGCGGGGAACGGTGGGCGCAGACGCGGCTGGCCGCGGCGTCCCTCGAGGGAATCCAGCAGCGCCGTCTCCTCGCCACAGATGTAGGCGCCGGCGCCAGCGTGGACGATGACGTCGAGATCGTAGCCGGTGCCCAGGATGTTCTTGCCCAGGTAGCCGGCGGCGTAGGCCTCGCGCACCGCCTGCTGCAGGCGACGGATCACGTGCAGCACCTCACCGCGGCAGTAGATGAACGCGGTGTGGGAGTTGATGGCGTAGCTGGAGATGATGACGCCCTCCACCAGGGTGTGGGGCGAGGCCATCATCAGCGGGATGTCCTTGCAGGTGCCCGGCTCCGACTCGTCGGCGTTGACCACGAGGTACTTCGGGTTGGGGTTGTCCTGCGGAACGAAGGACCACTTCATGCCGGTGGGGAAGCCTGCGCCGCCGCGACCGCGGAGGTTGGCGTCCTTGACCAGGTTGATGAGATCCACCGGCTGCATGTCGAAGGCCTTGCGCATGGCGCGGTAGCCACCGGTGGCCTCGTAGCGGGCCAGCTTCCACGAGTTGGGGGTGCCCCACTGCTCGGAGAGGACCGGGGTCAGCAGATCAGTCACTGTGCAGCCTCCTGCTCGGGAGCGGCCGGCTTGGCGCCAGCGGCCGGTGCCTTCCAGTTCTTCTCACGGGCGATCTCGACGCCAGCCAGCGACGCGGGGCCGGCGGACGGGCCCTCGTCGGCACGGCCATCTGGGAAGCCTGCGAGCACGCGCTCGGCTTCCTTCCACGTGGTGATCATGGCGCCGCGAGACGAGATGACCTCTTCGTCCTTGAGGAGCTTGTCCAGCAGGTCATCGGCCTTCTGCGGAGTCATGTTGTCGAAGAACTCCCAGTTGACCATCATCACCGGCGCGTAGTCACACGCGGCGTTGCACTCGAGGCGCTCGAGGGAGATCTGGCCGTCAGGGGTGGTCTGGCCCTCGTCGATGCCCAACTTCTTCTTGGCGCGATCCAGCAGGATGTCGCCGCCCATCACGGCGCACAGCGCGGTGGTGCAGACACCGACGTGCTGCTTGCCCGCGGGGCGGCGCTTGTACATGGTGTAGAAGGTGGCCACGCCGGAGACCTGGGCGGTGGTGATGCCCAGCACGTCTGCGCAGGCCTCGATGCCACGGGGGCTGATGCGGCCGTCGACCGACTGCACGAGGTGCAGCATGGGCAGCAGCGCGGAGCGAGGCTGCGGGTAACGGCCAGCCAGTTCGCGCAGCTCGGCGATGGTGGTCTCGTCGATGGCGCTGGACTGATCCGTGTAATCCACCGAGCCGGAATCAGGGAAGTGGCTCTCAAAGTGGCCGCTCATCGGTCCACACCTCCAAGGACGGGGTCGAGGCTGGCGATCGCGACGACGACGTCGGACATCATGCCGCCCTCGCACATCATGGGGATCGCCTGCAGGTGGTTGAAGCCCGGATCACGGAAGTGGACCCGGTAGGGGCGGGTTCCGCCGTCGGAGACGACGTGGCACGCCAGCTCGCCCTTGGGGGATTCGATGGCCTGGTAGACCTGGCCCACCGGAACCTTGAACCCTTCGGTGACGATCTTGAAGTGGTGGATGAGAGCTTCCATGGACTCAGCCATGATGTGCTTGATGTGCTCGTTGCTGTTGCCCTGGCCATCTGCACCGACGGAGAGCTGGGCCGGCCACGCGATCTTCTGATCCGCGACCATCACCGGCTGACCCTCGGTTGCCTCGAGGCGCTCGATGCACTGCTCGACGATCTTGAGGGACTCCCAGCATTCCTGCAGACGGATGCGGAAGCGGCCATAGCAGTCGTCCGAATCCCAGGTGACGACGTCGAAATCGTAGGTTTCGTAGCCACAGTAGGGCTGCGTCTTGCGCAGATCCCAGGGGTAGCCGGTGGCGCGCAGCGGCGGGCCGGACATGCCCATCATGGTGCACTGGGTGAGATCCATCACGCCGACGTTGGACTGACGGCCGATGAAGATGGGGTTCTCGTTGCAGAAGGTCGCGTACTCCGGCAGATGCTTCTTCAGCCAGTCGACGACGGTGCGCAGGTGGCTGATGCCATCCTCCGGCAGGTCGTTGGCGACGCCGCCGGGGCGGATGAACGCGTGGTTCATGCGGAGGCCGGAGATGCCCTCGAAGAAGTCGAGGATCATTTCACGCTCGCGGAACGCGATGGTCATGACGGTGAGCGCGCCGATCTCCATGCCGCCGGTGCCCATGGCAACCAGGTGGGAGGCGATGCGGTTGAGCTCCATCATGAGCACGCGGATGACGGTGGCGCGCTCTGGGATGTCATCTGTGATGCCCAGCAGCTTCTCAACGGCCAGACAGTAGACGGCCTCGTTGAAGATGGGAGCCACGTAGTCCATGCGCGTGACGTAGGTCACGCCCTGGGTCCACGTCTTGTACTCCATGTTCTTCTCGATGCCGGTGTGCAGGAAGCCGATGCCGGGGCGGATCGAGAGCACGGTTTCGCCGTCCATCTCGAGGATGAGGCGCAGCACGCCGTGCGTCGACGGGTGCTGGGGGCCCATGTTGACGACGATGGTCTCGTCGCCGCGCTCGGCCTGCTCGGCCACGATGTCGGCCCAGTCTCCGCCCTGCGCGAGGTACGCAGCGTCGAACTGCTCCTCGGTGCTGCCAGCGTAGAAATCTTCAGTCTGCGTGTGGGTCACGAGTAGGTCCTCCGGTTGTCGGGAGCGGGCACCTTCGCGCCCTTGTACTCGACGTCGACGCCACCCAGCGGGTAATCCTTCCGCTGCGGGTGGCCCTTCCAGTCGTCCGGCATGAGGATGCGCGTCAGCGACGGGTGGCCGTCGTAGATGATGCCGAACATGTCCCACGTCTCGCGCTCGTGGTAATCCGCCATCGGGTACGTCGGGACGACCGAGGGGATGTGCGGATCCTCTTCGGGGCAGGAGACCTCGAGGCGGACCCGACGGTTGTGGGTGTAGCTCAGCAGGTGGTACACCGAGTGCAGCTCGGCGCCCTTCTCCTGCGGGTAGTGCACGCCGGAGACCGACACGCACACCTCGAAGCGGAGGTGCGGATCGTCACGGAACGTCTTGGCCACGACGGCCAGGTGCTCGCGGGGCACGTAGATGGTCAGTTCACCGCGGTCGAACAGGTAGCGGGCGCCGCCCAACTCGTCGGCCAGCACCTCGAGGGAGCGGGCGTGGATGGCGTCTGCCGGATCATCGAACGGGGGCTCGGAGAGGCCAGGCATGACCAGCTCGCGGGACAGGCCGCCGTAACCGGAGGTGTCTCCAGAGCCGCCGGACCACATGCCAGCCTTGCTGGCGAAGACCGGCTGCTGTGAGGGCATGCCCGAGGTTGAGGGCAGGTTCTCCTCAGGCGTCAGTTCGTCGCTCATCGCATGAGCCCCTTCATCTCAACCTTGGCGGGCGCCGACAGCGCAGCCTGCTCGGTGTCTTCGATCCATGCGGCCATGTTGGGGCCGATGGGGTGCTTGAGCACCTTCTCACGCAGCTTGAACATGCCCTCGATGAGCATGTCCGGGCGGGGCGGGCAGCCGGGGATGTACATGTCGACCGGAAGGAAGTGGTCGCAGCCCTGCACCACGGCGTAGTTGTTGAACATGCCGCCCGACGAGGCGCAGGCGCCCATCGCGATGACCCACTTGGGGTTGGGCATCTGGTCGTAGACCTGACGCACAACCGGGGCCATCTTCTGGGAAACGCGGCCGGAGACGATCATGAGATCTGCCTGGCGAGGCGAGGCGCGGAACACTTCCTGACCCCAGCGGCCGGCGTCGTAACGCGGCGTGCCGAAGGCCATCATCTCGATCGCGCAGCAGGCCAAGCCCATCGTCGCGGGCCAGAACGACGTCCGGCGCGCCCAGCCGAAGATGGCTTCGACGCTGGTCAGCAGAATGCCGCTAGGAATCTTGTCTTCGAGACCCATATGAACTCTCCTGTCATTCCCAGTCGAGGCCGTTGCGGCGCAGGACGTAGACGTAAGGGATGAAGAACAGCACGATGAAGACGATCATGGCGATGATCGCGAACATGCTGAGTTGGTTGTAGGCCACCGCCCACGGCAGGAGGAACACCACTTCGATGTCGAAGACGATGAACATCATGGCCGTGATGTAGTACTTGACCGGGAACCGGCCGCCGCCGATGGGCTGCGGGGTTGGCTGGATGCCGCACTCGTAGCTGTCATACTTCGCACGGTTGTAGCGAGCCGGCCCGACGACCAGGCTCAGCCCCATGGAAACCACGACGAACACGGTGGCCAGAAGCACCATGCCGACGATGGGGATATAGGGGTTCATCCTTCTTTCCTTCCGATCAGGCCGACGGTGCGACCTTGCACAAGGCGTTAATGATCCGGTCCATCGCGTCTCCGTCTCTGGAGTCGGTCAGGTTGGCCAGGAGCTTCATGACGAAACGCATCAACATGGGCCTGGGAAGGCCGTAGCGGGTACAGATGTACATGATCCGCGGGTCGCCGATGAGTTTCGTGAAGATCATTCCGAGCCGATAGTAGCCACCGAGGCTGTCCTTGAGGGCGGCGGGGTACGCCTGCATCGCCTTTTCGGCCGATGCGGTGCCGACGCCGCGGGACTTCGCCTCCGCAAGCGCCTGAGCGGCCATTTCGCCGGCCTCCATCGCGTAGGCGATGCCCTCGCCGTTGAAGGGGCTCACCATGCCGCCGGCGTCGCCGACGAGTACGAGGCCGCGGCCGTAGTGCGGCTGACGGTTGAACGCCATGGGCAGCGCGGCGCTCTGCACCTTGCCCACCATGTTCTCGTCGCGGTAGCCCCACTCCTCAGGGGTGCCGGCCAGCCAGCGCTTCAGGAGGTCTCGGTAGTTGGTCTGCCCGAAGCCCTTCGAGGTGCTGAGCACGCCGAGGCCGACGTTGCAGGTGCCATCACCCATGGGGAAGATCCAGCCGTAGCCGGGCAGCAGGGTGGACTTGCCGGGCTCGCCGTCCCACAGCTGCAGGTGCGACTCGAGGAACTCGTCGTTGCTCTGCGGGCTCTTGTAATAGGTGCGCACGGCCACGCCCATGGGGCGGCTGTCGATCTTGTGGAGGCCCATCGAGAGCGAGAGACGCGAGGAGTTGCCGTCGGCTGCCACCACGTAGGGGGCCTTGAAGGTGCGGCCGTCCTTGGTCTCGACGCCGGTGATGCGCCCGGTGCGATCGTCCAGGATGGCGCCGGTGACGTTGGCGCCCTGGATGAGCTCCGCCCCGGCGGCGACGGCGTGCTTGGCCAGCAGGTCGTCGAAATCAGCGCGGGGGCGCTGCACGCCATAGGGCGGGAAATCCGTGAGATCCGGCCACAGCAGCTCGAACGGCTTCACGTGGCCGCCGTGCACGCGCAGGCCCTTGTTGTGGATCCAGCCGGTTTCTTCGGAGACGTCGATGCCGATCTTCGTGAGCGCGCGCGTGGCGCGCGGCGTCAGCCCGTCGCCGCAGACCTTTTCACGCGGGAAGTGGGACTTCTCCAGCAGCGTGACGGAGAGACCGTGCCGTGCCAGGTAGGTGGCTGTCGCTGATCCGCCCGGCCCCGCGCCGACAACAATGACGTCGGATTCCTGGGTGGGGCGGGCCGTGCCAGAGGCGGCGAACGACATACACACTCCTGTCGACAACGACGGTCATTTACCCGGTCAGTCTAGGGGTGGTCGGACGTTTCGGCCAACCAACCGCGAGACTGCCTGTCAGGCGGACGAATCAGCCCTGACACGGCTTTTTAGATACACATCGGTTGCCTAATTGGCGCTCAACGACGGGGGCCCGGCCCCTGCTGCGGAGGTCGAGGAGGAGGAGGGGGCGAGCCGGGGTACTGGCCTTGGGGCGGGCCGGGGTACTGACTCTGGTACGGGCCGGGGCCCTGACCTTGGTACGGGCCGGGGCTCTGGCGCGGGTGCGGCGGGGGCGGCGGCCCAGGTGGCGCCTGGGGCGGGTACCGCACCGGCGGCGGGCTCGAAGGGTGCTGCCACCCCTGGGGTGGTGCGCTCGCTGGGGAGGGCGTGGAGCGACGCAGTATGCCGAAGAGGACGAGCCCGAGGCCCAGCATTCCGAGGGCCCCGAGGCCTGCCCAGCCCCACGCCGGGAACCCGTCGGCGTCCGACGGCACCTCCGCCACATCGGTGCTGGCCTCTGAGGCGGCAGGGCTGGCCGCCGGCGGCGTCTTGTCCTGCCCCGCATCGATGAACTGCTGCGACTTCGTGATGAACGTGGCGACGTATGGATGGCTCGGGAAGAGGGCCCACACCTCGTGGAACATGCCCAGTGCACGCGAGTAGTGCTCTTGGTAGAAGGCGTCGAGCGCCTCGTCGTAGAGCTCGGTGGTGAGCGATGTCTCGGCGACGACGCCCTGCCGCGCCATGGCCTCCTTGACCACGCTGTTGCTGAGCACCCAAGCCTGGCCGTCGAGCGCTGCCCCGGTTCGCGGGTCCAGCGCGCCGGCCACCAGCACACCGATCGACTCGCCTTGGGCATTGAACGCTGGCCCGCCGGAGTTGCCTCCGGAGGCGGGAGCCTGCGTCTGGAAGACGGGCACACCATCCTCAGTTGATTTCAGTGCGGTGACCGCACCTTCCGTGATGGTGGGTTGATGCACGGAATCCACGGAGGCATTGGTGAAGAAGGTTGAGGAGGCCGGGAAACCCACCACGAAAATCGGCTGGCCCGCCACGATCGCCTGTTCGTCGCCCAAGGGGACGGTCGGGAGGTTGTCGACGCCGTCGATCTTGATGATCGCGTAATCAGGCCCCGGGAACCCCTCCCCCACCTCCACCAGCCGCGCTTGGTACATGGTGCCGGCCTTGCCCTGGCCGCCGTCGTGCTCAGACAGGC
The DNA here is from genome assembly GCA_030538315.1 of Propionibacteriaceae bacterium. Taxonomy (GTDB): domain Bacteria; phylum Actinomycetota; class Actinomycetes; order Propionibacteriales; family Propionibacteriaceae; genus Arachnia. The sequence continues at coordinate 14,073 of JAUNUF010000003.1, forward strand.
GTACCTGCACCGTTTGGGTGAGGTTGGACACCTCCATGGTGGCCGCGTAGATCTGCAACATGGCGTTGGTCAGCTGGTCCACCTGGCGTGGCGAGAACGCGCCCTGCTCGTTGAACGCCTGCGCGGTCTCCTCCGCGAAGGTGCGCAGAGCATTGCTGAGCACACCATCCCTGAGTTCAGCCTCTGTCTTCTCGACAACGTGGGCCGCCGTGATGGCGAAGCCGTCCGGGGTGATGGTCCAGGCGGTGCCGACGGTGCTGAGGCTGGCCTGAGTGGTGACCGTGCCGCCGTCGTCAACCACGTAGGTGAAGGGATCTGCCGCGATGGCGTCCACGATGGCCTGGCCAATCGCCTCCCTGGTCTCGGCGAGCACACCGGATTGCACCTGCTTGGTCAGCTGGTCGATCAACCCGTCGATGTTGGCCTGGTTGACGTTGAGGGTGGGGATGGCCACCGTCGCTTCGTAGTGGTCGCTGACAAGGCTGACGGCGGGGAATCCGCGGTCTGCCACCTTGGTGGCCACGGCAACATCCGCGTGAGCGGTGGGCGTGACGGCGAAGAATGGAAGGAGGGTGAGGATCAGCGCGGCGGCCATGCGGCCACGGGTACCCGTCTGCATGTGCCCAGTTATAACCCACCGAGGGGTTCAGGAAGCTACGACCTTGGGCGCAGAGTGGCCGCGCCTGCTGGCCGCGGCTATGCTCACGAGGGTGATTTTGGACTTCGGGAGCGCCCGCATGCGCGCGACCACTGTCTCGATCCCCGATCCCGGCCCCCTCGAGCGGTATCTGCCCGAATCCGGGCCCTCCTCGGCGTTCCTGCGCCGCGGTGAGGGTTTCGTCGCACTGGGCGAAGTTGCCCGGTTCGAAACGGACCGGCTCGAGGCCGCGGACGTGTGGTGGGACGAGATTTCGGATCAGATCGACCACGACACCGAGATGCTCGGTGAATTCGGTACTGGCCCCATTGCCGTGGGCACCTTCACGTTCGACCCTGATCGCTCAGAGGAACGCTCTGTGCTCACCGTGCCGGAGATCATCATTGGTCGGCGTGGGGACATGGCGTGGATGACGAGGCTCGGCACGGCACGCCGCGATGATGCTCTCCCCCCACGGGGCGAGGCCGTGCGGAAGCCGGTCGGTATCTCCACCAGCGGCGGCTCCATGGGTGACAACGTGTGGACGGACGTCGTGGCGGAGGTGGTGGGCCTCATCCGCCAGGGTGGCGTGCACAAGGTGGTGTTGGCGCGTGACCTGATCGCCCGCGCCGAGGAGCCCTTGGACCTGCGCCACACCCTGCGTGCGCTGATGGCGTCCTACCCCATGACGTGGGCCTACCTGGTTGACGGCATGATCGGTGCCACGCCCGAACTGTTGGTGCGCCGCGAAGGCGGTCTGGTGACCTCTCGCGTGTTGGCCGGCACCGTCTGGAGCGATGACGACGACGCAGACCCGCTGCGGCTTGCCACCCGGTTGGCACGCTCGCAGAAGGACATCTCCGAGCATGAGTTCGCCGTCGACTCCGTGGCGCAGGCACTCGCGCCGTACTGCAACGCGATGAACGTGCCCGAGGCGCCGTCGGTGCTGAAGCTGCCCAACGTGATGCATCTGGCCACCGACATCACCGGGGTGGTGGACAGCGACGCTTCCGCCCTGACCCTTGCCGCCGCTCTGCACCCGTCAGCTGCCGTGTGTGGCACCCCGACGCACCTGGCGTTGGACATCATCGCTGAGCTTGAGTCGCTGGATCGCGGCCGGTACGCCGGCCCCGTCGGGTGGGTGGACATGCAGGGCGACGGCGAGTGGGCCATCGCGCTGCGCGGCGGCCATGTGCGGCCTGAGAGCCCGAACGAGATCCAGCTGTTCGCTGGCGCTGGGATCGTGGCGGATTCGTCGCCTGAGCGTGAGTTGGCGGAGACGGGCGCGAAGTTCGTGCCGATGCTGCAGGCTCTCGGCCTCACTGACTGACGCCGCCCGCGCTGTGTTCGCCCGCTGAATGTCTCGGGTGCTGGGTGCTCGCTCCCGGCGAGGCAGCTGCGACGGCAGGTGATCGGTGGTTGTGCTGTCTTGGTGGCTGTCAGGTTGGCTGGGCTTGCCCGCCTGAATCTCTCGCCTGCTGGGAGGCCCGTTGGGCGGGACGGTGCCAGTTGTGACAGTCGAGAATTCTCGCTGGTTCGAGTGCAAGCTTTGGCACCGAGCTTGGTGCCAAACCTGACAGTTGAGGTGCTGTGAGAACTCGACTGTCGGTATTGGCACCACTTGCGCTCGGCACCGCCCATGCACAGTGCACGCACAGGGTGTTGTCCGAGATCTGGAGAGTGTTGTCCGATCACAGCTATGTGTTGTCCGTTCACGGTGAGGTGTTGTCCGTTGTCGCAATCTGCTTGACCCGATACACCGGACGCCGTGACGGTGGGCACATGTACCCACGTCAACAGCTACCTGATGCTTTGGTCAAGCGAGCAGAAGATCAGGCTGGCGTGCTCACCACGTCGCAACTGATCGACGGCGGCCTGAGCCGCAGGGTCATCTCCCGCATGTCACGGGACTGGGTGCCCGTTGCTCAGGGGCTCCACCTGCTTGGTCCGCCGTCGTTCGATGCCGCCGTCTGGGCAGGAGTGCTGCGGGGCGGCCCACGAGCAGTCGTGGGTGGGCGCGCAGCAGGGTATTTGAGCAAGATCATTCGGGATGAACCCGAGGAAGTCTTGGTGTGGGCTCCAATCCCGCGGAACCCCTTGGCAGTTGGCCAGTGGGTTGTCCAGTTCAGGCGCGGAGAGCGCAAGGGGGTGTTCTCCCTTCCCAGAACGACGGTGGAGGCCTCGCTCCTCGACATTTCAGATGTCAGCACCGAGAACGAGGTTGTCGCTGCCGTCGCGAGGGCGTTGAGCCAACGCAAGACCACCCCAGATCGGGTATTGCGCGAACTGGACACCAGGCGTGGCGTTCAGCATCGTGCGCTCCTGCAGCAGCTTCTCGCCAAGTCCGCTCGGGGCATCGAGAGTGCACTCGAGTGGCGCTTCCAGACGAAGGTGTTGGCGCCACATGGGCTACCCCTCCCGGACCGACAGGTTCGGCGCGTCGCTGGGCGCGTTGACGGGATCTATGAACGCTACGGCCTGATCGTCGAGTTGGACGGGCTCCGCGATCACACGGAGGCATGGCGAGACATGAAGCGAGACAACCTGAACCTCGTCTTCGACGACAACCGAACCTTGCGCTTCGGCTGGTTCGGTGTGGAGAACGAGGCATGCCTCGCGGCGAGGATGACGGCGTCCTTGCTATGGAAGGGCGGCTGGGCGGAGCCAATGCTGCAGGCCGCCTGCTGCTTTGGGGAGTTCTCGTTGCACTAGGTACCCCAGACGGTGCCAAGAGTGACAGCCGAGCTCTCAGGGCAAGTCAACTGTCAGCTTTGGCACCGAGCTCGGTGCCAAAGCTTGCACTCGAACCGGTGGGAAATCTCAACTGTCACATTTGGCACCATTCAGCACTCGACGCTCATCGCGCGAACCCAGCCAACCTGACAGCCACCAAACATCGCAGACTACCGATCACCTGCCGTCGTAGCTGCCATACCCAGAGCAAGCATCCAGCACCCCAGACATCCAACGAGCAAGCCCAGCCAACCCGACAGCCACCAAGACAGCACAACCACCGACGACCTGACGTCGGCGCCGCGAAGACTCAGCGGTTCCGCTGGACCTTGATCTTCTGCTTCGGAGGCAGCTCACCGCTGCGGCGACGCTTCTCCTCCTCCAGCATCCGCTTCTGCTCCTCCTGCTGCTCCATCAACTGCTCGCGATCCAGACCGCTGCGCAGGAACATGAACGCCATCAGGCCGATCACCAGCGAGATCCACACGGGCCAGCCGATGACGATCGGGAACGTGACCAGCGCCACCATGTCGATGCCGCGCAGCAGCGAGAACATCAGGCCAGGCGGCATCGCGCCGAGACCCGTGGCGACGATGGGGCCCGAGTAGTCCGGCGGGCGCGCGGAGACCCAACGCACGGCTCCAAGGAAACCGGCCAGCGCGGTGACGACGGCGGCTGAGGCCGCGTCGAACGGGGCCACTGTCACGCCACCACCGACGCCCATGAAGGCAGGCAGGGTGGCGATGGCCCAGAGCAGGGCCAGCACGCCGGGCACCACCATGGCAGCCTGCTTGACCCGCCCGGGGTCGTACGGGAAGCAGCGCTGCAGGCCGCGGGTGCGGGTGAGCACGCGCAGCGAGTTCATGAACGGCACCAGCGCCGCGACCAGCACGAGCCCCGAAATGGGCGGGTTCAGCTGGGCGAGGCCGAGGGCCTGCACGGCGTAGGGCACCACGACGGTGCCAGCCAATGTAAGCAACGGGAGCGGCTGACGCCAGAGGCGCTGGACGTCGCGCATGATGAGCGCGTTCATGCCGGAACCGGTGCCGCGAGTGGGCTTCACGTGGCCGCGCTCGCGGGACTTGGCTTCGATGAGGATGTCGCGGATCAACGCGAACTCCAACGCGAACGCCGCGCCCTGAAGGCCGCTGAGCAGCGACCCACCGGCCGTCAGGCGGTTGCGCCGCACGCCCTTCAGGCGGCGGTACGCGAAGAAACCGGCCACGATGATCAGCAGCGCGCCCGCCCCGGCGACGATGAGCGCAAGCTCAGCTGCCAGGTTCTGGGCCCGACCAAGATCAACCCAGCCGGCAGCCCCAGCCACGAGCAGCACGAGCGTGCCGATGGCGGCCAGGCCGATGACCCACTGCACCACCGTGACCACCCAGCGGCGATCCAGGCCCTGCTCCGCAGCGGCGAACGCCAACAGGCCGGCCGAACCGAACCCACCAGCCAGCGCCCACATGGCCACATCGGCAAGAGGCGACCCCGTCAGCGCAGCGATCAACGCACCCAGCAGCGCGCCAATCACCAGGGCGAGCACGATGGCCGCAACAAGGCGACCCGAGAGGAGCCGGCGTCGATCAGTAGGCCCGTCCATCAGCCAGAAACCCTCAGCGGCGGAGGCGACGACGGGGCCAAACATGCGCGACAGCACCAGCGTGGAAGCCAAGATGCCCGCGACGGAGGCCCAGGGCAGGAGACCGCGCGCGGCCAGGCAGCCGGCGGTGTCACAGACGGCCACCACCTGTTGGGCGCGCACGATGGAGGAGATCACCATGGCGCTGATCAGCACGATGCTGAACACCATGACGTAGCCATCGGACAGCGCCTGCCACAAGCTGCGATCTGCGCGGCCGCGGCGCCAATCCTTCATCAGCAGCTTGAGCTGCTTCTCGTCGACGACCCCAATCGGGCCGAAACGCTCGTCAGTGGTGGACAAGATCACACCCCCAGGCGGATGGTGCGGGCGCCGATCGCCTCGAGCAGCGACGGCTCGTGGCTGGCCAGCACGATCGCCAGGCCACCGGCGAGATCGGACTTCAGGCGCTCACCCAACCAGGCGACACCCTCCACGTCGAGGCGCTGCTCAGGCTCATCGAGCACCAGCAGCTCGCGGGGCCGGACGAACGCCGTCGCCAGCGCGAGACGGCGGCGCTGACCAGACGACAGGGTGGAGGGCAGCTGACCGGCCTGCGGCACCAGCTGCACCTCCTCGAGCACCTCGTCGACCAGGTCGTCGGGGTTTTCGAGCCCGTGGGCGCGGGCGAGGAGGTCGAGGTGTTCCACGACGGAGAGATCGGGGAAGAAGTCAAGGTCATCGATGACGGTGGCCACCGCGCGGCGGATCTCCGCGTTGGTCTCGGAGACCTTGGTGCCGTTGACGGTGACGGTGCCCTCATCGGGGCGATCTGCGCCCACGAGGCAGCGCAACACCGTCGACTTGCCAGCGCCGTTGCGCCCCGTCAGCGCCACCGCCTCACCGGCATGGACCTTCATGGAGAACCCCTCCACGATGGTTACCGGGCCATAGCCCTTCTTGAGGTTGTCCACCTGGAGCACGACGTCTTTCTTAGCCACGCCCGCCATTGTCCACCATCGCGGCAACAGGGGCGAACCGGCGGCATTCAAATCAGTCGGCGGGCAGCGCTAGGGTGATGCAATGCACAGTGACTCCGGTAGCCGCGCCACCCTCGACAAGCGGCGGGGCGATGTCGCCGCCATGTTCGACGGCGTGGCCAAGCGATACGACCTGTTCAACGACGTCCTGAGCATGGGCCAGGTGCGTCGCTGGCGCCGCGCCACCACCGCTGCGGTGGATCCGCAGCCCGGGCAGCGCATCCTGGATCTGGCGGCGGGCACGGGCACGTCGTCGGCGGTGCTGGCTGAGCGCGGCGCGTACGTGGTGCCCTCAGACATCTCGCTGGGGATGCTCTCGCAGGGTCGCCGGCAGCAGCCGGGCCTGGATTTCGTGGCGGGCGATGCGTTGGCGCTCCCCTTCGCGGACGAGACCTTCGACGCGGTCACCATCTCGTATGGCCTGCGCAACGTGGAACGCACCCTGGATGCCATCCAGGAGATGTACCGGGTCACCAAGCCGGGGGGTCGCGTGGTGATCGCGGAGTTCTCCACGCCCACCAACTCGCTCTTCCGCCACATCTACAACGACTATCTGGTGGCCGCGCTCCCCCGCATCGCCAAGCTCTCCAGCAACCCGGTGGCCTACGGCTACCTCGCGGAATCCATCCTCGCCTGGCCGGATCAGCGCGGGCTAGCTGATCTGATGGAGCAGGCCGGCTGGCAGGGCGTCGAGTGGCAGGATCACGCCGGGGGCATCGTCGCGCTGCACCGGGGCTGGAAGCGCTGATGAATCAATTCGTGCTGGATGCCTACGCCGCGCGCAGCTGCCCGGTGAAGACCTTCCACACCTTTGACCCCACCGTCACCCAACCGGATCAGCCACACGACGAATCGCTGCGCGAATCCTTCCAGGGCGGCTCGGATTTCCGAGATTCCGTGCTGGCAGAACTCCTGAAGACCGACGGCGTGGTGGATCTTCGCGGCATGCACGAGCAGGGCGCCTCCTGGGAGGAGCGGCAGCGGGCCGCCCTGGAGGCAATGGGCGCTGGTGCACCGCTCATCCTCGGGGCCGTGTTGCCGCTGGATCTCGACGGGCACCGCAGCGGCCGCCCGGATGCGCTGGTCCGCGGCGCAGATACCGAATCCGGCACCCCCGGGTATTGGCCGCTGAAGGTCAAGCCGTACCGCGTGACGGAGAAGCAGATGGGCTCCACCACGCTGCAGACCTCCCCGCTGAGCGCCGTCGGCGAGTTGTGGCTGCTGCCGGATCAGCGGTACCGCGTGTACCGCGAGAAGGCTCTCCTGGAACTGGCCCACCATTGGCGCCTGCTGGAATCCTGCGGCTTCGCGTCGGCACACCCGCTGGTGGGCGTGGTGGGAGACAACCGAGACGGCAACCCGGCCGCCGTGTGGGTGGATCTGCACCACAAGTTCATCCGCACCTATTCCAAGACGGCGGGCCACAAGATGCGCTCCGTGCTCGAACGCTATGACCACGAGCACAACTTCCGCGTGTACGTCGCGGAGAACGCCATGCAACGCACCGGCGTGGATGATCCGGAGCCCGTGGTGCGGCCCATCCGCGTGCGGGAGTGCGAGTGGTGCGCTTGGTGGCAGGTGTGCCGCCCCATGATCGACGACGACGACCTCTCGCTGCGCATCTCCAAGGCCCCGCTCGACGTGCGCGAACTGCAGACCCTGCTGGGTCTGGGCATCAAGACGGTCGCTGAGCTGGCTGAGGCGGATGTCGACGCCATCCTCCCGAACTACCTGCCGCTGACCGGCCACCGAGACCGCTCGGAGCACCGCCTCCGCCAGGCAGCCCTCCGCGCCAGGATGCTGGCCAACGGGGTGGAGTTGGAGCGCGTCAGCGTCGAACCCATCGGCGTGCCGCGCGCCGCCGTCGAGGTGGATCTTGACATCGAGACCGCAGGGGACGGCTCCGTGTACCTGTGGGGCGTCCTCATCACGGATGAAACGGGCTCGCGCTTCGAGCACTTCAGCCGTTTCGAGCCCATGACGGCTCCCACGGAGACGGAAGTGGCCATCGAGTTCGCCCGCTGGCTGCTGGACATGGTGCAGCGCCACCCTGATCTGCGCGTCTACCACTACTCGGATTACGAGACGGTGCACCTGAAGCGCCTCTGGGAGCGCAGCGGTGACCCGGATCTCGGCGCCGCCTTCGGCCTCGTGCGGGAACACTTCGTGGACCTGTTCACCTACGTGCGGGAGAACTACGCAGGCGTGGACGGCTTGGGCTTGAAGGTGGTGGCCACCCGCGGCACGGATTTCCAGTGGCGCGACGAGGAGCCGGGCGGGCTGGCTTCGCAATCCTGGTTCAGTGAGGCTGTCACCGGAAGCACCGAACAGGCGCGCTCATGCGCTCGCCAGCGGGTGCTCGATTACAACGAGGACGACGTGCGCGCCACCCTCGCGGTGCGCAACTGGCTCACAGCTCAGGACGACGCACAGCAGCCACGATGAAATCCGCGTCGCTGGCCAGGGCTGCCTCGAGCGACGCCTGATCCGCCACGCGCACTGCGTGCCACCCCATCGACGTGGCCACGGCCACGAGGTCCAGGCCCTGCGGCGTGCCGAAGACCCGCTCGAAGCTGCCGGCGTATTCGGGAGCGCCCTGCTCGAGCGTGTGGAAGATGGAGCCGCCGTCGTCATCTGCCACCACCACGCGCAGCCCCGGCCAGGGCTCGAGGGTGGGGCGGACGAGGGCACCGAGGTCGTGCTGCAGCGTGAGATCGCCCACGAGCACCGTCGTGGGCCGGGCATCAGCCAGCGCGATGCCGGTGGCCGTGGCCACCGTGCCGTCGATGCCGGCCACGCCGCGGTTGGCGTAGACGAGGGGCGCGTTGTCGGAGACGGGGATGACATCGGCGGCGCGGATGATGGAGCTGGAGCCGATGACGAGGTCGGCGCCGGCGTCCAAGGCGCTGAGCACCGCATGCGCGACGTGGCGCTGCGTGAAACCCTCCCCCACGTCCGCAGCATCAGCGGCGCGCCAGCGGGCGAGCCATGATTCGTCCTGTTCTGGGAACTCCACGGAATCCGCGACGACGACGGCGCGGTGCCCCGGATCGTGCCACGCGGCGCGCGGGGACACGGCGATGAGCTCGATGTCGCTGCGCTTGATCAACGTGGCGACGGGGCGGGTGAGCGTGGGGTGGCCAAACACCACCACGCGCTCGATCTCCTTGCCGATCCCATCGAGCAGGTTGCGGTAGCCAGCGATCGCGCAGCCGCCCCCGCGGGCGTTCGACGTGGGCTCAGCCAGCAGCGGAGCCCCCACCGATTCGGCCAACCGACGGGCGGCTGCACCCTCCTCGGGGGTCGCGTCACCCACCAGCACGACGGTGCGCAGCGGCTTGTCAGCGCGGTAGACGGAGCCAGGCTGGCTGGGGCTGACGAGCAGCGGCCACTCCGCGGGCGGGGGCAGCTCGGCCACCATGGGAGCGGCGAACTCGACGTTGAGCTGCACGGGGCCGGGCTGGCGCGTCCGATACCCAGCGGCCAGCACGACGGCGCGGTGCACGCCCGCAGCCCAGGCGGCGGGGCGGCCGGAATCCGAGTTCAGCCGGATCACGCCCAGCACGGACGGGCCGAAGACGCCCACCTGATCTGCGGTCTGGCTGGCCCCGGTGCCCACGAAGTGCGCAGGGCGATCCGCGGTGAGGAAGATCAGCGGGACGCCGGAGGCCTTTGCCTCCATGGCGGCGGGGGCGAGGTTGGCCACTGCGGTGCCGGAGGTGGTGATGACCGCCACCGGCGTGCCGGAAGCCTTCGCGAGCCCCAGCGCAGTGAACGCGGCGACCCGCTCGTCGATCCTCACGTGCAGCCGGAGCACGCCTGCGCGGTCCGCCCGATCAGCCGCCAGCGCCAGCGCCGCGCTGCGCGAGCCGGGCGCGAGCACCACGTCGCGCATGCCCATGCTGATCAGGGCGTCGATGATGGTGCTGCCCAGTTCGATGCTGCTCATACGAGCTCCTTCACCCTTTCCCAGCGATCCAACCAGAAGCGCGTGAGTTCCGGGCCAGCGGCGTGCCGCTCCAGCAACTCCGGCTCCACGGTCACGGGGCCCACAGGGAGCACGCCGTCGACGGGGTACAGGGGTGGATGGGTGACGTCGCCGTCGAGCAGCCGGGCGGTCTCGAGGCCGCAGGCATAGGGCAGTTCGGGCAGCGCTGCGGCCAGCGCGACCCCGGCGTTCAGGCCGACGGAGGTTTCCACCGCGCTGGAGACGACCACGGGTATGTCGAGTTCCTCCGCGAGGCGCAGGCAGGCCCGGATGCCGCCCAGGGGCTGCACCTTGAGCATCGCGATGTCCGCGGCGCCGGCCGCCTTGACCTTGAAGGGGTCCTCGGCGCGGCGGATGGATTCGTCTGCAGCGATGGGGATGCCGATGTCCATGCCGCGCAGGACGGCGAGCTCCTCGACGGTGGCGCAGGGCTGCTCGGCGTATTCCAAGCCCAGCGGTTCCAGGTGCTTCAACGCGATGGCGGCGTGGTGCAGGTTCCAGCCGGCGTTGGCGTCGACCCGCAGCTTCGCGTGTGGGAGCGCCTCGCGAACCGCGGCGACCCGCGCGAGGTCGCCGTCGAGCGAACTGCCAGGGCCGGCGACCTTGACCTTGATGGTGTTGCATCCAGACGCGATGGCGCGGGCGGCGGCCGCTTCCGGATCGAGCGCTGGCACGATGCCGTTGACCGGCACCTCGCTCCGCACCGGAGCGGGCAGGCCTTCCTCCGCGATCTCGACGGCGGCGCGCAGCCAGTTGGCGGCCTCGGCGTCGTCGTATTCGGGGAACGGGCTCCATTCGGCCCAGCCCGCGGGGCCCTCAAACAGCACGCCGCTGCGGCGGGTGATGCCGCGGAAGCCGACGGTGAGCGGGATGTCGTAGACGAAGAGTTTCACCCGAGGTACATCCCCACGAGGAGCCCCAGGCCCACGCCGATCTCGGCGAAGCCGGTGGACTGGATGACGGGGATCAGGCCCCTGCCGTTGGCGCCGCCGAGCACGCGGCGGAGCGGGTCGATGAGCAGGCCCACGGCCAGCAGCGCCAGTAGCGCCCACCAGGTGGTCAGCGCCGCGAACCCGATCACGCACACCACGGTGAACACCACGAGGCCGGCGTAGAAGAGGCGGGTGTTGCGGTCGCCCAACCGCACCGGCAGCGTCATCTTGCCCGAGATTTTGTCCGTGGGGATGTCGCGGAGGTTGTTGGCCACCAGGATGCCGCTGGCCAGCGCGCCGACGGCGGACCCGGCCAGCCACGAGTGCGGCGGCGCCGCGTCGGCGATCACATAGGTGGTGCCCACCGTCGCCACGAGGCCGAAGAACACGAACACCATCACCTCGCCCAGGCCCAGGTAGCCGTAGGGCTTCTTGCCGCCGGTGTAGTACCAGGCCGCGACGATGCAGGCCAGGCCCACGATGAGCAGCCACCAGTGGCCGCTGAGCGCCAGGATCACGAGGCCTGCCAGCGCCGCCACGCCGAAGGAGATGAACGCCGCCCGCTTCACGCTGGACGGGGCGGCGAGCCCGGAGGCGGTGATACGGGTGGGGCCCACGCGGTCGTCGTCGGTGCCGCGCACGCCGTCGGAGTAGTCGTTGGCGTAGTTGACGCCCACCTGCAGGGCCAGGGCAACCACCATGGCCAGCGCGGCGATGCCCCAGTGGTAGCGGCCGAGCACCCCTGCGGAGGCGGCGCCGGCGAGGATGGGGGCCACGGCGGCGGGCAGTGTGCGGGGGCGCGCGCCGGCCACCCAGACGGAGAGGGAGTCGTTCATGATTGAACCAACTCTAGGAGAGATTTCCGGTCTGGCTTGCCACCGCCGGTGCGCGGCAGCTGCTTGACGATGACCAGTTGCCTGGGCAGCGCCGCGGGAGGAAGGGCCGAGCGGAGGGTTTCCCGCCAGCCATCGAGCGTGCCGGAGGGTGCGAACAGCACGACGCGGGCGCCCCACTCCGCATCGTCGACGGCGAGCACCTCCGCCTCCGGATCGACGGCGAGCACGGCCCGACGGACGGCCGCGAGGTCGACGTTGACGCCGCCGGAGATGATCACGTCGTCGACGCGCCCCTCGATGATGAGGCGGTCGCCTTCCCACCGCCCCCTGTCGTTGGTGAGCACCCGCTGGGTGTCCTGCTGGTCCCTGAGCGTCGCCTGCGAGCTTGCGAGCCAGCGACGACGAAGGGCCGCCCGACCTTCCAGTCCAGCCTCACCCAGGTACCCCTCGAACACCATCGGCCCGGCGATCTCGACGCGGCCCCGATCCCCAAGTGTGATCTCCACACCCGGCAGCGGCACTCCGTCCCAGACAACCCCGCCGCAGGTCTCGCTCATGCCGTAGGTCTCGATGACGCGGATCCCAGCGTGCTCGGCACGCGCCCGCAGTTCGGGGCGCAGCGCGGCCCCGCCCACCAGCACGGCGTCGAACCGGGCCAAGGTCTCGGCGAGTTCCTGCGATTCCAGCGCCCGGTACAGCTGCGTCCCGACGACGGAGAGGCAGTTGCGGCCCGGCACCAGCTCCAGATCCGCGAGATCCGACGATGCGGCGCGTACGCCGTCGCCCAGCAGCCCGCGCACCAGCACCATCAACCCCGCCACGTACTGCGGCGCAAGGGTCAGGTGCCACGTGGCGGCGAAGCCGAGCCGCTCTTCGGCCGCGCGCGCAGCGGCGACCAACGCTTCGCGATGCAGCACCACCAGCTTCGCATCTCCGGTGGAACCGGAGGTGGCGACCACCGCGCAATCAGCCGGGGGCACGCCGCTGCCAGGCGCCAACCACAGCCCCGGCCCGCCGTCGAGAAACTCCGCGACGGCCAGCGATTCCTCTTGCATCCCGTCACCCTAGCGGCGGCGGGTAGACTTGGCCCATGCCCAGAATCCTGCTGATCATCGCCGTCGTGATGCTCACCGTGTACTGCGTGGTGGAAGTTGCCCAGTCACGGGGGTACAAGGTGCGCGCGATGCCGCGGTGGCTCTGGGCCTTCGCTGTGATCGCCCTGCCCGTCGTCGGCCCGGTGTCGTGGCTCATCCTCGGGCGCCCCATCAAGGACCAGCCCCAGCTTCGCCGCGGGCATCGCGCCCCGGATGACGACGAGGATTTCCTGCGCGGCCTGCGCTGATTTTGCACGTTCAAGAACCAGCTATGCTTACCTGGTTCTGAACCTAGGAGGACGTTGTGGGAGCAGGAGTGACGATGGTGGCCGAGTGGCTGCTGGAGTGCTCGCGCGAGTTCGCCGCACGGGTTGACGAGCTGGATGAGCTCGATCAGATCCTGGGTGACGGAGATCACGGCACGAACATGTGCCGCGGCTTCGCGGCGGCCGAAACCCTTGAGCTGGGCCCCACCATGCACGCCTCGGATGCGCTGCGGCATGTGGGCATGGCCCTCGTCCAGAACGTTGGCGGCGCCTCCGGCCCGCTGTTCGGCACGTTCTTCCTGCGAGTGGGCGCCAACTGGGATCCCTCCCTCAGCACGGCTGGCCTCGCGCGCGCCGTCCGCGAGGGCGTCTCCGGAGTGCAGGCCCGAGGCAAGGCAGAGGCGGGCGACAAGACCATGGTCGACGCCCTGCTCGCCGCCGCAGAGTCGTTGGAGGCCTCGGCTGCCGCCGGGGAGGAGCCCGCCGTCGCACTGGAGAAAAGCGCCGAAGGCGCCGAGGCGGGCCGAGACGCCACCGTCGAGATGGTGGCCAAACGAGGCCGCGCTGCGCTGAAGGCTGATGTCTCGGTGGGCGTGGTGGATCCGGGAGCGGTGTCGATGGCGCTCATTCTGCGCACTGCGGTTCGTCACATCGGCTAGCTGCTACCCGGCCCCATACATTGGGGGTTTAGGCTGGTGCCATGAGCTATGAGGCACCTCACAAGGCAGTCATTTTGGCCCGCGGCCTGGGTTCGCGGATGCGTAAGGAAGCTGAGGGTGTTGACCTCAGCGCAGAGCAGTCGAAGGCCGCTGACGCGGGCGTGAAGGCGATGATCTCGGTGGGTCGTCCGTTCCTGGATCACGTGATCACCGCGATCGCGGATGCCGGGTTCACCGACATCTGCCTGGTGATCGGCCCGGAGCACGACATGATCCGCGATTACTACGACAACGTCGAAAAGCAGCGGGTGTCGATCTCGTATGCCGTCCAGGAAGAACCGCTGGGCACCGCCAACGCCGTCCTCGCGGCCGAGGAGTTCGCTGGCGACGACCGCGTGCTGGTGATCAACTCGGACAACTACTACCCCACCGCCGCCCTCGAGCTGCTGCAGGACGTGCCGGGCTCCGCGCTGGTCGGCTTCACCCGGGGCGGCATGCTCACCAAGTCCAACATCGCCCCGGAGCGGATCGCCGCGTTCGCGTTGGCCACCGCAGACTCCGAGGGCAACCTCGACGAGCTCGTCGAGAAGCCCGAGCCCGCCACCATCGAGCGTCTCGGCGACGACGCAGTCATCTCGATGAACTGCTGGCTGTGCACCCCGGCGATCTTCGCCGCCGCCAAGGCCATCCCCATGTCGGCCCGTGGCGAGTACGAGATCACCGACGCCGTGCGTCGCGCCATCGACGACGGTGACCCGTATGCCGTCGTGCGTGCCGATGAGGGCGTGCTCGACATGTCCAACCGCGGCGACATCGCCTCCGTCGTTGAAGCCCTCGGTGATCGCGAGGCCCGCCTGTGAAGTGGTTCGTCCCCGGCCGCCTCGAAGTACTGGGAAAGCACACGGATTACGCAGGCGGCCGGTCGCTGCTGGCTGCCGTGGACCGCGGCATCACCATCACCCTGGAAGACGCTGAAGACGCGTTCCATGCCTCCACCACCGCCGTCGACGGCGAACTGCGCCTCATCCCCGGCGAACCGGCGGATCTGCCGAAGGGGCATTGGGGCAACTACGTCCAGGCCACCCTGGACCGGCTGCATCTCAACTTCGGCGAGCTGAAGCCAGCGCGGCTGGTGATCGATTCCACCCTGCCGCTGGCCTCCGGCATGTCGTCGTCCTCGGCGCTGGTGGTCGCCGTCGCGTTGGCCGTGATCGACCACAACGACATCCGCTCCCGCGAGGAGTGGACCAGCAATATCCACAGC
The DNA here is from genome assembly GCA_030538315.1 of Propionibacteriaceae bacterium. Taxonomy (GTDB): domain Bacteria; phylum Actinomycetota; class Actinomycetes; order Propionibacteriales; family Propionibacteriaceae; genus Arachnia. The sequence goes on from JAUNUF010000003.1 coordinate 29,101, forward strand.
GACATCGACCTGGCCGGCTACATGGCCACCATGGAAAACGGCCTGACGTTCGGCACCCTCGAAGGGTTCCGCGGCGTCGGCACCTTCGGCGGCTCCGAAGACCACACCGCCATGCTGTGCTGCCACGAGGGCAAGCTCACGGAGTTCACCTTCTGCCCCATCGAGGAACACGTCTCCGTGGACCTGCCAGCCGAATGGTCGTTCGTCGTGGCCGTCTCCGGCGTGCTCGCGGAGAAGACCGGCGCCGCGCTGGAGTCGTACAACAACGCCTCGCTGCGCGCCCGCGAACTCACCACCGCCTGGAACGACGCCACCGGCCGCGAGGACGCCGTCCTCGCAGACGCCCTGGCCTCCGACGAGGACGCCCTCGAGGGGTTGCGCGCCATCGCCGCCCACGACGAGGCACTCACCCGTCGCTTGACGGCGTTCGTCACGGAGTCAGAGGTCGTCATCCCGCAGGCCATCAAGGCCCTGCAGGCCGGGGATTTCGAGGCGTTCGGCCGCGCCGTCGACCTCTCACAGCGCAACGCCGACGAGCAGCTGGGCAACCAGATCGACGAGACCAACCGCCTCCAGACCCTGGCCCGCGAGCTCGGCGCCACCGCCTCCGCCGGCTTCGGCGCAGGTTTCGGCGGCTCCGTCTGGGCGCTGGTCAAGACTGACGAGGCTGACGCCTTCGCCGAGAAGTGGCTGGATGCCTACGTGGCCGAGTATCCCGAGGTCGCCAACACCGCGTCGACGATCGTCACCCGCCCCGGAGGCCCGGCCCGTCGCCTCTGACTGGTCGAGGCACCGGCGCCTGCCTTACTGGACGACGCCTGCCCAAATCGAAGACGCCTGCCTTCCTGACGAAGGCGCCTGCCCTAGTCAAAGTGGCCTGCTCTATAGAGCAGGCCACTGCGCCTAAGGCAGGCGCCACTCTCCCAAACCAACCGTCACGACGGTGACAGGGCTGGTCAGATGAGGAACTCGTCCTCGTAGCTGCGGGGGTCTTCGATAGGTTCGAGGTGCCCCAGCACGCGGAGGTCTGGGAACTCGGCCTGGATGAGGTCGACGAGGTTCTCCATTTCGTCGTGGCCCTGCTGCACCGTCCACCAGCCGGGCACCAGCATGTGCATCTCCATGTAGGCGCGCGCGCCGCTGACGCGGGTGCGGAAGGCGTGGAACGCCATCTGGTCCGACGTGTGCTCGGTGAGGATCTCACGCAGCCGCTTGTTGGTCTCCTTGGGCAGCGACTCGTCCATCAGGCCGGACGACGACTCCATCACGAGGCGCCAACCCGTCCACAGGATGTTGAGGCCCACCCCGATGGCGATGATCGGGTCCAACCAGTACCAGCCGGTGAGGCCCACGAGAAGGATGCCGACGAGGACGCCCGCCGTCGTGATCAGATCGGTGTAGAGGTGCTTGGCATCTGCGCGCAGCGTGATGGAGTTGTGCTTCTTGCCGGCTCGCATCAGCACGAACGCGACGGCGCCGTTGATCAGGGCGGCGACGACCGAGATCGCCAAACCGAGGCCCACCTCTTCGATGGGTTGCGGGTCCATCAGGCGCCGGATGGCGAACACCAGGATGGTGGCCGCGGCGATGAAGATCATCACTCCTTCGACACCAGAGGAGAAGTATTCGGCCTTCGAGTGCCCGAAGTGGTGGTTCTTGTCCGCCGGGCGCGCTGCGAGCTTGAGCACGTAGAGCGCCACGAACGCCGCGATGAGGTTGACCACGGATTCCGCCGCGTCGGAGAGCAGGCCGACGGAGCCGGTCACCCACCACGCCGACATCTTGAGGCAGATGGTGGCGACGGCTGCCGCAATGGACAGCCAGGCGAACTTCGTCAGGTCAACGCGCTGGGCGGGATAGGTAGGCACCCGCCTATGGTCGCCCCACTGGCGCCTCAACTCAAGCAAGGCAAGGCGACCCAAATCTAGATACGGGTCACTCCCCCGGCCCGCGAAGCACGTTGCGCAGCGGCTCACCGGCGGCGAGGGCGCGCAGCTGCTCGCCCAGGAATTCGCTGGCACCCTGCGGGCGGTCGCTGGCGATGTGGGGCGTGATCAGCACGTTGGGCTGCTCCCACAGCGGCGACTCCGCGGGCAACGGCTCGACGGCGGTCACGTCCAACGCGGCGGCAGCCAGGCGACCCGATTGCAGCGCCGCCAGCGACGCCTCCTCATCGACGGTGGTGCCCCGCCCCACGTTGACCAGCAGCGCGCCGTCCTTCAGCGCGGCCAGGCGGTCAGCGTTGAGGGCCTTCGCCGTCGCCTCGCCGCTGGGCAGGATCATGATCAGCAGGTCTGTTTCGGCGAGCACGCCGTCGATGTCGTCCTCCGTGACGACCGGGAAGCCGTGGCGCTCGCCGGCGCTGCGGGCAACGCCCGTCACCTCGGCCCCGAGCGCGGCCAGCAGAGGGGCCAGCGCCGAGGCGATCGAGCCGAAGCCCCACACCGTCACCCTCGCTCCGCGAAGGGAGACCACACGACCGTCGTCGCCGCGTTCGGCCACCGCACCGCCCAGGTAGTGGTCCCACTTCCGCTCACGCTGGCGCTCCATGGCAAGCGGCAGGAAGCGGACCAGGGCCAGCGACAACGCCAAGGCGTGCTCCGCGACAGTCACGTTGTGCAGGCCCACACCGCTGGTGATGGTCACATCATCGGCGAACCCTGCCGCGACGACGTTGTCCGGCCCGGCGGCCAGCCCCTGCACCAGCTTCAACCGGCCCATGCGGCGCGCGGCGTCCTCGATGATGGGGGTGGGTTGGCGCCATGCCACCAGCACTTCGGCGTCCAGATGCTCCTCTGGAACGGGCTCGCGATGGGGCACGACGACGACGTCCACGCCGTCGAAACTGGGCACCTCGCCCGGGTATGAACTGGGGATCACAACCTTCATGCACCGACCCTACCCACCACCGCGCGTGCACCGGGTGGGGGTTCAGGCGGGAAGTCGATAGCATGACGGGGTGCTGACCATGCAAGATGCCCTCCGCCGTCTCTCCGATTACTGGACCTCGAAGGGTTGCCTCACCTGGCAACCGTTCAACACCGAGGTCGGGGCCGGAACGATGAACCCCGCCACCGTGCTGCGCGTCCTCGGACCGGAGCCGTGGGACGTGGCCTATGTGGAGCCGTCGGTGCGGCCGGATGACTCGCGTTACGGCGAGAACCCCAACCGCCTGCAGATGCACACCCAGTTCCAGGTGATCCTGAAGCCGGAGCCAGGCAACCCCCAGGAGCTCTACCTCGGCTCCCTCGAGGCCCTTGGCATCGATCTCTCCGCCCACGACGTGCGCTTCGTCGAGGACAACTGGCAGCAGCCGGCCATCGGCGCGTGGGGCCTTGGCTGGGAGGTCTGGCTCGACGGCATGGAGATCACGCAGTTCACCTACTTCCAGCAGGTGGGCGGCCAGAACCTCGACCCCATCCCCGTGGAGCTCACCTACGGCGTCGAGCGCATCCTGATGGCACAGCAGGGCGTGACGCACTTCAAGGACATCGTCTACTCCATCGCCTCCGACGGCCGCCCCGTCACGTACGGCGAGGCCTTCGGCCAGCAGGAGTACGAGATGAGCCGCTACTACCTCGACGACGCGGACGTCGAGGCCAACCGTCGCCTCTACGAGACCTACGTCTCGGAGGCCACGCGCATGGTGGAGCAGCGCCTCCCCGTGCCGGCGCACAGCTACATCCTGAAGTCCAGCCACGCGTTCAACGTCATGGACGCCCGCGGCGCCATCTCGACGACGGAGCGCGCCAAGGCGTTTGCCACCATGCGTCGCCTGATGCGAGACACCGCCGCCCTGTGGATCGAGCGCCGCGAGGAGCTCGGCTTCCCGCTCATGCGCGAAGCCGCCGACGCGTCCTTCGACCAGGCTGGCTCCTCCGTCGCTGGCCTGGCTCAGGAACCGTTGGGTGACGAACCCCAGACCCTCGCCTTCGAGATCGGCGTGGAGGAACTTCCCCCGCACGTCGTCCCCCAGACCATTGACGCCGTGCGCACTGCGCTCACGGAGAAGCTCGCCGCCAGCCGCCTCACCCACGGTGACATCACCGTCGACGGCACCCCGCGCCGCATCGTCGCCATCGTCGACGGCGTGGCCGCCCGCGAGCCAGACGCCGAGCAGCTCCGCAAGGGCCCCAAGTGGAGCGCCGCCTTCGACGCAGACGGCAACCCCACCAAGGCCCTCGAAGGCTTCATGCGCGGCCAGGGTGTCACCGCTGATCAGGTCTCCAAGGCCGAGATCGGCGGCGCCGAGCATGCCGCCGTCTCCGTGAAGGTGGAGGGCCGCGACGTCCTCACCGTCGCGGGCGAGGCAATCGCCTCCATCGTGTCTGGCCTGCGTGCCGAGAAGAACATGCGCTGGAATGACGCCAACCTGTCCTTCTCCCGCGCCATCCGCTGGCTGGTCGCTCTCTGGGGCGAGACCGTGGTGCCCGTCAGCGTCTCCGGCCTCACCGCCGGCCGCACCACCTACCTGCAGCGCGCAGTCAAGGGCGAAGAGGGCGGCAAGCGCTCCGACGGCGCCCTCGTCGGCTTCGTCGACGTCGCCGCCGCAGATGACCTGCTGCCCACCCTCCGGCAGGGCGCGATCATCCTGGCCACCGAGTCGCGCCGCGCCTCCGTCGTGCGCCAGGCCGAGCAGCTGGCGAGCGAAGCTGGCGGCTCCATCAATGTCGACGGCGAGGTCGCCGTCATCGACGAGATCACCAACCTCGTGGAGGATCCCCGCGGCGTGCTGGGCAGCTTTGATGAGCGCTACCTCGATCTCCCCGAGCAGATCCTCACCGCCGTCATGCGCAAGCACCAGCGCTACCTGCCCGTCTACAAGGACGGCAAGCTTGCCGCCCACTTCGTCACCATGGCCAACGGCCTGTGCGACGCAGACGTGGTGCGCACCGGCAACGAATCCGTCATCCGCGCCCGCTACGAGGACGCCCTGTTCTTCTGGAACGCAGATCTCGCTGCCGAGAACGTCGACGGCTTCGTGCCCGGCCTTGACGCGCTGACCTTCGAGGATCGGCTGGGTTCGGTGGGCATGCGCGCCCGCCGCATCGCTGACGTGGCCGGCAAGCTGGCAGACCGCATTGGCATCGACGGCGCAGACCGCGAGACCCTGACCCGTGCCGGTCAGCTCGCCAAGTTCGATCTGGCTACCCAGATGGTGGTCGAGATGAGCTCGCTCGCAGGCTTCATCGCGCGCGAGTACGCCGTCCGCAAGGGCGAGACGCAGGCAGTGGCGGACGCGCTCTACGAGATGGAGCAGCCGCACACCTCCGCAGACACCGTGCCGCAGTCCGTACCGGGCGCGCTGCTCGCCCTTGGAGACCGCTTCGACCTCCTGGCCGCCATGTTCGCGCTGGGTGCCAAGCCCACCGGGTCGTCTGACCCGTTCGGCCTGCGCCGCGCCGCGCTCGGCGTGGTACGCATCCTGCGTGAATCCGCCGGCACCCCGCTCGAGGGCCTCACGGTCCGCGCCGGGCTCGAGGACGCCGTCGCGCGTCTGGCTGAGCAGGGCGTGGACGTGGCCGAGGACGCCGTCGAATCCGCACTGGAGTTCACGATCGGCCGGTTCGCCCAGTTCCTGCGCGACGAGGGCCGCTCGGCAGATCTCGTCTCCGCAATCCTGCCCGCCGCCAACGCGCCCGGCCGCGCCGCCCGCCTGCTGGCTGAGCTCGACGAGGCCCAGGCCGGGGATCAGCTGCGCAACCTCGTTGCCACCAACGTGCGCATCTCGCGCATCCTGCCCGACGGCGTGGCTGCCGGGTACGACGCCTCGCGCCTGAGCGAAGGTGCCGAGGTGGCGTTGAAGGACGCCGTCGAGGCCGTTGCCGCAGACACCCCGGAGCAGCCCATGGGCGAGGTGCTCACCCGCACCGCCCCCGTGGTGGCCGCGGCCGCGAAGTTCTTCGACGACATCCTGGTCAACGCGGAGGACGCCGACGTGCGGGCCGCCCGCCAGGGCCTGCTGGCCTCCGTGCTGGCGCTGTCACCCGAGGGCATCGACTGGAAGGCGCTCGACACCGCGCTCGGATAGTCGTTCCCTGAGCCGCGGCGCGTGCGACGCAGGAGCACCGCGTCGCGGTCGAAGGGCCCAGTACCCTTGAGCCCATGGCAGGCAAGGGTTGGTTCGGGCTTCCGTTCTTCGCGCAGGATCCGCAGCCGGAGATGGTGAGCTGCACCCTCTCTGGCGGCGGCTCCAGGGCCAGCTTCCAGTTGGGTGCGTTGGATTACCTCTACCGCCACGACGAGCGGTTCACGCCCACCATCTTCGTGGGTGCCTCCGCTGGCGCCATCATCGCCAGCGCGCTGGCGCAGGGCAGCACCGCTGAGGAGCAGCATGCCTTCCTGACCCGCCTGCGCGGCATCTGGGACGCCATGACGGTGCCGGAGGACATGTTCACGCCGCGCCCGTGGTTCGCGACCCTCGAGCGCCAAGGCCCCACCCTCCTGGAACTGATGAAGCCGCTGAAGCCGGAGCCGCCGAAGCCCCGCCAGCCGCTGCTGCAACTGCCATCGCTGCCGTTCCGCCGCCTCGTGTCGCAGGCCCCGGAGAGCCCGCCGTCGCCCCCAGAACCTGATCCGCTGGAGCTCGCTCTGGCTCCTGACGAGGACATCCGCTCGGATTGGTCGCTCGCATCGCTGGGCGCCGTGGCCGGCGCGCTGGGCCGAGTGAAGCTGGGCGAGCTCAACGCCGTCGCGATGGGGGTGGAGCGCACGCGCTCGATGTACCGCCCTGGGCCGGTGCTGGCTCAGTTGTTGGAGGACGACATGTTCTCCCCGCAGCGCGTCTCCGAATCCGGCATGACGCTGCGCATCGCCATGGTCAGCCTCGAATCCGGCGAGCTGCGCTACATGACGCAGCACGGCGAGCTCGTGGGCCGCCGGAACGAGCCGCTGCCCGGCCCGCGCCACGATCTCGCCGTCGGCGTTCTCGCCTCCTGCTCCATCCCGGCCGTCTTCCGCCCCGTGCCGATCGGCGAGGAGACCTATGTCGACGGCGGGGCCAGGGAGAACCTGCCCGCGGAGCTCGCGATCGGGCATCTGGGCGCGGCCCGCAACTACGTCGTCAGCTCCCAGAGCCAGGGCGTGCAGCGGCGCGGCTCCATGGCTGACGCGGATCTGTTCGCTGTCGTGATGCGGTCAACGGAGATCTTGATCGACGAGGCCGGCCGCGACGAGCTCGCCTACGCGCACTCGGCCGACGCCAAGGTGATCTGGCCGGAGTTGAGCGTGCACGACGCCATGACCGTGCACCCCGGGCTGATCGCGATCAACGAGGCCTACGGCTGGTTCCGCGCGGCAGAGGTGCACCTTGAGTTGGATGAGGACGCGGAGGCCCGCCATCGCCGCATCATCGAGCTGCGGATGCGCACGCTTCAGGCGGAGGACGAGTTCCTCGCGCTTGAGGCCCCCACGGCCCGCGACATCCGCCGCCTGCGCAGCGTGAAGGTGGAGTTGCGTGATCTGGTGCGCGCCTCGCAGGCCATCCCCCTGCCGCCCGGCGCCATGGAGTGGTGGCAGCAGTGGGAGAGGCACGTGGAACCGCCCGCGATCGACCCACCCTGGCTCAAGCTCTGAACCGGGAGGCACGCGCCCTCCAAGCCCGCCTCAGACAGCCTCGAGATAGGCTTCCACGGCTGCACGCAGCACATCGGAACGTCGTCGCCCAGTCTTGGCGGCCAGATCATCGATACGATCGCTCAGACCCTCGGGAACCCGGAATGCCAGCCGAATGGACGGCTGCTTCTCTGGATCGAGGTGCGGCCGTCCGCCCCGCTGCTCAGCTTCCTTCGCCCACTCCTCGGCGATGGCGTTGGTGATGCGACTGCCGTCACCAGCACGGTAGTCGACGGCGTCCAGATCGACATCCCCACCATCCGTCACGGCGACAGGGCCCTCGCCGAGGTCAATGGTCAACTTTCGAGTCATGTTCTGTTCCTCCTCAGCGCAGTAGGCATGGCGTGGATTGGCTACGGCTGGAAGCGGTGCCCCCAACGGGGCTCGAACCCGTGACCCATGGATTAAAAGTCCACTGCTCTGCCAACTGAGCTATAGGGGCCTAGACAGGATAGCGCGCCGCGGGCGTGGCACGCTTGTTCCCATGCCCTCCTGGCTCTGGTTCGTCATCGTGGTCGCGGTCGGCCTGCTGCTTCTCGCCGGCGCGATGCTGCTCGACCGGCGCGAGGCCCGCCTGCGCACCGGAACGGGCGAGCCAGCCCCGCGCCGCGACCACGCCGTCGTAGATTCCCACGTCCCCCACTACGTCACGCAAGACGAGGTGGACGCAATGCCCAGCCCGTCGTCCCTCTACGCCCGCGACCTCCCGAAGGCCGGGGAGGGCTTCGGATTCGGCCACGCGCACCGGGACTTCGCGACCAACCCAGACGGCGCCTCGTGGGAGCACCCGCGCCTGCTGATCGTCGACGGCGAGGTCACCGCGATGCGCGAACTCCTGGCGCCGCTCCAACACGCCACCCCCGAGACGCCCCTCGTCATCGTGGCGGCCGAGCTGCACCCAGAGGTCATCGCCACTCTCGCCGCGAACCGCCGGGCGCTGAACCTCCCCGTCGTGGCCGCGGCGGCCTCCTCCCAGGATCGACGGCGGCTCGCCGAGCTGACCGGGGCCACCACCCTGACCCCCGCCGATCTCCAGGCCGGCTACGTGCCGGCCCAGGTGCTGGGCATGGCTCACCACTGGTCCAGCACCTCCGCCAAGAGTTGGGTTCAACCCTGAGCGGCCCCTGAACCTCAACCTCCAACCATCAACCTCAAGCTGGACTTGAGTTCAAGCTTCACTGAGAATATTTCACAACCTCCAGCGCAGGATACACACCTGCATCCGCACCCTGGCCAGGCGCATCACCCCTCGTCACAGACATTTGAGGGACTCGACAGGCATGGAATTACACGCGTGTTGTTTTTCAGGAAACCACGGCGTGTCACCTTGCTCCTGACTAAGAAACTCTCAACCAATCGTTGTTGGACCCCCCGGTTCTTACCTAATGTCCATCGCAGCGGAGGACGTGCCGGGGCTGTCGCATCAGCCCGGGGAAGCGGCACGTCCACGCCTCACCAATGACGTACGAGGAGAGACGTGAGAAAGACACTGAAGGGCCTGCGGGCAGCCGCGGCCGCGGTCGGCATCGCTGTTCTCGCGCAAGGTCTGGGCGGCATCGCCCTCGGCCCCGCAGCTGACGCAAACAACGGCGAAGTCAGCGCCCGCACCCGCGTCCACGTCAGAGTCGAACCCACCACCGCCAGCAAGAGCCTCGCCGTCCTGGCAGTGGGCCAGAGCCTCCAGGCACACGGCTCGAAGGACGGCTGGACCGAGGTCACCTTCAACGGTCGCACCGCCTACGTCGCCAGCGCCTACCTCGTGGGCAGCGGCGTCCTCTCCGGAGCACCCACCTCCACCGAGAGCAACGGCACCGTAGAGGGCTCAAAGGGCACTGTGTACACCACGGCCACCCTCAACCTCCGCACCGGGCCCTCCACCAGTGACACTGTGGGCACCCAGGTGCAGCGGGGCACCCGCCTCGAACTCACCGGCACGGTCAGCGCAGAGTGGGCCCAGCTCACCTACGAGGGCAACACCTACTGGGCCGCCGCCCGCTACCTGAGCGACACCGCTGCCGCCGCCTACTCGTCGCTGCCCATGGCCACCGGCAAGGCACGCGGCACCGTCGCCCTCATGGTGCGCACGTCCGCCGACGCGGCCTACACGAACCTCGGCGACGCGCCAGCTGGCACCATCTTCGACACCACTGGCCAAACCGTCAACGGCATGGCCCAGGTCATCCACGGCGGCGCCGTGCGGTGGGTCAACGCCCGGTACCTCGTCCCCATCGCGCTGACGGCAGCCCCCGCCGGCTCCGCTACTCCGAGCACCACCAAGCGGTTCGCCACCACTGTCCTCAACATCTGGGCGGCGAGCACCGGCACCAAGTACAACGGCGAAGTGCCCCGAGGCGGCGAGCTGCAGGTCACCGGCTTGGTTGAGAACGGCCGCGCTCAGATCGTGATCAACGGCGAGGTGCGCTGGGTCACCGCCCGCTACGTGGCCAACACCCCGCCCGCCACCGCCACGAGTGGTGCGTCAGGGGGCAACAGCGCCGCCATCAACAAGGGCTACTCCTCCGGCCTGCATTTGACCAACGCCAACGTCCAGGCCATCGCGTGGGACGTGTGGGCCCGCTACCCGCAGATCAAGACGCAGTACGGCTGGCGAAAGGACGTCACGCCGGATCACCCGGCCGGCCGCGCCGTCGATGTGATGATCCCCGGGTACAAGAACAACCAGGAGTTGGGCTGGGAGATCGCGAACTATTACCGCAACAACGCCGCCCAGTACAACATCAACTACATCATCTTCGGGCAGAAGATCTGGTCCGTGCAGCGCAACAGCGAGGGCTGGCGCTGGATGTCGAGCCGCGGCAACGACACCGCAAACCACTACGACCACGTCCACATCAACACCTACGGCTGACCCAACCCGGCCCGGGTTGGAACCAGACACCGGTTTCCGGCTACCATTGTGCGAGCCGGTCCCCATCGTCTAGCGGCCTAGGACCCCGCCCTTTCACGGCGGTAGCACGGGTTCGAATCCCGTTGGGGATGCGAAGCCTCCACACCTCGGTGCGGAAGCAAAACGGTAACGACAACGGGTTTTACCCGATGTGACAACCAAGCGGAAGTCACGCTATAGTTACCGGGCTGGCCCAGCCAGCACGGTCGGGAAACCGGCCGGGTCAAGAAATTGGCCCCGTAGCGCAGTTGGTTAGCGCGCCGCCCTGTCACGGCGGAGGTCGCGGGTTCGAGTCCCGTCGGGGTCGCTGGTATGGCGGATACCGCCAGGCCAAACGGCCAGGTAGCTCAGTTGGTACGAGCGTCCGCCTGAAAAGTGGAAGGTCGCCGGTTCGATCCCGGCCCTGGCCACCACAAGCAACTCCCCCGGTTCGGCCGGGGGTTTTTTCTTTGCCGACGACCAGATGCGTTCAGGAAGCCGGCGTGGCGTAGCACTGCAGGAAGCGCGCGTACTCCGCGAATACGACGGCGCGCACCTCCTCCCTGGACAGCACCAGGTCATGCATCCCGTCAGAAATCCGCACGATTGCGACGGTGTTGCCCAGCTTGGGCGCGCGAGCAGCGATGAGGTTCACGTCCAGAACGGTGTCTGCCAGATGCTGCTCCTCCCCCCAGGTGCGGCTGAACAGGGACCGCTCTGAGATAGCCACGAGCACCGGGCAGTCGATGCGGAGCCCTTCGGCGATCCGCGCGTGGCCACTGGTGACGGCAGCCAGCCAACCCACCCGGGGCCGGAACGCCGGATCCCCCTTCAGGTTGAGGTTGTACTCCCACTCCCCCTCCTCGGAGGCGGAGATGGAGCGGCGGTAGTAGCCAGTGTCAGTGACAGGAATCACCTGCGTGGCCGCGATGGTGCGGGCGGCGCTCATGGCTGGCCTGAGCAGCGTGTTGCCGCTGGCTTCCAACCACGGCGCGTTCAACACCACCGCGGCGAAGGTGCCGGGCCGCGCGTCGGCGTAGAGGGATGCCGTGAGGCCTCCGGTGGAGTGCCCCATCAACACGATCTCCGTGTGACCCTCATCGCGGATCAGTTCGACGGCGGCGTCCAGCTCCACGAAGTAGTCGTCGAGGCTGGTGATGTAGCCAGCGAGCTGTCCCTTGCGCAGTGAGCGACCGTAGCGGCGGAGATCCAGGGCGTAGAAGTCGAAGCCCAGCGCGGCCATCTCGTCGGCCAGATGGGTTTGGAAGAAATAGTCGTTCCACCCATGCACGTACAGGACGGCGCGGGCCTCCGCAGGCGCATTTCTGCGCACGACAGTGGCCACCAAGGAACCTTCAGGTTCCAAGGCGTAGGTGGGTTCCCCTTCCAGTGAGATCAGGAACTGCTCGTAACCGACGAGTTCGGTGTCTGGCACCCAAGTGGTCACGAGAGGAGGCGATCAGGAGGAGCGACGCTCGTAGTCGTCGTAGCTGTCCTCGCCGTCGTAATCCTCGTACTCCGCAGCAAGCTCGGCGTAAGGGTCATCGTCGTCGACGGTCTCGTCTTCGGTCTCTTGGTAATCGTCGACGAAATCTCCACGTAGCTCACGCTCGAGCGACGAGAAATCCGTGTCGATCGAACGGTACTTGAGCTCGCGAGCGACCTTGGTCTGCTTCGCCCGTGCACGGCCGCGCCCCATATCGGGTCGACCCCCTTGCTTTGTTCATCGCGGTCTTGCCGCGGATCTTCACTAACTCGTGGGTACAGGCTACCCAATCGAACGGATTAGTCCAAAGAAGCCGCGCGCCTGCCCAACCGCCGTTCGCGGCCAACGAACAGCGGCACCGATGGCTAAGCTGGGGAGGCGCATCCCGACTCAAGGAGTTCTTTCGTGGGCAAGATCATCTACACCCTCACCGACGAGGCCCCCCTTCTCGCCACCTACTCGTTCCTCCCGATCATCAACGCCTTTGCCGGCCAGGCAGGCGTCGATATCGAGACGCGAGACATCTCGCTGGCAGGGCGCATCCTCGCCCAGTTCCCAGATCGCCTCGAGACCCAGGTCGACGACGCCCTGACCGAGCTCGGCGAACTGGCCAAGACGCCCGAAGCCAACATCATCAAGCTGCCGAACATCTCGGCCTCGGTCCCCCAGCTCAAGGCCGCCGTCGCCGAGCTCCAGGCGCAGGGCTTCAACATCCCGGATTACCCGGAGGACCCGCAAACGGACGAGCAGCGCGACATCCGCGCCCGCTACTCCAAGGTCATGGGCTCGGCCGTCAACCCCGTGCTGCGCGAAGGCAACTCTGATCGCCGCGCGCCGGAATCCGTGAAGAACTACGCCCGCAAGAACCCCCACCGCATGGGCGCGTGGTCGGCTGATTCGAAGACGGCCGTGGCCACCATGGACGCGGATGACTTCCGCCACAACGAGCAGTCGGTCGTCCTCCCGGCCGACGACGTGCTGACCATCCGCCACCGCGCTGCAGACGGCACCGAGACCGTGCTGAAGGACGGCCTCAAGGTGCTCGAGGGCGAGGTCGTCGACGGCACCGTGATGCGCGCCGCCGCGCTGGATGCCTTCCTTGCGGAGCAGGTCGCCGCGGCCAAGGAGGCCGGCGTGCTGTTCTCCGTGCACCTCAAGGCCACCATGATGAAGGTCTCTGATCCCATCATCTTCGGCCACGTCATCAAGGCGTTCTTCCCGCAGGTCTTCGAGAAGTACGGCGCTGATCTGGCTGCCGCCGGGCTTTCGGCCAACGACGGCCTGGGCGCGATCTACGCCGGGCTCGACAAGCTGAGCAACGGCGCCGAGATCAAGGCGGCCTTCGAGCAGGGCATCGCAGATGGCCCCCGCCTCGCGATGGTCAACTCGGACAAGGGCATCACCAACCTGCACGTGCCGTCAGATGTCATCGTCGACGCATCGATGCCGGCCATGATCCGCACCTCTGGCCACATGTGGGGCCCAGATGGCGAAGAGGACGACACGCTCGCCGTGCTGCCTGATTCCTCCTACGCCGGCGTCTACCAGGCCGTGATCGAGGATTGCCAGGCCAACGGCGCCTACGATCCCTCCACCATGGGCACCGTCCCCAACGTGGGCCTCATGGCGCAGAAGGCCGAGGAATACGGCTCGCACGACAAGACCTTCGAGATCGCCTCCGACGGCGTGGTCGAGGTCGTCAACCAGGCCGGCGACGTGCTGATGAGCCACGATGTTGCCGCTGGCGACATCTGGCGCGCCTGCCAGACCAAGGACGCCCCCATCCAGGATTGGGTGAAGCTGGCCGTGACCCGCGCCCGCCTCACCGGCTGGCCGTCGGTCTTCTGGCTCGATACCGAGCGCGCGCATGACCGCAACCTCATCGAGAAGGTCAAGACCTACCTGGCAGATCACGACACCGATGGCCTCACCATCGAGATCCTCAGCCCCATCGAGGCGACGAAGTACTCGATCGAGCGCATCCGCAAGGGCGAGAACACCATCTCGGTCACCGGCAACGTCCTGCGCGACTACCTGACGGATCTGTTCCCCATCCTCGAGCTGGGCACCTCCGCCAAGATGCTGTCCATCGTGCCGCTCATGGCCGGCGGCGGCCTGTTCGAGACGGGCGCCGGCGGCTCTGCCCCGAAGCACGTCCAGCAGCTCGTGGAAGAGGATTACCTGCGCTGGGATTCGCTGGGCGAGTTCCTGGCCCTGGCCGCCTCGTTCGAGCACCTGGCCCAGACGGAGGGCAACGCGCGCGCCGCGGTGCTCGCCACCACGCTGGACCGCGCGAACGGCCAGTTCCTGGACAACGACAAGTCCCCCACCCGTCGCCTCGGCGGCATCGACAACCGCGGTTCGCACTACTGGCTGGCTCGCTACTGGGCTGAGGAGCTGGCAGCGCAGACCGACGACGCCGAGCTCGCCGAGACCTTCAAGCCCGTCGCCGCCGCGCTGGCGGAGAAGGAGCCGCAGATTCTGGAGGAGCTGATCGGCACCCAGGGCAAGGCCGCAGACATCGGTGGCTACTACAAGCCGGACGCAGAGAAGACCTCGGCAGTGATGCGCCCCAGCGCCACGCTGAACGAGATCATCGACTCGCTCTGACCCGATCACAGCAAGTGGGCCGCGGCATCGCCGCGGCCCATTTGCTTCACCGTATGAAAACGGCCGCATCGCCCGCATGTGGGGCTCTTCTGACTTGAGCGTGGACCGGGCGGCGGGCTGTCGGTGGGGTGAGTGGGGGCCGAGGCCTCAAGAATCGGACTTACCACGCTGGTGGGCGATCGGGCACCTGCGGTGAGAGAACGCTTCGATTCGGGGCTTAGCACGGCCGCTCGGTTGCACGTGGAAGACGGGCACGATGTGGCAGTTTTCCAAAGGCGAAGATTCAGGAATCCAGTTCCGCCAGCCTCTCGGCCACGTAATCGATGTCCTTGTCGCCGCGGCCAGACAGGTTCACCACGATGATCTCGTCGCTGCCCATCCCGGGCGCGATCCGCATGGCGTGAGCCAGCGCGTGGCTGGATTCGAGCGCCGGGATGATGCCCTCCGTGCGGCACAGCAGCTGGAAGGCCTCGAGGGTCTCTGCGTCCGACGCATGCACGTACTCGACGCGGCCGGTCTCCTTCAAATGCGCGTGCTGCGGGCCGACCCCTGGGTAGTCCAAGCCCGACGCGATCGAGTGGACCGCCGTCGGCTCGCCCTGCTCGTCCTGCAGAACGATGGTCTTCATACCGTGCAACATGCCGTCTGAGCCCAGCGTCATGGTGGCCGCGTGCTCGCCCACCACACCCAGGTCGCGACCGGCAGGCTCAACGCCGTAGATCTTGACGTCGGCGTCGTCGAGGAAGGCGTTGAACAGGCCCATGGCGTTCGAGCCGCCACCCACGCAGGCGATCAGCACATCCGGCAGGCGACCCTCCTTGGCCAAGATCTGCTCGCGCGCCTCGCGCCCGACGATCGACTGAAAATCCCGCACCATGATGGGGTACGGGTGGGGGCCCACCACGGAGCCGATGGCGAAGAACGTGTCGTGGTAATCCGCAGCGAACACCCCGAACGCAGAGTCGACGGCGTCCTTGAGGCACGCGCCCCCGCTCTCCACGGAGACCACTTTGGCCCCGAGCAACTGCATGCGCACCACGTTGGGGTGCTGCTTGGCGATGTCGATGGCACCCATGTGGATCTCGCATTCGAGGCCCACGAGCGCCGCCGCGGTGGCCAGCGCCACGCCGTGCTGGCCCGCGCCGGTCTCGGCGAGCAGCTTCTTCTTGCCCATCCGCTTGGCCAGTAGGGCCTCGCCCAGACAGTGGTTGATCTTGTGCGCGCCGGTGTGGTTGAGATCCTCGCGCTTGAGGTAGATGGTGGCGCCGCCCAGCTCGTCGGTGAGGCGTTGCGCCTTGAACAGCGGCGACGGCCGCCCCACGTAGTCCGTCAGGAGCGCCTCGTACTCGGCCATGAAGGCAGGGTCCTTGATCGCCTCCTCGTAGGCCTCAGCCACCTCTGCGAGGGGCGTTTCAAGCTGCGGGGGCACAAACCGGCCGCCGTAGGAACCGAAGAATCCAGGTGCGTCATTGCTCACCCGGCAGAGCCTACTTCCCGGGACTCCCCACGGGCTAGTGCCACCCCCACTACGCTGAAGCCCCATGACGACCTGGTGGGGCTGGGCTGCACGGCGGGCCAGGGCCTCGCGTCTGTTGCTGGCCACTCTCCTCGCGCTCGTCACCATCACCTCCGGCATCCTCGCCTTCGTTGTCGGGCATGCAGGATCGCTGGCCACCGAGGCCGCCCGCACCGCCCTCACCACCGCAGAGCCGGGGGCCGGGGCCGTGCAGGCGCAAACCCGGATGGGCGACGACGTGGCCGCCCAAGACTCCTCCGCCCGGGCCAAACTGGAGGAGGGCTTCGCCCCTGCGCCCGTCACCATCCACACCACGCGCGTCTCGGAGCCCCGGCGCGGATCACTCGACGGCGCAGAGCTCCCCCAGCGCATCACGCTCTGGGCGGGCGAGCATCTCTCCCCCGGCCTCCTCGCCGTGACCGATGGAGCCTGGCCCACCGCTCCCACGGAGGCGGCGCTGCAGGCTGACGCGGCCGCCGCGCTGGGCGCGCAGGTGGGCAGCGTGTTCACCATCGACGACCACGAGCTCACCGTCACGGCCCTCTGGGAGGCGGCCGAGAAGTCCAACCCCGTCTGGTTCGGCGACCCCCTCGTCACGGACGGTGCAGATGCGACGTCCAACGGCCCCCTCATCGTCGACCCCACCGCCCTCACCGGAGGCGACCCCTTCCTCCGCTGGTCCGTCGTGCCGGATGCCGATCGCATCACCCCCGAACAGCTCAATTCGCTAGCGGAGGCCGCAGAGCGCGCCAAGGCGCTCGTGGACGAGGCGGATCTCACTGGCCGCGGCATCGTCGTCGACGGCAGCCTGGCCTCGACGGCGGAGCGAGCCTCGCGGGATTGGGCCATCGGGCGCGCCTTCGGCATCGTGCCCGTGAGCGTGCTGTTGCTGGTGGCCGCCGTGGGCCTGGTGCAGGTGTCTGGACTGCTGGGCGCCACGCGGCAACGGGAGCACGAACTTCTGGCCGCACGGGGCGCCAGCCGCCGCCAACTCTTGGGCATGGGGCTGGCCGAGGTCACGTTGGTCACCGTGGTGGGCACGGCTGTGGGCACCGCCCTCGCCATAGCCGCTCTCTGGCTGGTCTCCGGCAGCAGCGCCCAGCTCCCCACAGTATTGCTGGGCGGCTTCGGTTCGCTGGCCCTGGCACTGATGTGCGTCTGGGCAGTCACCGCGCGTTCCACCGCCTCGCTGGCCGGCCGCCCCCGTACCGACAGGGTCCGCGCGGTGGCCGGCACCGCGGCACTCTTGATCGTCTTCGCCGCCGCGGCCGTCACCACCTGGCAGCTGCGCACGGCCACCAGCTTCGAGCTCGTCCCTGCGTTGGCCCCGGCGTTCCTGCTGGCCGCGGCCGCCGTCGTGGGGTTGGTGGCGCTGGGTCCCATCGCCCGGCTGATCGAGGCCTTCACGCGCCGTGGCTCCACCGGGATCTGGCTGGCCGGCGCGCAGCTTGCGCGCGGGCTGGTGGTGCACGCCGTGCCCGTCACGCTCACCATCCTGGCCACCGGCACAGCGACCTTTGCGGCGCTCTACGCCGGCACCGCCGCGGCCAACCACCGCGACCTCACCACGCTCGCCAACGGGGCGCCGCTCCGCGCCACACTCTCCAGCCTGGACGCCGACATCGCCGGGCTGCGGCTGCCAGGGCTTGCCTCCGTCGAGGGCGTCACCGCCGCCGTGCCAGTGTGGCTCGACGAGGCGGCCGGCGTGGGCGACTCCCCCGTCACAGCCGTGGCCGCGCCAATGGACAATCTGGCTGACATCGTCGCCCTCCCCCATGGGCTGCGCCTCCCCGAGCTGCCCCAGCGCGCCGTCGCGGTGCCACCCATGGCTATTCCCGACGGCGCCTCCACCCTGGCCGTCGAACTCACGGGCCGCACGTTCCTGGATCCGTGGCAGCAGATCCAGTTCGACCGCATGGAGGAGATCAACCGCTCCGCCTTCCAGCAGGGCGACAAGCCGCTCACCGGCGAAGAGGAGGCGATGGTGCGCGCCTGGACCGACGACTTCTACGGCCGCATCAACATGCCACAGGGCTTCTCCTCGCGGCTGACGCTGCGCGACCTCACCACCGGCCTGAGCCGCACCATCCCGGGCCCGGCGATCACGATCGACACCCCTCCAGACACCTTCACGGCCCCGCCCGAAGGCCCTGTGTTCATCCCCCTCACAGGCCGCGCCACCACCCAGATTGAACTGCCCAATGATGGCCAGTTCGTCATCGAGGGCTTCCAAATCGCCGCTGACCAACTGGATGGCGACAACTCCACCATCGAGCTCACCATCGCCTTCACCGCCGACGGCACCCCCTTGGGCGGCGCGGGGCAGTGGACCTCGGACCAGGCCGTCACCCTCCCGGCCGCCCAGCACTATCTCGACGCCGCGGCTGCCGTCGAACCGGCATGGGACATCCAGGTGGAGGTGGTCGAAGTCGAGGGCGGCGGGGGCACCGTGACCTTCAGGCACCTCAGCCCCAACAAGCCGCCCTACCCCGTGGCCATCCTCGACACCAGAAACCCCGCGTGGTGCCTCACACTCTCGGGGGCCCCAGAGACGATCAGCGTGGGCCCGGGCGTGCCGTTCGTGGGCCATGACCCCGACGGCGTGCTGGCCGATGTGGTGGCGAGCAGGCCGGAGCCCATCCCGGTGGCCATCACCACGGCGGTGGCCGACGCCTCCACGCTCAGCGTGGGTAGTTCCCTCGACCTCGCGGCCTTCGGCCGGCGACTCCCCGCCGTCGTGGCTGACGTCGTGCCCGCCCTTCCGGGTATCGCCACCGCCCAGGGGGTCATGGCGGATTCCGCCGCCGTCTCCTCCTACCTCTCCACCACCCCCAACCCCTTGCGCTGGCCCTCCGAGATGTGGGCGAGCATCGACGCAGACCCCACCACGGTGCGCGCCGAGGCGGCCCGGGTGCCTGGCATCACCGCGGTGGAGATCGCCGACGACACCCCCGCCCCCACGGGCGCCGCGGCGCGTTCCCTGTGGATCGCCGCTGGGAGCGCCCTTCTCCTCTCACTCACGGGACTGGCCGCAGCGGCCGCCACCCAACTGGCCGCCCGCCGCTCCGAGGTGGCGGTGCTGCGCGCCATGGGCATGACCCCGCGCACGCAGGGCCGCAGCCGCGCCTGGGAGACCGGCGGAGTGCTGGCCATCGCGACGGCGGCAGGCATCGGCGCCGGCTGGTTGGTGAGTTGGCTGACGGTGGAACACATCGTGCGTTCAGGCTCAGATTCAGGCTTGCACTTCCGCAGCCCGCTCACCCCTGATCTGCCGCCATGGTTGGCGATGCTCGCCGCGGGTGCGCTCGCCGTCGCCGTCATCCTGTGGCTGCTGGCCGCCGCCGTGCGCAAGCAGGCCCTCGACAACGAGTACCGGGAGGAGGTCCGGTGAGCGCGCTGAAACTGTTGTGGCGGCAGTTCTCCGACGAGCGCTGGCCGGCGCTCCTCCTCGCGTTCAGCGTGGCGATCCTCGCGGCGCTCACCGCTGCCACGCCCCGGCTGATGGCCGCGCTCGACGACCGACAACTCACCCAAGCGCTGGACGGGCTCTCGGCCATCCAAGGCGACATCTCAGGCTCGTGGGCCCACACCACCGGCGAATCCGGGGTCACCGGGCAAGCGGATCCGTGGGAGCCGCACCGTGAGGCGCTCAGCGTCATCAGGAGCGCCCAGCCAGAGCCGCTGCGCTCGCTGTTGGCAGAGCCCCAGTTCGTGGGCCACGTCGAGGCCACCGGCACCGTCACCATCACTCCCCCACCCGAGACCGGCTACTACGAGGCCCGCTTCAGGTTCTACCTGGATCCAGACATCGCCACGCATACCGAACTGGTCGACGGAGCCTGGCCCGCCGTCAGGGGCGAGGCCGGCACCACCGAGGTTGCCGTACTGGATACCGTCGCCGAGAAACTCGGCTGGCAGGTGGGCGACCTGATCGACGCCAGCACCTCCGCCAACACCACGTTGACAGGCATCTTCCGCCCGATTGACCCCGCAGACACCCGCTGGGAACACATCCCCTACGGCCGCAACTTCGCTGAGGAGGCCAACCCGGACAGGGGCACGGCGCTCGTGGGCGGGCTGTTCCTCGCCCCCGGCCACCTCGGCGGCACCTTCTCGGCCACCCAGCGCGGCCCAGGGGTGCGTGAACCCATCACCATCGAGGCATGGTTCGGCGTCAACACAACCCACCTTGCAGACGTTGACGTGCGTGGCCTGCGCAACCAGGTGACCGGCCTCCTGGCGCAGCGCTACCCCAACCTCCCTGCCGCCGATCCCGAGAACGACGTGGGCCTCATCCCCGTCGAGTTCCGCCTCGAGTCCGAGCTGGGGCCGCGCCTCACCACCGTCGCCGCCCAGCAGGACACCACGCGCGCGGTGGTGGCAGTGGCCGCCGTCGGGCCCCTCGCGGTGGCCATCGCGCTGGTGGTACTCGCTGGCCAACTCGTCATCGAGCGCCGACGCGCCACGCTGGAACTCGTGACCGCCCGCGGCCTGTCCCGCCACCAACTCCGGCGCATGCTCACGGGCGAAGGCCTCCTGCTGGGCATCCCGGCGGCGCTGCTGGGCCACCTCATCGGCACGCTGCTCACGCCCGGAGCGCACGGCCTCATCCCATGGCTCATCGCGCTCGTCATCGGCGCCGTCCCCGCGCTCGCGCTGGCTTGGGCGGCGCAGCAGGTGGGGCCGGTGCGCACCCGCGCAGATCTCGCCCTGCGCCCGGGCCGGGCGCGCGTGATTGCCGAAGCCGTCGTCGGCATCCTCACCGCGGCTGCCGTCTGGGCGTTGCTCAGCCGCGACGGCGCCCCCGCCGAGGGCCTCGACCTCCTGGCCACCGCCACCCCCGTGCTCATCACCATCGCCGCCTGCCTGCTGGCGCTGCGCCTCTACCCCCTACCGCTGCGCTTCCTCAGCGGGCTGCGGCGCGGCGGTCGCGGCTTGGCGGCCTTCCTTGGCAGCGTGCGCGCCCACCGCGACCCCGCCGGTGGCCTCACGCCCGTGTTCACCGTGGTGCTCGGCACCACCATCGCCGTGCTCAGCGCCGCGCTGCTCGGCTCCATCATCGCGGGCACCGAGCGCGCCACCTGGGAGGCCAACGGCTCCACGCTGCGCATCAGCGGCCCCCGCATCTCGGATGAGATGCGCACCCAACTGGAAGCCATCGACGGCGTGCACGCCGTCGCCCGCATCCATGACGCCGGCACCAACCACCGCCTGAACCAACAGGGTGAGCAGGAGGCCCGGGTGCGGCTCTGGCTGGCGGAGCCCGCTCTTCTGGATGCCTACGCAGCCTCGCCGTTCGGCTCGCCGCTGCCCCCAGCGCTGTTCGGGGAGGAGGCCGCCGTCGTGCTGGGCGCGGAGGTGCCCATCAACCCCGGCCCCGCACGCCTGGAGCCCGTGGGAGACGTGCTGGTGCTGGATCCCCTCGCCAGCCCGCCCGGCATCCGCACCGGCGCGGCCTGGGGTGTGATGAGCGTCGAACGATGGACGCAGGACGTGCCGCCCGCCACGCTGGTGCTGGTGGCCGTGGAGCGGGGCGCCGACGCTGCCGAGGTGGCGCGGCTGGCGCAGGGAGTGGTGCCGAATTCGCTCATCACCAACGTGGCAGATCAGCTGGGCGCGGTGCGGGACACCCCCACCGTCTCCGGCCTCACCAGCACGTTCACCGCGCTCACCGCCGCCACCGCCGTGCTGCTGGCCCTCACCCTCTTCGGCTCCCAACTCATGGCCACGCGCACCCGCACCCGCCTGGGCGCGATCCTGCGCACGCTGGGCATGGGAGGCCGCGAGCTGCGCGCGCTCACCGCTTGGGAGATCACCCCCGGAGCCCTGCTCGGCCTCCTGGTGGGCACCGGCCTGGGCGTCGGCCTGGCCGCCCTGTTGCTGAGCGCCCTCGACTTCCGCAGCCTCACCGGCGGCAGCACCGCGCCGTCCCTGCACCTCGATCCCTTGCTGCTGGGTGCCGTCCTCGGCATCCTCATTGCGACGGTGGCCCTCACCATCGCCGTCACCGCCTGGCTCGCCGGCCGCACCAATCTCGCGCAGGAACTGCGCATCGGGGAGGAACGATGAACACACCCAAACGGTCCCTGAGCGACACAGGTGCGAGGAACGAGCACCGCGTGGCGACGAAGGGCCGCGACCACCAGGGCCCCGACATCTGGTGCGAGGACCTGGTGCGCATCTACACGACGGAGGGCGTGGAGGTGCAGGCTCTGCAGGGCCTCAACCTCACCGTCGACCCCGGAGAGGTCGTGGCCCTCATCGGTGCCTCCGGCTCCGGCAAGTCCACGCTGCTCAGCATCCTCTCCGGCCTTGACAAGCCGACGGGCGGCCGCGCCCGTGTGGCAGGTCAGGACCTCACCGCCATGGGGCCCCGGCAGCGCATCGACTTCCGCAGGCACGCCGTCGGCTTCGTGTTCCAGCAGACATCCCGCAACCTGCTGCCGTTCCTGACGGCGGCTGAGAACGTGGCAACGCCCATGATCATCGCTGGGCGGAAGGAGCGCCGCGAGCGTGCCCTGGAGCTCCTGAACCTGCTCGGAGTGGCCGACTGCGCTGACCGCAAACCCGGCCAGCTCTCCGGCGGCCAGCAGCAGCGCGTCGCGATCGCCACGGCGCTGGCCAACGACCCCGCCGTCCTCCTCGCCGACGAACCCACCGGCGAGCTCGACGAGGTCAACTCGGCCGAAGTGCTCGACATCATGCGCGCCGCCGCCACCGAGTTGGGCACCACGGTGCTGATCGTGACGCACGACCCGATGGTGAGCGACCACGTGGCCCGCACCGTCCAGATCCGCGACGGCCGCACCTCCACTGAGGTGCTGCGCCGCACGGAGGTCGACGCCGACGGCGTGGCCCGCGAGGTCGCCGAGGAGTACACCGTGCTGGACCGCAACGGCCGGCTCCAGCTCCCGGACGCCCACATCGAGGCGCTGGGCCTGCAGGAACGGGTACGGATCACCCGTGAGCCGGGTCACGTGGGCGTCTGGCCCAACCACGCCACCACCGCCCGCCGCTCCGCCGTCGAGGAAGAGGGAGACGACGCATGAACCCCCGCATCACCGGCGAGGAACTTCGCCGCACGTTCGGCTCCGGCAGCACCGAAGTGCACGCCCTTGACGGCGTGAGCCTCGAGGTGTTCCCCGGAGAGCTCACCGTCGTCACGGGGCCGTCCGGCTCGGGCAAGACCACCCTGCTCAACCTGCTGGGCGGGCTGGATCGCCCCACCTCCGGGAGGGTGCTGCTCGACGACGGGCGCGTCCTGTCCGATCTCCCCGAGGACGAGGTGCTGAAGACCCGCCGCAGCAGGATTGGCTACGTGTTCCAAACCTTCGGGTTGATCCCCGTGCTGTCCGCAGCCGAGAACGTCGAAGTGCCGCTCCGGCTGGTCAACACGCCTGCGGCTGAGCGCGCCGAGAAGGTCGCCGCGATGCTGGAACGCGTGGGCCTGGCCCGGCACGCGAAGCAGCGCCCGCACGAGTTGAGCGGCGGCCAGCAGCAGCGCGTCGGTGTGGCTCGGGCACTCGTCAGTGGGCCGGACATCCTGATCGCAGATGAGCCCACCGGCCAGCTGGATTCAGACACGGCCGCCACCATCATGGACCTCATCATGGAACTCACCCACGAGCTGGGGATTGCCACCATCGTCTCCACGCATGACCCGCTGCTGCGCCAGCGCGCTGACCGGGTCATCGAACTGCTCGACGGCGTGCTGGTCAGTTGAGCACGGGCACGAACGCCACGTAGGTCAGGAACGCCACCACGCTCACCAGCGTGTACAGGCTGAGCACGTTGTTGGCGAAGGTGATCTCGCTGGCCCGGCTCGCGGGCAGGAACAGCGGCACGATGAACGGTGGCGGCAGGATCAGCAGCATGAACAGCGCTGCCTGTAGCGGCTGCGGCAGCCCCAGCCACGCCCCCAGGATGCCGAAGACCACCACGACGGCCAACACCAGGCACACCGCGAAGCGCACGGCCACGAACGGCGCGGCCTGGCGCACACCGGCCCGGGTGAGCTGCGTGCCGTAGCCGACGATGATCAGGATCAGGGGCACGATCATTCCCGCGAGGAATTCCAGCGTCCGGGTCAACGGCTGCGCCACGATGTTGCCCGTCATGAACCACTGCAAGCCAGCGAGGTTGAGGATGAGCCCTGCCGCAATGGCGATGATCACTGGCGAGGTGACGAACGAGCGAAGCGTCGCGCCCAGCGAGACCGCGCCGTCGCTCTGGCGCTTCAGCAGCGTCACGAACACGAACCAGATGAAGAACTCATGCCCCAGGCCGACGATCGCGGCGGCTGGGGCGTGCTCCATGCCGTAGGCGGCGGTGAACAGCGCCAAGCCCACCATGCCGAACTCGAATCCGGTGAACAGGAATGGGCTCACCCGTGGCGTGCCCAGCCAGCGGGGAATCAGGTAGCCGATGCCCAGCAGCAGGAAGCAGAGCGCGGGCACGAGGACCACCAGCCACAGCGTGGTTGGATCCCACTGCAACCCCAGGAACGCCAGGAACAGCACCGCCGGCAGCACCACGTTCACGACCAACCGCTTGAAGCCCTCGACGGCGGCCTCACTGATCACGTCCAACCTGCGCAGCAGCACACCCAGGCCGATCAGGAGCAGGATGGGCACCACGCTGCTGATGGTGGGGCCCAGGAGGTCGAGATTCATGCGCTCATTGTGCCGCTGGGCCCGGCCTCGATGGCAAATCTCTCTCCAGACGAGTCAGCGCAGGTCGCGGCGCAGGAACAGCGGCAGCCCGGCCAGCACCAGCCCCACCGCGCCGACGGCGAGCCACGTCGGCTGCCACCACTCGACGCCCTGCTGGAAGGGCGGGCCGTAGAGGTAGGCGTGGAAGGGAGACCACCATGCCCACTCGGAGCGCTCGGCGGCGGCCAGTAGTGTTGCGCCAAAGTAGGTGACCACGGCCACGCCCGTAGCGGTCCAGACGCCTGCCCCGCTGCCGCCGGTGCCTGCGGAGACTGCCAGTGCTAGCGCACCGAACAGCCA
The DNA here is from genome assembly GCA_030538315.1 of Propionibacteriaceae bacterium. GTDB lineage: Bacteria > Actinomycetota > Actinomycetes > Propionibacteriales > Propionibacteriaceae > Arachnia. The sequence goes on from JAUNUF010000003.1 coordinate 54,225, forward strand.
GCCCAGCAGCACCAACAAGCCGACGCCCTGGGCAATGAAGCCCAGATCCACGTCGAGATTCGAGAGCAGGATTCCAGCTGCGAAGCCCGCGAACAGCAGCACGCCCACGATCAGGACAGCCACCGCCATCACGGCAGCGGTGGTCCAGTAAACGCGCGCCCGCGAGATGGGGTGGGCCAGGAGGATCGACAGCCGCCGGTGCTTCTCCTCCCCCGCCACGCCCGCCGTCGCGTAGGCAACGGCCACGATGATGACCGCTACGGGCGCAGCCATGCCCATGGTCTCCAGGTGCAGGAAGCCGGCTGGCGACGAGAGGTCGCCGCCGCCGAACATCGCCAGCATGGTGGGTGGGAAGCCTTGGACGAAGCTGCCCAGTTTGTCTGCCAGGAAGGCGTACATGGGCCCCATCGAGAAGCCCATCACGCCTGCCAGCAGCACCGAGACGATGACCAGCAGCGTGCGGTTGGCGGACAGGCGAAGGGTGAACAGCGATCCACCTGAGCCGGTGGGTGCCAGCAGTTTCCCGACGACGGGCAGCTCGCGGAACCGGGCGAGGACGGGCGCTCCACCTTGATGCAGGCGCAGCTCACGACGCGAGAACACCGCTACGCCCACGGCCAGGAAGAGGAGCGCGCCACCGAGCAGGAGCGCGACGTGCCCGCCGTCGATACCGTTGACAAGCGGTTTGGTGCCCTCGAACCACGTCCAGGGCACCCAATCCGCAGCGCCCTCCTTCCACATGGGCAGCAGGCCGGCGGCCAGCCAGCCCAGCAGCATGACGCCAGCGGCCACTCCCCCAGCCAGGCCCTTGCGTCCGGTGGCGGCACCCACGCCGAAGGCCAAGGCGCCATGGAATAGCGCCGCTCCGGTCAGGTGCAGCATCAGAGCGAAGAGATGGGCATCCCCGGTGCCGATCCCCACCAGATGAGGCGCCACCTCGGCAGCTCCCCACAACAGCGCGCCTGCACCAACCACCAGCAGCGTGAAGGCCAGCGCCTTGGTGGCCGCGTAGCCCACGCGCGAGATGGGCGCGCCCAGCGTGATGTGCAGCGTGCGCGAGGCCTCCTCACCGGCGACGGCGTGCGCCCCCACTGCGATCGCGACCCCGCAGAACGCCAAGGCTCCGAACGCGCTGAGCATGTTGCTGTAGGCCATGATCGCGGGGTCCGCGTCTGCGGGCACGCCCATCAGCTTCAGGACAGCCTCCGGCATGGCCTGATAGATCGTGAGATCGATGTCCTGATACATCCACAGGGCCAGCAACAGCATGGCGGCGATCGAGGCAGAGGCGATCGTCAGGCCGCGCCAGCCATCCGCCAGCCCGCGCCGGAGGATGGCCGCGTTCATTTCTCGTCCTGGTAGTAGGCGAGGAAGATGTCCTCCAGATCGGCACCCTGGCCGTGGCGCTCGCGCAGTACCGACATCTGTTCCACGGCCACCAAGCGACCCTTGCGGATGATGCCCACCCTGTCTGCCACGCGCTCCACCTCGGAGAGGGTGTGGGAGGACAGGAACACGGTGCGCCCGTCGTCGGCCACCTCGCGCATCATTGCCCAGAACTCGTGCTGGATCAGCGGATCAAGGCCGGCGTTGGGCTCGTCGAGCAGCAGCAACTCCGGTTGGTGCATGAAGGTGGCGATGAGCCCAATCTTTTGCCGGTTGCCGCTGGAGAGCTCACCCACGCGCTTGTCGACGGTGGCCTTCAGCCGCTCGATCAGCTGATCCACGTAACCCCAATCCACGCCGCCGCGCAGGTTGGCGAAGAACTTCAGCGTCTCCTTGCCTGTCATGGCGGGCCAGAGCGCCAGATCCGCCGGGAGGTAGCCCAGGCGGCGCCGGTGCTCCACCTCACGTGGGGGCGCGCCGAGCACCGTGGCGGCGCCCGACGTGGGGTTGAGCTCGCCCATCAACACCCGGATGGTGGTGGACTTGCCTGCGCCGTTGGGCCCCAGGAAGCCGAACACCTCTCCAGGTTCCACGTCGAGATCGAGGTCAACCAGCGCCGGGAACGAGCCGTAGTGCTTGGTCAGTTTTCGGGCCTGGATGGCAGTCATACCTCAACGATACGACTGCCCTCACCAGCCCGATCCCGCGACGCGAGGTCAGCGCACGAGCACCCTGGTGATCTCCTCGGCAACACGGCCGGGGACCGCCAGTGGAATGCCGTGGTCTTCGCCCTCCAGGAACACCTCGGTCACCTCGCCACCGCCATCGCGGTAGCGCTCCAGCACCGCGCGGGTCTGATCCACCATGGGCTGCGGAGGCAGGACGTCCTCCCCCGGCCAACCGGGGATGGCGCCCATCTGGCCCAGCGTGGCCAGGTCGAACAGCGAGCCGTTGGCCACCACCTTGTCCTCCGAGCCGTGGATCCAGACGACGGCGGGCTTGCGCTCGAGATCAACGATGGCGGAGGCGTTGTACCACTTGGGGCTCATCGTGTTGAGCACGCCCTTGTCGCCGGTGGCGGAGCCCGGCCAGTTCTCTGACGGCACCGAGTTGCCGGGGTAGAAGTCATCACCGGTCTGGATCTTCACGATCTCTTCGGTCAGGAAGTCCTCGTCGAGGTTGGCGTGGTTGGCGCCGCCGCCGAAGAACGTGCGCATGATCACGCGCGGGCTGGTCTGCGGGTCATCCTCGCTGGTGTCTCCCGCGGCGAAGCGCTGCACGACGACGGGGTTGGCGCCGCCCGCGCCACAGGCTGCGTGATCCGCGGTGGCCGGCTCGCCGTCGGGGCCCTTCGTGCCGCCGTAGCCGTAGGGCGACAGCGGGGCGATGAGGGTGGCGGAGGCGATGTCGTCGGGGTACTCGATCATCAGCTGCTGCAGCACGCCGGCGCCCATGGACCAGCCTGCCGCGTTCACCTTCCGTTGGTCTGCGAGGCCGAGCTCCTCGAGGAGGGCATGCACGTCGTCGACCATGTCGCCCAGGCCGCGCCTGGCGTCGATGGGTTCCGGGTCGGTGTCGCCGAAGCCACGCAGATCGGGCGCGATGACGCGCACGTCGTCACCGAACTCCTCGGCGACGTACTTCCAGAAGCCGCCGCTGCTCATGTTGCCGTGGAGGAGGAGAACGGGCGTGCCGTCCTCGGGGCCGGATATCCAGACGTTCTGGGTGAGGCGGGTGGTCTGGATGCGGTGGGCTGCGAACTGGCTCATCGTCGAGTCTCCTGGGTCAAGGGTCGCTTGTTCGCCCAATCCTGACAGTTGGTTCAGGTTCTTGTAAAGGGTTTAGTCGCCCTCTTCGGCCGCAATCTGCTCGTGGTGGCGGACCACCTCGCTCACGATGAACGTGAGGAACTTCTCCGCCAACTCCGGGTCGAGCTCAGCGCTTTCCGCCAGCGCCCGCAGGCGGGCGATCTGCTGGGCCTCCCGAGCGGGGTCAGCCGCTGGCAGCCCCGCGCGTGCCTTCAGCCGACCCACCCGCTGGGTCACCTTGAAACGCTCCGCCAGGAGGTGGATCAGCATCGAATCCATGTTGTCGATGCTGCCTCGCATGAGCCGGAGCTCGGCCAGCGCCTCTTCCTGCGAGATCCCCATGATCAGAGCAGGATGAGGTCGATGCGCTGGAAGGACTTGATGTCGGTGTAACCCGTCAGCGCCATGGCCTTGCGGAGGCCGCCGGCCAGGTTCATGGTGCCGTCCGGAACGCGCGACGGGCCGAGCACGACCTCCTCGAGGGTGCCCACCTGCTCGAAGAACGAACGCTCACCACGAGGCAGTTCGGCGTGCCACGCCTCGGAACCCCAGTGCCAGCCGCGGCCCGGAGCCTCGGTGGCGCGCGCCAGCGGCGAGCCCACCATGACGGCGTCCGCACCGCAGGCGATGGCCTTGGCGATGTCGCCGGAACGCCCGACGGCGCCGTCGGCGATGAGGTGCACGTAGCGGCCGCCAGACTCCTCGAGGTAATCCCGACGCGCCTCGGCCACATCCGCGACGGCGGAGGCCATGGGCACCTGGATGCCCAGCACGGAGGCGGTGGTGTGGGTGGCGCCGCCGCCGAAGCCGACGAGCACGCCGGCCGCGCCGGAGCGCATCAGGTGCAGCGCGGCGCGGTAGGTGGCCACGCCGCCCACGAGCACCGGGGTGTCGAAACGGTAGATGAAGTCCTTGAGGTTGAGGGTGTCCTCTCCCCCGACATGCTCGGCGGACACCGTCGTGCCGCGGATCACGAAGAAGTCCATGCCAGCCTTCTCCAGCACGGGCGCGAACTCCTGCGTGCGTGCCGGGCGGAGCGAGCCGGCGACGGGTACCCCGGCGTCGCGGAGCTGGGCCAGCCTGTCACGGATGAGTTCGGGCTTGACGGGCTCCGCGTAGACCTCTTGGAGTCGCTTGGTGGCGGTGACCTGATCCGATTCCTGCGTCAGCAGCTCGTACTGCTTCGTGGGATCCTCGTAACGGGTCCACAGGCCCTCGAGGTTGAGCACGCCCAGGCCACCCAGCTCGCCCATCTTGATGGCAGCCTCAGGCGACATCACCGAATCCATGGGCGCCGCCACGATGGGAACGTCGAAGCTCACCGCGTCGATCTTCCAGGTGAGGTCTACCTCTTCCTCGCCGCGGGTGCGACGCGTGGGCGCGATGGCCACGTCGTCGAAGGCGTAGGCACGGGAGGCGCGCTTGGAGCGCTCGAGCTCATACATCAGTTACTCCTCAGCGAGTGCTGTAGTTGGGGGCGTCCGCGATGTTGTGGACGTCATGCGGGTGGGATTCCTTGAGGCCGGCGGCCGTGATGCGCACGAAGCGGCCCATCTCCGCCAGTTCCGGCATGGTGCGGGAGCCCACGTAGAACATGGACTGGTGCAGGCCGCCCACCATCTGGTGCACGACGGAGGCCACGGGGCCGCGGTAGAGCACCTGGCCCTCGATGCCTTCGGGGATGAGCTGGTCGTCGCTGGAGACATCCGCCTGGAAGTAGCGGTCCTTCGAGTACGACGTCTTGCCGCGCGAGCTCATGGCACCCAGCGAGCCCATGCCGCGGTACTGCTTGTACTGCTTGCCGTTGATGAACACCGTCTCACCGGGCGATTCTTCGCAGCCGGCGAGCATGGAGCCCACCATGACGGTGCTGGCGCCTGCGACGATGGCCTTGGCGATGTCTCCGGAGTGCTGCAGGCCGCCGTCGGCGATCACCGGAACGCCAGCGGGCTTGCCTGCGCGGGCAGCCTCGTAGACCGCGGTGATCTGGGGCACGCCCACGCCGGCCACCACGCGGGTGGTGCAGATGGAGCCGGGGCCAACGCCCACCTTGATGGCGTCCACGCCGGCCTCGACCATGGCCTTGGCACCGGCGTAGGTGGCGACGTTTCCGCCCACGATCTGGGTGGCGCGGGTGGCGGGGTCGCTCTTCAACTGGCGCACCATGTCGAGCAGCAGCTTGGCATGGCCGTGCGCGGTGTCCACCACCAGCACGTCCACGCCGGCCTCGATGAGGGTGGTGGCGCGCTGCATGGCGTCACCGAAATACCCGACGGCGGCGCCAACGAGCAGGCGGCCCTGGCCATCCTTGGAGGCCAGGGGGTACTGCTCAGACTTCACGAAGTCCTTGACGGTGATGAGGCCGGTGAGGCGGCCTTCGCCGTCGATCAGCGGGAGGCGCTCGCGCTTGTTCTGACGCAGCAACGCGGTGGCGTCTTCGCGGGAGATGCCCTCCGGCGCGGTGAACAGCGGCATGGGGGTCATGACGTCGCGCACCTTCGTCGTCGCCCACTCAGCCACCGGCGTGAAGCGCAGGTCGCGGTTGGTGCAGATGCCCAGCAGGTGGTTGCCCTCGTCGACGACGGGCAGGCCGGAGACTCGGTACTGGCCACACAGCGCGTCCAGATCTGCGAGCGTGGCATCCGGCCCGATGGTCACGGGGTTGGTGATGCGGCCGGTTTGGGTGCGCTTGACCAGATCAACCTGGTAGGCCTGATCCTGGATGGAGAGGTTGCGGTGCAACACGCCGATGCCGCCCTGCCGCGCCATGGCGATGGCCATGCGCGATTCGGTGACGGTGTCCATGGCGGCGCTGATCATGGGGATGCGGAGGCTGATCTCCCGCGTGAGTTGGGCGGTGGTGTCGATATCCGCTGGGGCGAAATCCGTCTCGCCCGGCAGCAGCAGCACGTCGTCGTAGGTCAGGCCCAGCGCTGCGAACGGCGCGGGCACCCCTGATCCAGTCAGTTCGTCGAACAATTACCTCACCCTTCACGCAGTTGGCTGGCCCAGCTGGCTCACTCAGCCGCAACGAGGCCCCAGTCTACGCCGCGGCAGGGGGGCGGGCTAACCCGTGCGCCAACGGCGGAATCCCCCAACGAACAAGCCCCGCCCGGACGGGTCCGGGCGGGGCTTGAGCGGGTTGACCTGAGGATCAGGCGTCGTCGTCTTCGCGCTTGTCCACCACGAGCGTCTCGGTGGTGAGCAGCAGCGAGGCGATCGAGGCGGCGTTGGCCAGGGCCGAACGGGTCACCTTGACCGGGTCGATGACGCCGTTGGCCACGAGATCCTGGTACTCGTCGATCTTGGCGTTGTAGCCGTGACCGACCTCCATGTCCGCAACCTTGGTGGTCACGACGTAGCCGTTGATGCCACCGTTCTCCGCGATCCAGCGCAGGGGCTCGACGAGGGACTTGGCCACCACGTCGACACCGGCGCGCTCGTCGCCCTCGAGGCCCAGGCCATCAGCCAGCACGACACCGGCGTGGATGAGGGCGGAGCCGCCACCGGCGACGATGCCCTCCTCGATGGCCGCGCGGGTTGCCGAGACGGCATCCTCGATGCGGTGCTTCTTCTCCTTGAGCTCCACCTCAGTGGCGGCGCCCACCTGGATCACGCACACACCGCCGGCCAGCTTCGCGACGCGCTCCTGGAGCTTCTCGCGATCCCAATCGGAATCCGTGCGCTCGATCTCGGTGCGCAGCTGAGCCACGCGGCCGGCCACCTCGGACGAGTCACCAGCGCCGTCGACGATGGTGGTGGCGTCCTTGGTGACGACGACGCGGCGGGCGCGGCCGAGCACCTCGAGGCCAACCTGGTCGAGCTTGAGGCCAACCTCGGGGGCCACAACCTGGCCGCCGGTGAGGATGGCGATGTCCTCGAGCATGGCCTTGCGGCGGTCACCGAAGGCGGGAGCCTTGACGGCCACGGAGGTGAAGGTGCCGCGGATCTTGTTGACCACGAGCGTCGAGAGGGCTTCGCCGTCGACGTCCTCAGCCACGATGAACAGCGTGCCCTTGGCGCCAATGACCTTCTCCAGCAGCGGGAGCAGCTCGTTCATCGACGAGATCTTGCCGCTGTGGATGAGGATGTAGGGATCCTCGAGCACGGCTTCCATGCGGTCTGCATCCGTCACGAAGTACGGCGACAGGTAGCCCTTGTCGAACTGCATGCCCTCGGTGAACTCCAGCTCGGTGCCGAAGGTCTGGGACTCGTCGACGGTGATGACGCCGTCCTTGCCCACCTTGTCGAAGGCATCGGCGATGAGCGCACCGATCTCCTCGTCGCGCGAGGAGATGGTGGCCACGGAGGCCATCTCAGCGGTGGTGTCCACGGGACGGGCGTTGGCGCGCAGGCGCTCGACGACGGCCTCCACGGCCTGGTCGATGCCGCGCTTGAGGCCGACGGGGTTGATACCCGAAGCGACGGCGCGCAGGCCGGCCTTGACCATGGCCTGGGCGAGCACGGTGGCGGTGGTGGTGCCGTCACCAGCGACGTCGTTGGTCTTGGTGGCGACTTCCTTGGCCAGCTGAGCACCGAGATCCTCGTACGGATCGTCGAGCTCCACCTCCTTGGCGACGGTCACGCCGTCGTTGGTGATGGTGGGAGCGCCCCACTTCTGGTCGAGGACGACGTAGCGACCCTTGGGGCCCAGCGTCACCTTGACGGTGTTGGCGAGGGTGTCCACACCACGCTCAAGCGCGCGGCGGGCCTCCTCGTCGAAAGCGAGAATCTTTGCCATGGGTGCGCCTTACTTGGAGACGACGGCGAGGATGTCGCGCGCGTTGAGCAGCAGGTACTCGTTGCCGTCGTACTTGACCTCGGTGCCGCCGTACTTCGAGAAGATGACGACGTCGCCCTCAGCCACGTCGAGCGGAACGCGGTTGCCGTTGTCGTCGATGCGGCCGGGGCCGGTGGCGATGACCTTGCCCTCCTGCGGCTTCTCCTTGGCGGTATCGGGGATGTAGATGCCCGAAGCGGTCTGGGTGGTGGCCTCGAGGGGCTGGATGAGGATGCGGTCCTCGAGAGGCTTGATCGTGGTTGCCACGTCAAACACCTTCCTGTCTGAGCTCCGGCCGGATGGCCGGCTGAGATGTCTTTTCTGTTGGACCCGGGCGTCGTCGCGGTGCCGCCTAGGCATTAGCACCCGACGGGGTCGAGTGCCAGAACCAAAGCTATCGCGGGATTAGCACTCAATCAAGCCGAGTGCCAAAGGGCGGCTATCCGCCGCGCAACGTCTTGCGTTTTGCACGATCAAACCCACGGCCTACGATGCTACCGTCACCCTAGACACTTCCCCTTCAGACTGAGAAGAGAAGACCATGAACACTCCCTCGATGACCCAGCGGCTCTGGGCCGAATTCCTCGGCACCTTCTGGCTCACGTTCGGCGGCGCCGGCTCGGCCGTGCTCGCCGCCGTCGCCTTCGCTGGCGACGACAACTTCCCCGTCGGCATTGGCTGGGTGGGCGTTGCGCTGGCCTTCGGCCTCACCGTGCTGACGGGCGCCTACGCATTCGGCCACATCTCCGGCGGCCACTTCAACCCGGCCGTCACCGTGGGCCTCTGGTTCGCCAAGCGCGTCGAGACCACCGCGGTACTGCCCTACATCCTCATCCAGATCGTCGGCGCCTCCGTCGCGGGCGGCCTGCTGTTCGTCATCGCCTCCGGCCGCGAGGGCTTCGACGCCGTCGCCTCCGGTTTCGCCACCAACGGTTACGGCGACCTCTCCCCGCAGGGCTACAGCCTGCTGGCCGTGCTCATCACCGAGATCGTGCTGACCGCCGTCTTCGTCTGGGTGATCCTCGGCGCCACCGCCCCCAAGGCCCCGAAGGGCTTCGCACCCCTCGCCATCGGCCTGGCGCTGACGCTGATCCACCTGATCTCCATCCCCGTGTCCAACACCTCCGTCAACCCGGCCCGCTCGCTCGGTGTCGCCTGGTTCGCCGGCGGCGGCCCCCTCTCCCAGGTGTGGCTGTTCATCCTCGCCCCCGTCGTGGGCGCCATCATCGCTGGCGTCAGCTACAAGGCGCTGACCGGCGGCGACGTCGACGACGCAACTGAGGGCGACGCCAAGCAGCGCGCCGCCACCGAGGCCTGATCAACTCCTTCACCGCCTGGGGCCCGTCACGCAGACGGGCCCCAGGCTTTTCGCTTCAAGGGACACCACATGCGTACGATCAAGGCCATGTCTCGGCACCCTGATCGCCCCGCCCGGCTCGCGGTGAACGCCATGTTCTTCACCAACGGCGCCATCGTCGCCAACCTGGTGCCGCGTTACCCGGAGATCAAGAACGCGCTCGAGCTGGACAACACTGCCTATGGGTTCGCCGTCGCGGCCATGCCGGTGGGGGCCATCATCGCGGGCCTGGCGGCAGCCTGGTTCATTCGACGGTTCAGCTCGGCTCGCGTTGCCACCATCGGCACCATGATCGCCAGCGTCTTCGTGCTGGCCGCCGGCTTGTCGCCGTCGGTGGCGCTGTTCGCCGCCGCGCTGTTCCTCGTGGGCGCCTCAGACTCCATCATCGACGTGGCGCAGAACGCGCACGGCCTGCGGGTGCAGCGGCGCTACGGCAAATCCATCATCAACTCGTTCCACGCGTTCTGGTCCATCGGGGCAGTCACGGGCGGCCTCATGGCGGCCGCCGCCATCGCGCTGAAGCTGCCGCTCAGCATCCATCTGCTGCTCTCCGCGCTGATCTTCACGGTGGTGGCCTTCCTGGCTCAGCGGCATGCGCTGCCGGGCAGCGACGACGATGACCGCGCCGTCGCGGATCCCACCGAGGTGGCCGACGGCGTGCGCAAGGGCGTCAAGATCGGCGTGATCGCGGTGCTCGCGGCGCTGTCCCTCATCTCCATCTCCGGCGCAGTGGTTGAAGACCTGGGCAGTTCGTGGGCCTCCCTCTACCTCCAGGAGATGGGCGCATTGCCGGAGGTGGCCGCATTCGGTTTCGTCTCCCTGGTGGGGGCGCAGTTCGTGGGCCGCATCCTGGGCGATTCGTTCACCAACCGCTGGGGCGAACGGGCCGTCACCCGCATGGGCGGGCTCCTCATCGCGGGCGGCATGGGCCTCGCGCTGGCCTGGCCGAGCCTCCTCGGCACCGTGCTGGGCTTCGCCGCGGCAGGCTTCGGCTGCGCCACACTGGTGCCCGCTGCCATGCACGCCGCAGACAGGGTGCCCGGCCTGCGCGCAGGAACGGGCCTGACCATCGTGTCATGGCTGCTGCGGGTGGGCTTCCTGGTGTCCCCACCCATCGTCGGCGCCATCGCCGACAACGTATCGCTGCGCACCGGCCTGCTGATCGTGCCCGTCGCGGGCGCGCTGGTGGTCCTGCTCTCGGGCGTCCTGCCCGGCCGCTCAGCTGGCCAGCAGCCGGAGCCGCACGGCGTCGCCGGGGCGTAGCTGCGCCGCCCGCGACATCGCCTCAGCGGTGAGCACCCCCACCACCGGGTAGCCGCCCGTCAGCGGATGATCTGCCAGGAACAGGACAGGCTGGCCTGACGGTGGCACCTGGATGGCGCCTCGCACCGCCCCCTCGCTGGGCAGTTCACCACCCCGAAGCCTCGCCAGAGGCTCACCGGCCAGCCGCACCCCCACGCGGTCAAGTTCGCTGCTCACCACCCACTGCGTGCCATCTGCCTCCCCCACCCAGGCGTGCCGAGGGCCAAGCGTGTACGTCAATTCGACGACGGCGGGCTCACCCGGCTCGGGAGCCCAATCCGTGGGCGGAATCCAGCCGGTGGTGGCGGCGCCGATGGGCACGCGTGCGCCGTCGCTGAGGGGCTCAGGCCCCAGCCCGGCCAGAGTGTCGCGTGACCGGGAGCCGAGCACCGGCGGCACCGCCACTCCCCCGCGCACAGACAGATAGGTGCGCAGCCCCCGCGCAGGCTCGCCCACGACGAGGCGCTCGCCAGCCGCCAGGGTGAACAGGGTGCGGTGCGAGACGGCGCGGCGCTGGCCCCCAGCGATCACCGCGGCCGGTGCCGCCGCACCGGTCAGGGCGCAGGTCAGCACGGCGGTAGCTTCGAACTCCGCGCCGCCCAAGGTTATCTCCAGAGCAGCGTCGTCGGCGCCGTTGCCCACCAGCCGCGCCCCGAGCGCAAGCGCGTCGAGATCTGCGGCCCCTGAGGTTCCCACCCCGACGGCGGCGTACCCGGGGCGCCCACGGTCTTGGGTGAGCACCGGGAAACGCGCGGCCACCACGATGAGCTCACGCTCCGCAGCAGCCGGGGCTGGAGCGGCTGGAGCGGGTGCAGGCCCGGCTGGAACCTCCACCAGGTGCTCCACGGCCCGGAAGTGCACCTCGGTGCCCGGCGTCAGCAACGCTGGCGGGGACGCCGTCGGATCGAACAACGCCGCCCCCGTGCGCCCCAGCAACTGCCACCCACCGGGCGACGCCGTGGGGTACACGCCCGAGAACTCACCCGCCAACCCCACCGATCCGGCTGGCACTCGGGTGCGCGGGGTGGGGCGGCGCGGCACCGCGAGCCGCCTGTCCCCGCCCACGAGGTACGCAAAACCGGGCGCGAACCCACCGAACGCCACCCGCCACGGACGCCCAGTGTGGGCCGCCACCACCCGGTCCGTGCTCAGCCCAGTGAGGTGGGAGATCTCATCCAGGTCGCCACCGTCGTAGACCACCGGAATCTCCACCACACGAGTGGGCTGGGGCAGATCCCGAGCGTCGACGGCGAACCGTGCCAGCGCGGCCCGCACGGCGTCGAGGCGCCCGGGGAGCGCCTTGATCAGCAGGGTGCGTGCGGCTGGCACGACCTCGGCCACGCCGTCGATTCCGCCCACGAGAGGCAGGGCAGCCAACACAGCGGGCAGCCCATCGAGTTCGAGTAGCACCGCGGACCGGCCGTAGGGCAGCAGCCTCACGGCACGAACGGGGCGATCTCCACCCCCGCCTCACTCAGCGCCGCGCGCACTGAGCGGGCCAACTCCACGGCGCCGGGGGTGTCGCCGTGCGTGCAGATGGAATCCGCGCGGAGCGTGATGACGGTGCCGTCCACTGCCTCGATCTCCCCGTCCACGGCCAGGCGCACCATCCGCTCCGCCACCCCGTCGTGCACGATGGCACCGGGTTCAGTGCGCGGCACCAGCGTGCCGTCGGGAAGGTAGCCCCGGTCAGCGAAGGCCTCCGTCACCGTCGGCAACCCCGCCTCCTCGGCCAAGCGCAGCAACAGTGAGCCGGGCAGCCCCAGCACCGGAAGCGTGTCGTCGAAGGCCACGATGGCCTCCACCAGCGCCTTCGCGTGCCCCTCATGGTGCACCGCAGCGTTGTAGAGGGCCCCGTGCGGTTTCACGTACCGCACGCGGGTGCCCGACGCGCGGCTGACGCCGTCGACGGCGCCCAGTTGGTACAGGGTGTCGGCCACCAGCTCAGGCACGGAGACGTCGATGAAGCGCCGGCCGAAGCCAGCCAGGTCGCGGTAGGAGACGTGCGCGCCGATGGCGACCCCGCGCTGAGCGGCGCCCTGCGTCGTGGTGCGCAGCGTGAGGGGGTCGCCGGCGTGGAAGCCACACGCGATGTTGGCGGAGGTGACCACGTCGAGCATCGCGGCGTCGTCGCCGAGGCTCCAGCGCCCGAAGGATTCGCCCAGATCCGCATTGAGATCCATGGGGCCTACTCCTCCGCGCCGTAGAGGTGCCGGCCCAACAGGCGGCGCTCCTCCTCGATGCGGGAGTGCAGTTCCTGGGCCATCGTGTCGAAGTGGTGGTTGCAGTTGACGATCTCACGCCGTAGCTCAACCAGCGTCTCCTGGGTGCCTTCATGCTCAACGGCTACCGCGGCATCGCGCACCTCGTCGAGCCGCAACGCGATGCCGGCGGCGTGATTGAGGATGGTTTCGTTGTCGCCTGAGGACGTGAGGAATTCGGCCCACATGCTCAGCGCCAGCGCCAACTGCTCTCGTTCGCGCACCACCTGTTCCCTGAGCTCAGCCAGCTCCGCATGCAGCCCGGGGCTGCCCAGGCTGCTCTGGATCTCGGGTAGCGAGCGCATCACCACGTGACCGCGCGAGATCTCGCTCGCGTCCTCATCCGCCATCGCGTGCATGAACTCGGACAGCGCGAGGCGGTTCAGTGGCGCCCAGCGGCGCGCTTGGTGGCGGGCGAGCATCCGGTCGAGCACCAGGGTGGTCAGCAGGAAGGAGACCAAGCCTGCGGCCAGGCCGGCGAGGATCACCACGTTCTGCCACAGCCCGGTGGCGATGTCGATCCACAGGATCACCCCGATCACCACCACCGACCCGATGATGGTGGCGGTCCTGCTGATCTTGTTCTTGCGCTCCATCGCTCCTACTTCCGGGAAACCTGCCAGCCGACGCTGTGCCCACCGTCGTAGGGGATCACACCGTGGAACTGCGGCCCATCATCGAACACCAGCGGCAGGAAGTGCCTGTCACCATCCCACATCGGGAGCTCCATCATGGTGGCCACATCGTGCCAGCCCAGGGTGCCCTCCGCGTTGGATTCGGGAATGCTGCCGGTGAAGGCGGTGATGAGGAAGACGAAGCCAAACACATCGCGGCCGTTGAACCCGGGCCAGGAGACCGTGCCGCGCAGCTCCAATTCGGTGGCGTCAATCTCCGCCTCCTCCATCAGCTCGCGACGCATGGCGGCCACGACGTCCTCGCCGCGCTCCACCTTGCCGCCCAGGCCGTTGTACTTGCCCAGTTGCTCGTCGTGCGAGCGGGCCACCCTGTGGCAGAGCAGCACCCTGGAGCGATCCGGCGTGGTCACGTAACCCAGCACGGTGAGTTCAGGCGAGTACGGCATGGCTAGATTCTCCTACAGACCAGCGCACGCGTGCCCTCCACCGTGCGGGCCAGGATGATCGTGGCGCTGGCGGGCCCCTTCGGCTTGAGCTGCCGGCGCAGCGTGGCCGGGTCCACCTCGATGCCGCGCTTCTTGATCTCGAGCGTGCCGACGGCGTTGTCGCGCACCCATGTCCGCAGCCGCTTAGCGTCGTAGTCCAGGACCTCCAGCACCTCGAACGTGGTGGCAAACGGGGTCTGCACCCGCTCGGCCGAGGAGAGGTACGCGATGTGCGGGTCGAGCAGCCACAGGTCACCGCCGTGCGCGACGGCGTCGAGTAGCCCGGCCCGGATGACGGCGCCGTCGGGTTCCAGCAGATAGCGGCCCACCGGTGCCACCCTGAGCTCCCTGCTGTGTTCAGGCGTGAGTTCCAGGGGGGTGTCGCCCAGCAACACCGCGCGAGAGCCCGGCTCAAGCCTGTTCCACAGCGACGCCTCCACCACATCGCCCCGGTGGCTGACGAACATGGTCTGCACACCGTCGGGAAGGATCTCCTTGGGTACCCCTGGTCCGAGCTTCACGCAGACGAACCGCTCCCCCGCGAGGTGCTCCAGCACGAACTCCCACGACGGCGTGAAATCCGCCACGTTCCAGGTGCGCCCCCGTGCCGTGCGGCGGGCCGGGTCGAGGAACACCGCAGCACCCGCCGGAGGGCGGGCCTCCTCGGCACGCCCGACGATCACGTCACCCCCGCCTGCGAGGTCGAGGTTGTGCTGGGCCATCGCAGCGGTCTCAGGATCCAACTCCACGGCGACGACGCGCAGGCCAGCGTCGGCAAACGCCATGGCATCTGAGCCGATCCCGCAGCCCAGATCCCACACCTCTGTGACTCCCGCGGCGACGAAACGTTCAGCGCGCCAACGGGCCACCTCCTCGCGGGAGGCCTGCTCCCACCCGTCCGGGGTGAACAGCATCTGGGCGGCGCGGGTGAACTTCGACTCGGCCTTGCGGCGCAACGCGGCCTGCGTCAGCGCCCACGCCACGTCGTCAGCCGAAAACTGCCGCCGGAGCCGTTCTCCCGCTCCCAGGGACGAGGGATCTGCCTCTCCCATGGCCGCCGCGAGCGCGTCCACCCTACCCGCCGTCGTCACGTGGGAATCCCGGTATGGGCCACCAGCCCCAAGTGGTCGGTGCCGTCGATCTGCACGGTCTGTGGCGCCCACCCCAGCACCTCGGGGCCGAGGAGATAGTGGTCGATCCGGGCGAACGTGGGCACCCACGATCCCACTGGCCACGTAGGGCGCCACCCGTCCAACGGAGGCCGCCCGCTCGAGGGGTTCTCCATGCCGGCGTCCGCGATCAGACGCATGGTGTAGTGCTGATCAATGGCGTTGAAGTCGCCCACCATGATGAACTGCTCACCACGGTGCCGAAGAGCGAGGTCTCGCACCGCCTCACCATCACTGGTCCACGCATCCGCCCCCACCTGCGGAGGGCTCGTGTGGATGCCGGCCACCACCCATTCGACGTCAGCCACGGTGGTGGACACGACGATGTTGTCGAACCGGGTGTCCGGTAGCCGCTCCACCTCAGTGATGGCCTGCCGCCCCAGGATCATGGTGCCGCCAGCATCCTCACGGATGGTTCCCACCTTGTGCGGGTACTCCTCGGCGATGCCAGCTGCAGTGAGCCCCTCGTCGAAGGCGGCGGTGTGCTCCAGGAAGATCAGGAGATCTGGGCTGTGCTCCTCGACGGCGGCGTGAACCTGGTCAAGATCCGCCCGGCCGTATTGGGTGTTCAGCATCAGCACCGTCAATCCTCGATGGGCCGGCGCAACGTCCATCACGACGGGCCACTTCGGGAGAAGCCCCCACCCGAAGAAGAGCAGCGCAACCACGAGCCCTGCCACCGCAAGTAGCCGCGGCAGACCCTCCACCAGAATGACGAGGCCCATCAGCGCCACGACGGTGGGCAACCAGAGCAACGGGATGAACGTGGCCGCGGCAATCAGGAACGGATGCCAGGTGTGCGTGACTGGAAAGAGGTCAAGTAGCAAGATCCCCAGCGCCGCAAGGGCGCCGGGGATCAGGAGAAGCCAGCCGAGAACGCGCACGGCTCCAGTGTGCCAGTAGCCGGGAGCTCCCCGGCATCGTCAGTGCTGGTCCAGCTCGCGGGTGTCGAGCTCCACGATCTCGTCGCCCAGTTCACGCAGCAGGGCGTGGCGGGCGGCGCGGCGCTCGCGCTGCTCGATGGGATCCGGCACAGGGGCCGCCGCAAGGAGCCGCCTGGTGTACTCCTGCTGCGGGTTGTGCAGCACCTGCTCGCGATCCCCCGCCTCCACGATCTTGCCGTACTGCATCACCACGACGCGGTGGGCCAGCGAGTCGATGACGGCCAGGTCGTGCGAGATGAACAGACACGCGAAGCCGAATTCCTTCTGCAGCGTGGTGAACATCGCCAGCACCGAGGCCTGCACGGATACATCGAGCGCGGAGGTGGGCTCGTCCGCAATCAGCAGGTCTGGGCGCAGCGCCAGGGCACGCGCGATGGAGACGCGCTGGCGCTGGCCGCCGGAGAGCTCGTGCGGGTAGCGGTTGAACGCCGAACGCGGCAGCTGCACGGCCTCGAGGAGTTCGTGCACGCGAGCCTCGCGGGACTTGCGGTCTCCCACCTTGTGCACTTCGAGCGGTTCGGAGATCACGTCGCCCACAGGGAAGCGCGGGTTGAGGGAAGCGGCCGGGTCCTGGAAGATCACGCCGATGCGCTTGCGGAGCTTGCGCATCTCCGAGCCCCTCAGCGAGAGCAGGTCCTCGTCGAGCACCCGCACCTCACCGGACTTCGATGGGATGAGACCCAGCAGCGCACGGCCGATGGTGGACTTGCCCGAGCCAGATTCGCCCACGAGGCCGACGATCTCGCCGCGGCGCACGTCGAACGACACGTCGTCAACGGCACGGAACGGCTTCTTGCCAGCCCGCTGGTACTCGACGACGAGGTTGCGCACGTCGAGCGCAGCCTCGGCATCTGGGGCCACAGGGTTGGGCGCCTCGCCGAACTGGCCGTGGCCTTCACCCAGGTGGGGAACGGCGGAGAGGAGCCGCTTGGTGTAGGGGTGTTGCGGGTGGAGCAGCACCTGCTCGACGGGGCCCCGCTCCACGATGTTGCCCTTGAACATCACCGCCACGTTGTCGGCCATGTCCGCCACCACGCCCATGTTGTGGGTGATGAGCAGGATGCCGGTATTCAGCTTGTCCTTCAGCGAGCGCAGCAGGTCGAGGATTTCCGCCTGCACCGTCACATCGAGTGCGGTGGTGGGCTCGTCTGCGATGATCACCTCGGGGTCACAGGCCAGCGCCATGGCGATGACCACACGCTGGCGCATACCGCCGGAGAGCTCATGGGGGTACTGGTTGACACGGCGTTCGGCGCCGGGGATACCCACGGCCTTGAGCAGGTCGATGGCGCGGTTCCACGCCTGACGCCCGTAGGCGACTCCGTGGACCTCCATCGACTCGATGAGCTGGTCACCGATCTTGATCACGGGGTTGAGCGCCGTCATGGGCTCTTGGAACACCATGGCCACGCTCTTGCCGCGGATCTTGCGCAGATCACGGGGCGAGAGCTTGTTGATGGTCTTGTCGTCCACCTGGGTTTGGCCCTCGATGCGCGCCGTCTTGGGCAGCAGGCCCAGCGCGGTGGTGGCGGTCACGGACTTGCCGGAGCCGGATTCACCCACGAGCGCCATGACCTCGCCGGGCTCCACCGAGAGGGTGAGGCCCTTGACGGCGTGCACGGTGCCGAACTCGGTGCGGAACCGCACGTCGAGATCGTCGAACTTCAGAACCGGGTTCTCACCCGTGAACCGCTGGCCGGGGTACTGGTTGTCAGTCGTCGTCATCAATCAGTCCATCTGCTGGCGGGGGTCGAAGGCATCGCGGAGGCCGTCACCAATGAAGTTGACGCACAGCGCGATGGTGAGAATGAAGATGCCCGGCCACCAGAACAGCCACGGGCGGGTGGTCAACGCGTTCTGGAACTCGCTGACGAGCAGACCCAACGACGTGTTGGGCGCCTTGACGCCGAAGCCGAGGAACGACAGCGCCGTCTCCAGCAGGATGGCCGCCGAGATCAGCAGCGTGGCGTTGACGACGATGGTGCCGAGCGCGTTGGGCAGGATGTGGCGCACGATGATGCGCGGAGCGGGCGTTCCGACGGCGCGGGCCGCGGCCACGAACTCCCGCTCGCGGAGGCTCAACACCTCGCCGCGCACCAGGCGAGCCAGGCCCGTCCAGGACACCACGCCCAGCACGAGGGCAAGCAGGATGATGCTGGGGCCAGCCATACGGCCGAGCACCGCGGCGAGCACCAGGGTGGGGATGATGATGAACAGGTCCGTGATGCGCATCAGCAGGCTCTCCGCGATGCCGCGGTAGTAGCCGGCGATGGCACCAACGGTGGTGCCGATGAACGTGGCCAGCAGGCCCACCGCGAAAGCGATGAAGAGAGACTGCTGGGCGCCCTTCATCACGAGCGCGAAGTAGTCCTTGCCAATGGTGTCCTGCCCGAAGGGGTGCTCACCAATCTGGAAGGGCCACAGCTGCAGCGTGGGCTGGCCGCCGTTGACCGGCGGGTACGGCGTGAGGTAGTCCTTGCCCCACCAGCCCGGGATGGGGCCAATGCCAATGGAGGTGTAGGCCAACAGGATGGTGAGGATGAGCACGGCCAGCGCGATCATGGCGCCCTTGTGCCGGAAGAAGCGACGGCGGACCAACTGGCCCTGCGAGTACGACTTCGTGTTGGTGGTTTCGACGTCGTCCTCGATGGAGAAGGCGTCGCCCTCGATCTGGGCGGGGGTGCGGTTCGGATCCTGAGTCATTTTCGAAGCTCCTTAGCGCGCGATCCGCGGGTCGAGGAAGGCGTAGGCGATATCGGCCAGCATGTTCATCAACACTGCCGCCGTACCGGTGACGAGGAAGAACGCCATCACCGGAGCGGGGTCAACTTCCTTCAATCCGACGTTGAACAACTGCCCCATGCCCTGCCAACCGAACACGGTCTCGGTGATCACGGCACCGCCGATGAGACCGGCGAAGTCGAAGGCAACGATGGTGGCCAGCGGGATCAGCGAGTTGCGGAACGCGTGCTTGGTGATGACCTTGCGCTCAGAGATGCCCTTGGAGCGGGCGGTACGGATGTAATCCTGGTTGAGCACGTCCAGCATCGACGCGCGCGTGTATCGGGTATAGGCGGCAATGGAGATCAGCGTGAGCACGATCGTGGGCAGCGCGATGTGCGCCAGCGCGTCGATGCTGTGCATCCAGAACGTTGAATCGTAGTTGGGCGTCTCCGAGCCGATGGTGGGGATGGGACGCGGCTTCTCCTTGAGGTACTTGGCCCAGTTGCTGAGCAGGAGGTCGCCCATCGCCAACAGCGAGGCCACCACCGCCCAGACGAAGGAGGAGCTCATCGCCTGCTTCCGCGAGAAGCCACCCCACAGCCAGCCGCTGATGAGGGCAATGGCGATGGCGGCCAGCAGGCACAGGGCCAGCAGGCCCCATGAGGGGTTGGTCATGAGTTGGCCGCGCAGCAGCCCGTAGCCGACGATGCCGAGGATGGCGGTGGTGCCCACGGCGTTGCGCACCTGCTTGTTGAGGAAGCCGGAGGTCATGGCCACGATGAGCGCGGCCAGCGCGAGGGTGACGACGGCGAAGATGGGCAGCCCGATCGACGGGCGACGGAACCAGGTGACCGCGTCGAAGTAGAACAGCGCCCCGCCAAAGACGACGGCTGCCACCGCGAAGTTGATGACGCGGCGCTTCCAATCGCCACCGATGGCGGCCATGAGGATGAAGGCCAACACCACCGCGATGATCACCATCGTCAGCGGTTCAAATTGGGCTTCCTTGATCCAGTTGTTGAACTCGATGGCGGCGTAGTGCTTCAGCAGGACGGCGAACCAGAACACCGGCAGCGAGAAGAACACAAACGCCATGAAGGTGACGGCATAGTCGAAGCCGGAGTACTGGCGGATGGCGGTGACGATACCCAGCGTCACACCGATGATGATGGCCAGCACGGTGGCGAGCACCACCAGCCGCAGCGTGGAATCTGCCGCGGTGAGCACCATGGCGTTGACGTTCTGGCCCTTGCGGTCCACACCCAGATCACACTGGCCGATCACGCACTTGGCAGCGCCTGTGAGCCACTCCCAGTAGCGCTCGTACCAAGGCTTGTTCAACCCCATGTAGTTGATGCGCTGGGCAATCAGATTCTCTCGGTTGGGAGCGTTGGATTCTCGCAGGTCTTCGAGCGGGTCACCGGAGTTGATCGTGAGCACGAACAGCAACAGCGAGCCGAGCAGCAGAACGAGGAGCGAAATCCCCAAGCGCTTGGCGATGTATCTGATCACGGGTATGGGTCCTTACGGGTTCTGTGTTCGAGTCAAACAAGCGCGTGTCCAACTCTGGCGCTGGCTGAGTCTACGCCAAATGGCCTGAATGGCAATGGAAAGGAGCAGGTGACTTGTCGAAGTCACCTGCTCCTTTCACAGGTCAGCGGCTAACCACTGGTGGTGCAGATCAGCTGTTGAGCCACTGCGGCGCGTTCCA
The DNA here is from genome assembly GCA_030538315.1 of Propionibacteriaceae bacterium. Taxonomy (GTDB): domain Bacteria; phylum Actinomycetota; class Actinomycetes; order Propionibacteriales; family Propionibacteriaceae; genus Arachnia. The sequence continues at coordinate 74,787 of JAUNUF010000003.1, forward strand.
GGAAATCTGGTCCTGCGTCGAGGTGGCGCGAACATTCTGCAGGTTCGAATCGTAGGCCGCGATGCCCGGGTGGGCGTACAGCGGGATGCCGTAAAGCGAATCCCACAGGGCCTTCTCGATCTTCTTGGTGGCCTCGATCTGCTTGGCGGTATCGAGGGTGGCGGTCAGTTCGGACCATGCGGCGTCGACGTCCTTGTTGGAGTACTTGCCGTAGTTCTGACCCTTGCCGGTGGCGTAGATGTTCTCACCCGAGGTGATCTGGCCGGAGCCAGCCCAAGCGAACAGAGCCACGTCGTAGTCACCGCTGGGGAGAGCGATGTCGAAGAACTTGGCGTCGTTGGTGTCCTGAACATTGAAGCCAGCCTGGTCACAGGAAGCCTTGATGGCAGCGACGGTGTCGGTGCGGCGCTGGTTGCCCGAGCGGTAGCCGACGCGGATGTCGATGGGCGTGGCGATGCCAGCCTCGGCAATGAGCGCCTTGGCCTTCTCGATGTCCACGGTGTCGTACTCGCCGCCGTAGGCCGCGTCAACGACCTCCTGGTAGTGATCCTGGAAGGGGAAGACTTCGCGAGCGTTCATGATGACGGTGTCGGGGCTGATCGGCTTGATCAGCGCGTCGACGATCTGCTGGCGAGGCACGCAGTAGGCGAAGGCCTGGCGCAGCTTGAGGCCACCCTGACCGTCGGCGAAGACGGAACCGGGGCTGTCAACCTGGTTGCCCGTGGGCTGGCCCTCGGCGTCCAACTCGTCGACCTTGCCGGCCTCACGGAAGTTGAAGTCGAGGTGCTCCCAGGTGAGCGAGGAGAAGGTGTCAACGGTCACGGCATCGCCGATGTTGTTGAGCTGGCCGACGAGGTCGACGGTGCCCTGGGGCTGGATGACCTGAACGTCACCGTTCTGCAGCGACTGCACCTGCTGGGCGTCGTCGATGAAGCGGAAGATGAGGTTCTTGGTGGCGGCCGGGGTGCCGAAGAAGTTCTCGTTGGCCTCGAGCGTCAGGGACTGACCAGCGGTCCAGCCGCCTGCCTTGAGCTTGTAGGGGCCGGAGGAGGGAACGTCGTTGAGATCGGCCGGGAGCTCGCCCGGGTTGTAGATCCAGCCGGTGTTCCAGAACTCGGCAGCCTTCTTCACGGTCTCGGCGTCGCGGTCGAGGACGGCCTGGGCCAGTTCCTGCGGGGAAACGCCGGCGTGCTTGGCGATCACGTGGGCCGGCAGAGCCGAGCCGATGGTGAGCTTGTAATCCGGGTAGGGGTTGGTGAACTTCACCGTGAAGGTCTTCGAGTCAACCTCACCCTGCGGGCCCTCGGGCACGTACTGGGCAAACGAGCTGGAGACGTGCTCGAACACGACGGCGGCGTCAGGGTTCTCGCCGGAGGCGTAGCCGGGGACGAGGAACTCGGGGTTCTGGGCAGCCCAATCCATCAGGTAGTCGTTGATGGTGACGGGGGTGCCGTCGGACCACACAGCGTTGTCGTTGATGGTGTACTTGACTTCCAGCGGATCATCGGAGATGACCTCGTAGGAGCCGAACTCCTTGTTGTCACAGATGGTGCCATCGGTGCCGAAGTAGACGAAGCTCGAGAACATGTGCGCGGCAACGGCCGAGTTGTACGTCGAGTACGTCTTGTAGGTGATGGAGTTGTAACCGCTCCAGTCGCCGGGGCCGGCGGTGTAGCGAACTTCGCCGTCCTGGGTGGCGGTGATGCCAACATCCTGGAGGCAGGCGGCGGGAACGTCGGCATCGGTGCCGGGCTCAGCAGCCTCGGATTCGGTGGGCTCGGCGGCCTGGGTGGTGTCGGTCGCAGCGGGGGTGTCCGCCGGGGTTTCCGTCGTCTCCTCCGGGCTGGTGCAAGCACCCAGCAGCAGTGCGCCACTGAGCACAAGTGCCAGCGAGGCGGTGGTACGCCTGAACTTCATTGATTCTCCTTGTCGTGTCACGACTACTCGTGGGACATGCCCAACTTAGTGTGGTGACCATATCGACAATTTCGCTGCATACGGAAGAGCATTTCAGTCTTTGACATCAAACCGTTACGAGTTTGTGTCCTTTTGAATCCTGGTGCTTGCCGATGATCATCCTGCTGAAGACAGGCTTGTCACACGGAGATGGTGCTGACTGGCAAGCCCGATTGGGCCGAAATGTCCAGGCTCGACGGCGCCACACCGGCCGCGATGAGTTCGCTGGCAACGGCGGCAATCATTGCGCCGTTGTCCGTGCACAGTGCCGGACGCGGGCGGCGCAGCTCGATGCCAACCGCGTTGGCGCGCTCCTCCAGCAACGTCCGGAGGCGGGAATTGGCCGCCACTCCCCCGCCGAGCAGGATGGTGCCCACCCCGTACTCCTGGGCCGCAGCCACGGTCTTGCTCGTGAGCACGTCGCACACAGCCTCTTGGAAGGACGCCGCAACGTCTGCCACCGGGATCTCCTCGCCGTCGAGCTTCCGCTGCTCCACCCACCGTGCGACGGCGGTCTTGAGGCCGGAGAAGGAGAAGTCGTAGCGATGCTTCTCCATGTCGTGGCGGGCGGTGAGGCCGCGCGGGAAGCGAATGGCTTTGGGGTCGCCTTCTTGGGCGATCTTGTCGATGATGGGGCCGCCGGGGTAGGAGAGCCCCAGGATGCGAGCCACCTTGTCATAGGCCTCGCCGGCCGCGTCATCGATGGTGGCACCGATCTCGGTGATCTTGGTGGCGATGTCCTCCACGTGCAGCAGCGACGTGTGGCCACCCGAAACGAGCAGCGCGACGGCGGGCGTGGGCAGCTCTCCATGGTCGAGGAGATCCACCGCTACGTGCCCGACGAGGTGGTTGACGCCGTAGAGGGGCTTGCCGAGGTACGCGGCCAGGGCCTTCGCCGAGGAGAGCCCCACCACGAGGGCGCCCATGAGGCCCGGGCCTGCCGTCACGGCGATGGCGTCGACGTCCTTCAACTCGACGCCTGCCTTCTCAGCGGCGCGTTCGATGGTGGGGATGAGCGCGGACAGGTGGGCGCGGCTGGCCACTTCCGGCACCACGCCGCCAAAGCGGACGTGGAGGTCGACGGAGCTGGCCACCTCATTGGCAAGGAGTTCGCGGCCGCGGATGATGGCAACGCCGGTCTCGTCGCAGGAGGATTCGAGGCCAAGCACCAGCGGCCCTCCGGAAAGATCAGTCATGGCTTGCCTCCACATCCCACATGCCGACGGAATCCGCGTCGACGCCTTCCAGATGTCGCTCAAGAATCAGCGCGTCCGCGCCCGGGCCGTAGTAGTCCTTGCGGATGGCCACCTGCCGGAAGCCGTAGCCGCGGTAGAGCGTGATCGCGGGGCCGTTGGAGTGGTCCACCTCGAGCAGCATGCGCGCGGCTCCCCGCTCGATGGCCCACTGCAGGCCGGCCAGCAGCATCACGCGGGCAAAGCCCAGCCGTCGATAGTCAGGAGCCACGACGATCCGGTGGAGGTCCACCACCTCATCGACGTGCTGGAAGCAGGCCACCCCCACCACGCCCTTCTTCTTCTTGCGGGCGATCAGCACGAGCCGGCCGGAGCCGGTGATCTCGTCCAGCCAAGACTGCTCGGACCAAGCAGTGTCGAAGTTGGCTTCGAGCGCGACGATCCCGGGGAGATCCTTGATGGTGGCGATGTCGACGTTCATCGGCGGGCTCGCAGCCGGGGCAGGGCGGACTTGGGCTTGCCGGGGACTGTCGCATCCGCCGGGCGCAGGTAATAGGGCTCGTCGCCGGCTGGCCGGAGGGTGTTCCAGCTGGCGGCAAGGACGGCGGGATCGAGCGCGTCAGGCCCCTGCAGGTTGAGGAGCTCGCGGTACTCGGCGGGCACGGCGCCAGCGACGGGGAGGTCTGGCAGTTCGGTGGGCGCACTCACCTGCGGCTCACCGATACGGTTGCCGTCGGCGTCGTAGAGGGCCCAGTACAGCTCCTTGCGGCGCGCGTCTGCAGCCACCACGAACGCCGGTTCCCCCACCTCGCCGGCCCTTCGACCTGGCTGGCTCGTTCCTCGCACGCCAGGCTCAGGGACCGTTTGCCGCGCCACGACATCCAGCGAGCACACCGCATGCAGCGGCTTCCCACCCACGTGCGCCAGCGTGCGGGCGGTGGCGATGCCCACCCTCAGCCCCGTGAACGGGCCTGGCCCCATCCCGACGGCGAACCCATCCACGTCTGCCAACGCGATGCCAGCCTGTGCGCAGGCCTCAAGCACCGAGGGCATGAGCGCCTCGGCGTGGGCGCGGGTGTCGTCGACGATCACGCGGGCGACGGGCTCGCCGTCGCGCGCAACTCCGACGGCCACCACGTGGCTGGTGTCGATCCCCAAGATCCAGGTCATGCACGCTCCCTGAGTGCGTCCAGGGCACCGGCCCAACGGGGGCCGATGCCGGTGAGGTAGACGGTGCGCTCGTCGGTTTCCAAGCCGCGCACGATGTCGATTTCGAGGCGCGAATCCGAGAGCCATTCGGCCAGCCCGGAGCCCCATTCGACGATGGTGACGGCCTCGGAGAGAGACGCGTCGAGGTCGATGTCCGCCAGTTCCGTGGCGCCACCCAGGCGATATGCGTCCACATGCACCAGCGCTGGCCCGTCGCCGGGGTGCGGGTGCACGCGAGAGATCACGAACGTGGGCGAGATGATGGGCCCGTCGACCCCCAGCCCCAGGCCGATCCCCTGGGTGAGCGTGGTCTTGCCGGCCCCCAGATCTCCGGTGGCGACGATGACGTCGCCCTTGCGCAACAGGCGCGCGAGACGGGCGCCCAGGGCGTGCATGTCATCCGCGGTGGGCACGTCGACGATGACCGGCAGGTCCCGGCCCATCATGAAGCCATGGGGCACCTTGCGAATCACCTCGAAGAGGTGCTCGCGCCACCAGGCCACGATCTCGGGGAACTCCTCGCGGGCCATGATCTCGACGCGATGCGCGCCGAGGTCGACGGCGAGCGTCAACGCGCCCTCCACCAACATCTTGGCCACTCCCCGGCCCGCATGCGCGGGTTCGACGGAGACGCGGCGTAGGGTGGCCACGTCGTCGGCCATCTCGAGGAGTAGCCCTGCGACGATGCGCCCGTCCAGCTCCGCGAGCACCCCAGTGCCCTCCGTGAGCGCCAGCTCGATGTCGGCCACGTCATCTGTGAGGGCCTCTGCTGGCGGGTCCACCGGACGGCGCGCGGAAAAGGCTGCGCGGATCACGCGCAGCATCTCCGCGGCGTCGCCCGGTTCGGCGACCCGCAAGTAGACGTCATCGGTCATAGCGGAGAAATAGTACGCCTTACCAGCGCCCGCGGCCCCTACCGCCACGGAAACCGCCGCGCCCGCCACCACGGCCGCCGCGCGGGCCGTCGAAACGACGGCGCTGCTGTTGCTTGGGAGCGATCAGGGCGAGGTAGTCCTCTTCCGGAATGGGCACGCCCGAGACAGGGCGGGCGCCGGTGGCCTCGCGGAGCTCGGCGGAGCCGGGCTCCATCTCCAGCAGATCAGCCTTCACACCGGCCTGGTTGAGCAGGCGGTAGGCCATGCGGCGCTGGTGCGGCAGCACGATGGTGCCGACTACGCCCTCGCTGCCGGCGCGGGCCGTGCGGCCGGCGCGGTGGAGGTAGTCCTTCGAGTCACGCGGCGGATCCACCTGCAGCACCAGCGACACGTCGTCGACGTGGATGCCGCGCGCAGCGACATCCGTGGCCACGAGCACGGGAACGGTGCCCTCGCGGAAGGCCGCGAGGATGCGGGCGCGGGCGCCCTGGGTGAGGCCACCGTGCAGCGCACCGGCCATCACACCGGCTTCGCGCAGCTGGCCGGCGATGCGGTCGGTGCCCATCTGGGTGCGGGCGAACAGCACGGTGCGGCCGTCGCGGTTGGCGATCTCGGCGGTGATCTGGTTCTTGTGATGCGGCTTCACCAACAGGGGGCGGTGCAGCATGGTGGTGACCGAAGCCTTCTCGGAATCCACCTCGTGGGTGACGGGATCCGAGAGGTACTTCTTCACCAGCGAGCCGACGGCGTCATCCAGCGTGGCGGAGAACAGCAGGCGCTGCCCGCCCTCGGCCGGGGTGGCGTCGAGGATGGTGCGGACCTCGGTGAGGAAGCCCATGTCAGCCATGTGATCAGCCTCATCCAGGACGGTGATCTCCACCTGGCTGAGATCTGCGGCGCCCTGCTCCATGAGGTCGATGAGGCGGCCGGGCGTGGCGACCACCACGTCGACGCCACGGGCGAAGGCCTTCAGTTGCGGCCCGTAGCTCATGCCACCGGCGATGAGGGTGAGGTCGATGCCGACGGTGGCCGCCAGGGGCGACAGGTTGTCGGCGATCTGCAGCGCCAGCTCACGCGTGGGCGTCAGGATGATGGCCCGGGGGGCGCCGACGGGCGAACCCTCTGCGAGGCGGGTGAGCATGGGCAGGCCGAAGGCAAGGGTCTTGCCTGAGCCGGTGCGGCCGCGGCCCAGCACGTCGCGGCCGGCGATCGCATCAGCGATGGTGGCGGACTGGATGGGGAACGGCTCGGTGATGCCCTGAGCCGCCAGCACGCGGACGAGCTGCTCGTTGACGCCCAACTCGAGGAAGCCGGACGAGATCTCGCCCTGCACGCCCTCTGCGGTGGTCGCCTCCCAGCTCATCTGGTCAGACTCGGCCTCGAAATCGGCGTTGTCGTTGTCACGGGGGACGAAGCGGTCCTCGCGGGGGCCACGGTCGTCGCGGCCCCAGCCACGCTTGCGGTCATCGCCCCAGCCGCG
>JAUNUF010000067.1 GCA_030538315.1 Propionibacteriaceae bacterium
GGCCTACCAATACATGCAGATGCTGCCGAAGCTGGCCAGCGGCGACGCCAACAAGATGTGGATCGTGCCCAGCGAACTCAACGACGCGATGAAGGGCCTCGGCCAGATCGCGGGCGGTCAGGCGCAGGACGTGCGCGAGTACGTGTCGAAGGCGGCCGGGCAGTTTACGGCTCCTGAAAAGGTGGATGTGCACGCTGAGATCGAGGAGCAGGCTGAGAAGGACCGCAAGCGCTCTGATGCCACCGTCGAGAAGGCCATCGCGGACGCGCAGGCCTTGGAGCAGAACAAGATGGCCAAGCGCCAGCAGGCGGCCCGCCCGGCCATCGGCCAGGGTGCTGAGCCGGCCCCGGTGGAGGCCCCTGAGAGCCTCCCGTTGGGAGATCCGCAGCAGATGGAGCAGCCGGCCGAGCGCCCTGACTTCCAGTGATGCGGCACATCCCGGCACTGCGCGGTGTACGCCTCGGGGAGGCCACCACATTGGTGGACCTGCTGTTCGACGGCGGGCTCATCACCGCCATCGAATCGGCCGCGCCGCGCGAGGCCTGGGGTGCTGCCGATGTGGATGGGCGGGGCCTGTTGGCCATGCCCACCTTCATCAACGCACACGCTCACGTGGACAAGTCCTGGCTGGGCTTGCCCTGGCAATCGTATGGGGGCGAGGGCGGTACGGACGGGCGCATTCGGCATGAACGCGCTCGCCGTGACGAGTTGGGCATCCCCAGTGTGGAGCGCACCCGCGAGGTGTTGCGCGCCTTCGTTGAGCACGGCACCACCGCCATGCGCACGCACGTTGACGTGGACCTGGGAGTGGGGCTGAGGGGCATCGAGGCGGTGCGCGAGGCCGTTGCCGAATGGGAGGGCGCGCTCCACGCGGAGATCGTCGCCTTCCCGCAGGACGGCGTGCTGCGCCGCGACGGTGTGGCCGCGCTCCTCGGGAAGGCCATCGAGGCCGGCGCTGAACACGTTGGCGGGCTGGATCCTGCTGGCATTGATCGTGATCCGGTGGGGCAGCTCGACATCCTGCTGGGCATCTCCGCCGAGCACGGCTGCGGCGTGGACATTCACCTGCATGACGGCGCGGAGCTGGGCGCCTTCCAGATGGAGCTCATCATCGACCGGGCCGAGAAGCTGGGCCTGCATGGCAAGGTGAACTTCGCCCATGGCTTCGCGATCGCCCAGGTGGCAGCGGCCCGCCGTCGGGATCTACTTCAGGCGATGGGTGCTTTGGGAATGACGTTCACCACCGTGGCCCCGTTGCGGATGGAGCAGTTGCAACTCCACGAATTCGATGTGGCTGGCGTGCCGTTTGCGTTTGGCACGGACGGCATTCGGGACCTGTGGGCGCCCTACGGAACGGGTGACACGCTGGGGATCGCCTGGCAGTACGCCCGTGCGTCGTCCATCGTGCGCGATGAGGACCTGCAGCGAGTCGCGGACATCGCCACCCGCAGTGCTGCGAGGTTCGTAGGCCGCGAGGTGCATGACCTGGTGGTGGGTGCGCCCGCGGATGTGGTGGTGCTGGACGCTGAGCACGAGATGGACGCGCTGGTGAGGGTGCCGCGCCGGGAGCTCGTGATTGGCGCAGGCCGGCTGTTGTTCAGCGCCTACGCCTAGCGCCGATGCTCCGATACCCGTGTCAGGTGGCCGCCTCCGCCAACCTTTGCCGGCGCGTGGCCAGAGCCCATCTTGCCACCGTGTCGATCAGGTAGCCCAACGTGCCGATCACCAGGATCAGGGCGGTGACGTGGTGGTAGGCCAGCTGATCCTTGGCGTTGAGGATCTGGTAGCCGAGGCCGCTGGTCACGCCCAGCATCTCGGCGGGCACCAAGACCACCCAGGCGATGCCCAGCGCCTGCCGTACGCCCGTGAGCAGCGCAGGCTGCACCGTCGGCCAGGTGACGCGACGCAGCACCTCGGCGCGGGTGGCGCCCAGGGATCGGGCGACCGACACATGGCCGGGGTTGACGGCCCGCACCCCCTCGGCGACCCCAGTGGCGATGGGCCACACCGCGGCGGCGGTCACGAGGGCGACGACGGGTGGGTCGCCCACGCCGAATGCGATCACCACGACGGGGGCCCAGGACAGGGGAGAGACCATGCGCAGGAACAGCAGCACGGGCGAGGCGGCCTGGTCGACGGATCTCAGCGACCCGACGGCCAGGCCGATCAGTGTCCCGAGGATGGTGGCGATGATGAGGCCGGCCAGCAGCCTGAAGACGCTGGCCGATGCCGCGTTGAGCAGCGGCCCGGCCGCCAACTCCGCGAGGCCCCGGACGGCGAGGGCTGGTGAAAACTGTGACACGAGCGGCCGACCGGCGAAGATGACCTCCGTGGCGAGCCACCACAAGGCGACAGCCACGGCGATGCCGACGGCCGGTAGCCACGCCTGCCTGGGGATGCGGAGCGCGCTGCGCTCCCCGAGCGCGAGCGAAGGAGATGCGGTGGTGGCGGTCATGGGGCGACCTCCTCGGTGCGGGGTTCGATGGGGAGCCCGGCTCGGGAGAGCGCCGCGCGGATGAAGCGGTCGTCCACCAGTTGCGAGTGGGCGGCGGACGGGCTGAGGCCGTCCAGAAAGCTACGGTCGCCGTCGACGACCGTCTGGCTCATCAGCCCCACCAACTGTTCGGTGTAGCTGCTGTGGGGGAAGGCGCTGAAGCCCAACCGCTCCCCGTGCCAGTGCGGATGCACCGCGCCCGCATCTGCGGGGCGGCTGATCGCGCGCTGGATGGCAGGGGGCGGTTGCGGCAGGTAGCCGCCGTCGGTCAACCGGGCGGCGCCCTCCTCACGATTCCCGTTCAGCCACGCCTGGGCGCCGACGAGGCCGTCCGCGATGGCGTGAACGGCATCCGGGTGCTCATCGATCAGGTCCTGCCGCACGGTGACAGCGCAGCAGGCATGATCCCGCCACACGTCGCCGAGCAGGCGATGCACGCGGCCGACGCCCTGCACCTCCGCCATGGCGTTGAACGGATCCGCGACGGCGTACCCGGCGATCTGCTCGGCTGCCAGCGCCGCGACCATCTCGGCTGGGGGCATCACCACCAGCTGGACTTCCCGGGGGCCGGGCGGGCGCCCGATGATGGGGGTGAGCCCTGCTGAAGTGAGCAGTTGCTGGGTGAGGACCGAGTGGATGGACCACCAGTACGGCACCGCGACCTTCGTGCCGGCCAGGTGGCTGGTCTCGGTGATCGACGGCAGCGTCACCAGGGCGGACCCGTTGGTGTGGCCCCATCCGATCACCCGCAGGGGAGTGTCGTTCTGGAGGCGCAGTTGCAGGGCCAGCGGCATCAGGAGGTGGACGACGTCGACCTCGCCGACGACGAAGGCCTGGGCCAGCGCCTCCCAGGAGCGGAACAGCACCGGCTCGGCCGACGGGAGGCCGGCGTCGTGCCAGAGGCCGCGGTCGTGGGCGGTGAGCAGCGCGGCAGCGTCCGTGATGGGCAGGTAGCCCACCCTGAGGTCGCGCCCGAGCAGCTCCCGTGGGGAGGAGGCGGCGGGCGCGGCGGACTGCCATGCGCCATGGGCGGCGAGGCCGCCCACCACACCTGCTGCGGCGATCCGGCCGCCCAGCCTGAGGAGCGAGCGACGGCTGGGCTCAGACATGGCTCACCTCCACTCGGTGCCAGGTGGCTCCGGAGAACTCCTCGTCGCCCGGCTCCCACGTGGTGTCGAAGGCGGCCCGCAGCTCCGCGCGCAACGGATGGCTCTGCGCCGCGGCCTGGCTCGTGGGCGGATGGGGGTTGTCCCAGCGTCGCGTGATGCGGCCGTCCTCGATGAGGACGATGCGGTCCGCGAGGATGAGCGCCTCGTCGAGGTCGTGCGTCACGAGCACGCTCGTCAGCGCCCGGTGGGTGAGGATGCGACGCAGCCACTGCTGGAGTTCCGTGCGCGTTGCAGGATCGAGGGCGCTGAACGGCTCGTCGAGCAGCAGCAGATCGGGTGAGATGGCCAGCGCCCGGGCGAAGGCCGCCCGCTGGGCCTGGCCGCCCGAGACCTGATCCGGGAACGAATCCGCCACGTCGGCGATGCCGAGGAGGCTCAGGAGCTCGGTGACCAGCCCGGGGTTCTCGGCGTTGGCGTGGAAGCGCTGGCCGATGGCCACGTTCTCCGCAATCGTCAGCCAGCCGAACAGGAGCGGCTCCTGCCGCACCAGGCCGTCGCGCAGATGGTCACGAGCGAACTCGATGGTTCCCTCGGTGGCCTGCAACTCACGGGAGAGTAGGCGCACCAAGGTGGACTTGCCGGCGCCGCTGCGGCCGAGAACGGCCAACTGGGTGCCGCGCACGAGCTCCAGATCCACGTCCTTGAGGACGCGACGGCGGCCGTGGCTGACGTCGACGCCACTCAGGCGAGCGAGGCTAGTTCCCATCGGAGTTGTCCTTCCGAAGGAGATTGGACGGGGAGGAACGCGGCTTCGCGGAAGCGACGCGAGGAGCCGGAGGTGGCTTGGTACCCGCGGCCGCCAGCCAGGGTGGACTCGAGCCGGGTGGCGTCGCCAGCCAACTGAGCCGCCTCGAGACGGAGCCGCAGGTAGGTGGCCACGTCGTCCGCCGGATCCTGCAATAGGGCGCGCCACCGCTCCCGGTGCACTGCGGCGGCGTCGGTGAGCGTGCTCAACTCGACGGCGAACACGCCGTTGTCCGGCCGGTCCAGCGCCGCCGCTGATTCGGCCAACGAGCGCTCGGTGAGCCCGATGCAGAAGGCCGTCTGGAGCAGCAGGAACGTGGGACGGAAGCCGCGCGCGAAGCTGCGGAGGTCTTGGCTGAGCACCCGCTCGGGGCCGATGCGTACGTCCGCCACCCGGATGTTGCCGGAGGCGGTGCCGTTGAGCGCCAGCAGCCCGGAGACCGGCCGGATCTCGAGTTCCGAGGCGAAGACCCAGGCCACGAACGCCTGCTCCTGATGGATGGCAGGGAGCACGACGATGGCGTCGTCGAACAGGTTGGAGGCCCACGGGATGAAACCATTCAGGCGCCAGCCGTCGCCGTCGGGGGTGGCGGTGGCGGAGACCTCGCCCACTCCGGCCAGCCACTTGAGTCCGCTGGCCATGGCGGTGCTGCCGGCGCGACGCCCTGCTGTGAGATCCGCGAAGACCTCGTCCGACAAGGGGCTGCGCTCGCCCCGCTGGAAGTACTCCACGGTCATGCGGTGGGCCCAGAGGGAGAAGGCGGTGGACATGCACTCGCCGGCCAGATCGCGGATGAGCGCGCCGGAGGTGGGCACGTCGGTGTCCAGAAGTCGGGCCTCGCCCAGCGCGGCGAGGTGGTCACGCGGGGTGAGGGTGCCTGCGTCAATGTCGGCCGCCGTGGCGGCCGCGCTCTGCACCAGCTGTGCGGCGTCGATGGCGGGGGCGCTCACACCGAGATCCTTCCCAGGACGTGCAGGCGGTCGACGGGGGTGGAGACAACCTCACGGGCGTGGACGACGGCATCGGAATCCGGAGCGTCGTAGAAGCACAGGCACTTGGCCATGTCTTCACGCACGTAGGTGCGCAGGAAGCTCACCTCGGGCACTTCGTCGTACAGCGGGGTCTTCTCCGCCTTGCGCGTGAGGTAGGTGTCCATGTCGATGTGGGCCGGGATGTCCCATTCGACGAGGTAGCCGGCCTCGGGGCGGGCGGCCTTGATGGTCTCGAGGTCTGCACCGACGAGGCGCACCTCGGCGGGCTCGGAGGCCTCCGCGTCGAGGCCAGCGGCCGCGTCGCCCGCGGCTGCGCCGTTGGGGGCCTCAAGGATGGCGAAGATGCGGGACGAATCCGCGGTGACCTGGGCCTCGATGAACTCGGCGTCGTTGGCGGTGGCCTGCTCGGAAAGCTGCTTGAGGAGGGCGGCGGGATCGGCGGAACCGGTGAATTCGATCAGAAAGAGAGAGGACATGGCAGAGCCTTTCGGGGTCATGGATTGCACCCGGTGCTGCTTCGCCCCAGGGGTTACCGACCTCAATTCCGACCGGCGCAGGATTGTTCCCGGGGCAAGCCGTTGTTCGTTGCAGGCGAACAGATTGACCGTCACCAGGTGGCTGTCAGGATGTCTCGTACGGCGTTGGTGAGCACGATCCGGCGCGCCTGCCGGAGTTGCTCAACGGTGAAGGCCGCTTCGCGGATCTCCGTGGCGCCGATGAGAGCGGGGTCGGACAGAACCGCGGCGCGCTGCACGCCGTCGAGCACTCCGAGCGTGAGCGGCGGGGTGACCCAGCCGTCGTCCAGGAGCGCGAACACGGAGGTACGGGTGCCCTCGAGCACCTGGCCGTCCACGTCCCAGCCGATGGCGTCGAATGCGCCCTGCTGCTGGGCCTCCGTGTAGGCATCTTCGAAGTGGGCCCGGTGGGTGGTCTTGTGCCTGGCAAGAGAGCGGTCCTGCCACCACGGCTCGGCACAGAGCACGATGCGGACTGGTCCACTCGTCTCGTCGAGCGGAGTGTGCGTGGCGTCGATGACGCCGCTGGGTGATACCTGCAGGCGGAGGCGCCAGTCACCGGGAGGGAGCGCGGCGACGGCCTTGGCGACGGCGTCGCCTGCCACGCCGTGGAAGCCGAGGGCGGCTGCAGAAGAAGTGAGGCGGGCCTGATGGCGCGCGCCCAGCGGGGCGACACCGTCGATCACTCGCAGGGTCTCGATCAGGCTGACCGTTGGGCCCACCCCGCGGGCGAACCCAGCCTTGACTCGGCACTCCTCCCATTCGGCGTCAGCGGTGCTATCCGCCACAACGCCCGAGCCGATGCCCAGCCTGGCGTTCCGGCCGGGCGCGGCGGGGTCGATCTCGAGCGTGCGGATGGCGATGTTGAGCACGCCTCGCCAGCCCAGCGGGCTGTCGTCAGGCTCGAGGAGGCCCAAGCTGCCGGTATAGAGGCCGCGAGGGTCGTGCTCCACGTCGCGGATGAGCGCCATGCTGGCCAGCTTGGGGGCACCGGTGATGGACCCGCAGGGGAAGGTGGCCGCGAGCAGGCCGCCGGGGGTGGTGCCCGGGAGGAGTTCGGCGCGCACGGTGCTGGTCATTTGCCAGAGCTGGCCCACGCGCTCGGTCTCGAATAGCCCGCTCACCTCGACGGTGCCCGGCTTGGAGACGCGGCTGAGGTCGTTGCGCAGCAGGTCGACGATCATGAGGTTCTCGGCGCGGTTCTTGGGATCGCTGCTGAGCTCGGCTGGATCGGTGTGAGCGGGCGCCGTGCCCTTCATGGGTTTGGTGATGGCAACTCCGCCCTCGACCCGGACGAACAACTCGGGGGAGAGGCTCAGCGTCCACGGCGCGGCAGGCGCGGGGAGGTGGGCCAGCACGCCGTAGGCCACCGGCTGGCGCTCTCTGAGGCGCCTGTAGAGCTCAACGGGGTCGCCCGCGAATCGCGCGGTGACACGGTGGGTGTAGTTGATCTGGTAGGTGGTGCCGGCTGCGATGGCGTCGTGAACCTGCGCGATGCCCGCCCCGAATTCGTCCTTCGTGACATCCGGTTCCGCCCCAGCGAGCCAGCCCTCGGATTGCTTCAGCCAGGTGGTCTCCGCGTCGGTGCTCCGGTGCCCGAACCAGAAGATGGCGCCCGGGCCGCCGTCGCGGATGCCGAGTTCGGCCTCGCCAAGGCTGTAGGGGAGCCACGTGAAGGCGTGCCAGCCGCGCTGCCAGCCATCCGCCAGCACGCCGTCGATGGTGGCGAAACGTACCTCGTCCACGCGCTGGAGCCCTGTGAGGAGGGTCGCTTCGCCCGTGTGTGCATCGTCGAGCAGCACGAAGGGCTCATAGGGCTCCATGGCAGGCAAGGCTATAGCCTTGGCCGGTGATCATCGAGGTGTCTGACCCTGCGGATCCGCGGCTGGCGGATTACGTGGGCCTGCGTGACTCGCAACTGCGGCGGCGCGAGGACAGGTTCATTGCCGAGGGCCTCAAGATCATCGAGCGCTCCTTCGCCGCCGGGTGCCGCCCCCGCTCCCTACTCCTTCAGCCGCGCTGGCTCGACGGCGTGCTTCCCCTGCTCGATGGCCAGGGCGATGTGCCCATCTACGTGGGCACCGAGCAGATGATCGAGGAGGTGAGCGGCTTCCACGTTCATCGTGGGGCCTTGGGCGCCTTCGAGCGGCCGGTGGAAACATCCTGGGAGGACTTGCTGGCGATGCGCCGGCTGATCGTCTGCGAAGAGACGGTGGATCACGCCAACCTGGGCGCCATCATCCGGGTGGGAGCGGCGCTGGGCTGGGACGGGCTCATCGTCTCGCCAGGCAGCGCGGATCCGCTGTACCGCCGCGCGATCAAGGCCTCGATGGGAGCCTCGCTGGAGTTTCCGTGGCGGCGCATGGCCAGCGACGCCGACCTCGAGCGCCTCTCGGCGGCAGGGTTCACCGTCGTGGCATCCACGATCTCACCTGGGGCGGTGACACTGGACGGCTACGAGGCGCCGGAGAGGGTCGCCTTGTTGCTGGGTACCGAGGGAGACGGCCTCAGCAGCGGGTGGCTTGAGGCTGCGGACGTGCACGTGACCATCCCGATGACGAACCGGGTGGATTCGCTGAACGTGGCCACGGCGGCGGCGATCCTCGCGCACGCCCTCCGTGACAGTTGATGGCCTGGGGCTACTGCGCCTCGTCCGGCGTGGGGGCTGCCGTGTTCTTCGGCGACACCGGCCAGTCATCCGGGTAGCGCCAAGCCAACTCCTCGACCTTCTTGTCCAGCTGGCGGCGGGCACGGGCCGAGAGGCGGTCACCGAAGACGGTGCCGCCCAGGTGATCCGTCTCGTGCTGCAGGCAGCGCGCCAGCAGGCCGGTGCCGGTGATGGTGATCTCGTTGCCGTAGGCGTCCTGCCCGGTACACGTGGCCAGATCAGGGCGGGCCACGCTCTGGTAGCCGCCGGGGTACGAGAGACAGCCCTCATCCGCGGCATCCAGGTTGCGGTCCTTGCCCTCCGGCAGCGTCACCACGGGATTGCACACCACACCCCGCTGGATTCGGTCATCGGCATCTGGGCATTCGTAGACGAACACGGACTTGCCGACGCCCACCTGCGTTGCGGCCAGACCCACGCCCTCTGCGGCACGCATGGTGGCCCACATGTCGCGGATCAGCTCGTGGAGCTCCTCACCAAACTCGGTGACGGGCTCGGTCTGCGCATGCATCACCGGGGTGCCCCAGCGGGTGATGGGCAGAACCTTGCCTCCCTGGGTGAGATCGGCCTCAGCCATGGTGCTCCTTCAAGATTGGGTTTACGAGGAGCAAGTATGCCGCACCGGGTGTTGCTGCTGCAGCGATGCCGCGGGCCGGGGGAGGATGGCGGCATGGAACTTCCCCCCGGCTGGAGCGTGTTGCTTGACGAGTACGTCGCGCACCTCGGTGCCGAGCGTGGGCTGAGCCCGCACACGCTGCGGGCCTATGCCACGGATCTGCGGGAGCTCGCCCTGTTCGTCGATGTGGAGCCTGCGCGCGTGACGCTGTCGCGCCTGCGTTCGTGGCTGGGCCGCATGGGTGACGACGGGGCGGCCACCTCCACCGTTCAACGCCGGGTGGCCTGCACCCGGGGCTTCTTCGCTTGGGCGGTTCGCGAGGGGCACGTGGCTGCAGATCCGGCCGCAAGGCTGAAGGCGCCCAAGCGGCAGCGCCGCCTCCCGAAGGTGTTGCCCACAGGGGCGGTTGGCGAGGTGCTGGCGGCGGCCGAGACCAGGGTTGCCGAGGCTGATGACGTCATCGCGGCCAGGGACCTCGCCGTCGTGGAGTTGTTGTACTCCAGCGGCCTGCGCGTCTCGGAGCTGTGCTCGCTGTTGCTGCGCGATGTGGACAGGGAGCGCCGCTCCGTCAGTGTCCTGGGCAAGGGCGGGAAGGCCCGCACCGTGCCGCTTGGTGCCCCCGCCTTGAAGGCGATCGACGCCTGGCTCAGCGTCCGTGGCCAAGTGGCCACGGCGCGCAGCCCAGACACCGTGTTCCTTGGCGCCCGCGGCGGCGCACTCGATCCGCGGGTGGCGCGGCGCATCGTGCATGAGGCGACGGCGGCCGCAGGCCCGGGCGCGGAGATCGGCCCCCACGGGCTGCGGCACGCCATGGCCACCCACCTGTTGGAGGGCGGCGCAGATTTGCGCAGCGTGCAGGAGATGCTGGGCCACGCGTCGGTGGCCACCACCCAGATCTACACGCACGTCACCTCGGAGCGCCTGCGGGAAGCGTTCAAGCAGGCGCACCCGAGGGCATGATCACAGCAGCGGCGTGATCTGGTCTCGCACCTTGCCGCGCAGCACCTTCCCAATCATGGAGGTGGGCAGCTCATCCACCTGGATCACCCGACGGGGCACCTTGTAACCCGAGAGCCGTTCCTTGGCCCATGCGCGGATCTCCGCCTCGTCGACGGGGGAGGAGGCCACCACCGCGGCCACCACCTGCTCGTCACCGCGATCCTGACGGATGCCCACCACAGCCACGTCGTCGACGGCGGGATGCTGCCGCAGCTCGCGCTCCACCTCGCTGGGGGAGACGTTGAAGCCGCCGGTGATGATGATCTCCTTCAGCCTGTCCACGATGGTGGCGAACCCGTCCTCATCCAGCGTCACCACATCTCCCGTGCGGAGCCAGCCGTCAGGGGTCTTGGTCTCAGCCGTGGCCTGGGGCTTGTTCCAGTAGCCCTGGAACACCTGGGGGCCCTTCACCCACAGCTCGCCGGGCTCACCTGGGGCCACGTCATTGCCGTCCTCATCAACCACTCGGCGCAGCGTTGAGGGGAAGGGAATGCCGATGGTGCCCGTCTTGCGGGTCTCGTTGAAGGGGTTGCCCATGGCGATGGGGGCGCACTCCGTGAGCCCATACCCCTCCACCAGCAGGCCGCCGGACACGGATTCCCACAGCGCCACCGTGTCGTCGGGCAGCGTCATGGCGCCAGAGATGCACCACTTCACGCCGGAGAGATCGATGCCCTTCTCCCGGGCGCCATGGGCCGTCTTCTCGTAGACGGGCGGCACCGCGCAGTAGATCGTCGGCGGGTTCTTCTTCATCTCGGCCAGCGCCATGTCCACATCCGGCCGCGGGAACAACACCTGGCGGGCCTGCTTGTACACGCCGAAGGTGACGTAGAGCACCATGCCGAACGCATGGAACATGGGCAGCATCGCGTAGCTCACCTCGCGCCCGGTTTGGGCGCCGTGCATCCACGCCACCCCCATGAGCGCGTTTGCATACATGTTGAGGTGGGTGAGCATGACACCCTTCGGCACGCCGGTGGTGCCCGAGGTGTACTGGATGGCGCCCAGATCATCCACCGAGGGGCGGGGGTGGGCCGGATCCAGCGGCGGGTTGGCCAGCAGTTGCTTCCAGGTGAGGTCGCCCTTGTTTCCGGAGGTGAGGGCCTCGCGCTTCTCCTTCAGCGAGGGAATGGGAAGCCCCAGCAGCAGACGCTTCACCGCGGGGAACTCGTCCAGCATGTTGACCGCGATCACAGTGGGCTTCGTGGAGACTGCGCGCAGCTTGGGCACCACGCGGTCCATGGCGATGGCCACCTTGGCGCCGTGATCCACGAACACTTCGTCGAGTTCGCGCTCCGTGGACAGGGGATTGTGTTCGCACACCACCGCGCCCAGCCGCAGGATGGCGTAGAAGGCCACGAGGTGCTGGGGGCAGTTGGGCAGCAGGATTGCCACCCTGTCACCGGCCGTCACGCCGAGCTTGCGCAGCCCCTCCGCCGCCTGGCTGATGCACTCGCCCAATTGGCGATACGTCATGGTGCCGCCGAAGAACTCGGTGGCCACCTTGTCTCCGGCCTCGCGGCAGGAACGCTCGCACATGTCGGTGAGCGATTCGGTGGGGATCTCGATTTCGGCAGGAACTCCGGGCTGGTAGAAACGCACCCAATCCGGAGTGGGTGACGGTGCTGTAGTCATGGGGCCAACCTAACGCCCTGCTCAACGCGCCAAGGTGAGGGGGTCCACCAGTGTGCCGCCCTGCCAAGCCATCCAGTGGAGATGGCACCCCGTCGACAACCCCGTGTTGCCCACCACACCCACGCTCTGGCCCGCCGTCAGGCGCTCGCCTGGGTGAACGGTGACGCGGGGCAAGTGCGCGTAGGCGGTGACGAGCCCTCCACCGTGGTCCACCACCACCCGGTAGCCGTAGCCCCCGTGGTAGCCAGCACTGGTTACCACACCGGCAGCCGGGAGGGTGATGCTCGTGCCACACGCGGCGCCGAAATCCACGCCGTCGTGCAGCTTGTACACGCCCGTTACCGGGTGGCGGCGCATGCCGAACTTGGAGGTGATGTGCCCAGCAACGGGCAACGAATCCACCGTTCCCGCCACGCGTGCCGCCTGGATCGACGGCGGGCTGGGCGGTTGCGCCCCCTTCGGCAGCAGGCGCACCACGGACACCTCCAGATAGGCGGTGGGATCTGCGTAGGCCACGCCGTCGGTCAGGCCCCAGTGGAGGCAGGCCTCCTCGGGGCAGTGACCGGCCACCAGCACCCCAATAGGATCCCCTTCCTGCACCACATCACCCTTCTTCCACGTGCCGCGCACCGGTTGGTAGGTGGTGCGCCACCCGTTGCCATGATCGATGCTGACGGTTGGCCTCCCCGCCACAGAGCCGGCGAAGTGCACCACGCCCGGGGCCGCTGCCAGCACCTGTTCGCCGTCGTACCCCGCGATGTCCACCCCGCGGTGCCCAGCTTCGAAGCGCCCCACGTCGTCGAAGCCGCGCAGAATGCGGCCGGGCAGGGGAGGGGAGAGGGAGAACGCATTGGCAGAGGCAGGCATGGCCCCAGCACACATGAGGAGGGCCACGAGAAGGATGAAGAGGGTACGCACACCACCACTGTGGCCAGAACCGCACCAGAATCACCACGAGTTGCTTTCCCTGTGGATATCTCGCGAGCTCCGGCCGGGCAGTGCCGAGTTGTGCATGGATTCCGCTGCACAACTCGTATCTGCCGGGCCGTGGAGCCCTGCGTTTGGCCGAATCAGGGGGTGGTCGATAGCATGTGCACTGCAACCTCTGTGTTGACATCGCATGCGCTGTGCGGGAAACCGTCGGCTACCGCGTGGTCCCACGCCCTCGGGCGCGGGTGCGGGCGCCGGGCGCATCAGGCACCTAACCACCAGTGAGCCCAAGGCTCACCTCATCAGGTGGGGCATCGCCCTGCCGCAGAAAGGAGACGACCATGGCAGTCGTCACCACCCGTCAGCTGCTCGAGTCCGGCGTTCACTTCGGGCACCAGACCCGCCGTTGGAACCCCAAGATGAAGCGCTTCATCTTCACCGAGCGCAACGGCATCTACATCATCGACCTCCAGCTGTCGCTGAGCTACATCGACAAGGCCTACGCCTTCGTCAAGTCCACCGTCGCCCGCGGCGGCCAGGTGCTGTTCGTCGGCACCAAGAAGCAGGCCCAGGAGGCCATCGCTGAGCAGGCCACCCGCGTTGGAATGCCCTACGTGAACCAGCGCTGGCTGGGTGGCATGCTCACCAACTTCGGCACCGTCTCCAAGCGCATCTCGCGCCTCAAGGAACTCGAGGGCATGGATCTGACGGACACCGTTGGTTCCGGCCTCACCAAGAAGGAGCTCCTGCAGCTCGACCGCGAGCGCACCAAGCTCGACAAGACGCTTGGTGGCATCCGCGACATGGTGCGCACCCCGCAGGCCGTGTGGGTCGTCGACACCAAGAAGGAGCACCTCGCCGTTGACGAGGCCCGCAAGCTGAACATCCCCATCGTCGGCATCCTCGACACCAACTGTGACCCCGATGAGGTTGATTACGCGGTGCCCGGCAACGACGACGCGATCCGCTCCGTCGCCCTGCTGACCCGCATCATCGCCGACGCCGTCGCCGAGGGCCTCATCGAGCGCTCCACCGGCCGCACCGGCGACGAGGTCGAGGCTGAGCCCATGCCCGATTGGGAGCGCGAGCTCCTGGGCGCCGACGAGCAGGCCGCCCCCGCCGTCGAGGACGCCCCGCAGGTGGAGACCAACGTCACCACCGAGGCTGAGGCCGTCTCCGCCGAGAAGGCCGACGCTGTCGAGGTCGAGGAGGCCGTCGAGGCTGTCGAGGCCCCCGAGGCCGCTGCCGCCGACGAGAACTGATCCGTACACCCCATCCGACAACCAGAAACAGACGGGAAGATCCCATGGCTATCACTGCCGCTGATGTGAAGAAGCTCCGCGACGCCACCGGCGCGGGCATGATGGACGCCAAGAACGCCCTCACCGAGGCCGACGGCGACTTCGACAAGGCTGTGGAGGCGCTGCGCATCCACGGTCTGGCCAAGGCCGCCAAGCGCTCCGACCGCGAGGCCACCAACGGCATCGTCGCGGGCCGCGACGGCGCCCTGATCCAGTTCGCCGCCGAGACCGACTTCGTCGCCAAGAACGCCGAGTTTGTCGCTCTGGCCGACGAGATCCTCGACGCCGTCATCGCGTCGAAGGCCACCGACGTCGCCGCCACCAACGAGGCCACTCTGGCCTCCGGTGCCAAGGTCGTCGACGCCGTCGCCG
>JAUNUF010000181.1 GCA_030538315.1 Propionibacteriaceae bacterium
TCGTCGGATCACGCTGCTCCTTCGTCGCAGGCGATCCGCTCAGGGACCAGCGGTGTCGCCCCACTACTCTGGTGGGATGCACCTGACGAGCACCGCCATCGAGATCGATGGCTTTCAGCTGCAGGCGCTGACGTCCGACGGTGATCCGGCGCACACCCACGTGCTCGTGCACGGGCTGGGGGTGGCGTCGAGCTACTTCGAGCCGCTGGCCACCGCGCTGGCCGAGGCGGGTCGACTGGTGCTGTTGAATCTCCCCGGCTTTGGTGCGACGCCGTGCCCTGATGATGCGCTGCGGATCGGCGAGTTCGCCGCCTTGGCTCGGCGCGTCGCTGAGGAGTTGGGAGTGGAGGATGCCGTGTGGATCGGCCACTCGATGGGCACCCAGGTGGTGGTGGAGGCCGAAGCTCAGCAATCGGGCCTGATGAAGCGCATGGTGCTGCTCTCGCCCGTCGTCAACAAGGATTCCCGACGGGGGCGCACCGTCATCCGGCAGTTCGCGCAGTCTGCGGTGAAGGAGCCGCTGTCGTCGGCCGCCGCGTCCGTGCGCGCGTTCCTCAGCTGCGGGCCGGGCTGGATGTTCGAGGTGTTCCCGTCGATGCTCGCCTACCCCATCGAGGAACGGATCGCCGAGACCGCCGTCGAGACCCTCATCGTGGCTGGCGAGCACGACCTGATGGCGCCTCGCTCGTGGCTGGAGGAGTTGGCGAGCCGGGCTGGCGGGCCGACGCGGGTCGCCGTCGTGCCGGGCTCGCATCAGGCGATGCACTCGCATGCTGCTGAGGTCGCCGAGCTGATCGTCGGCCATCCCCTGCCGCAGGACGACCCCAAATCTAGATTCAGCCCGGTCAATGACCCCGAATCTAGATTTGGGGTGTCAGACGAACCCGAATCTAGATTTGATGGCTCTCGCCAGCCCGAGGTGGAGCCGGCGGAGAGCGAGTTGTCGGAGCGGGTGGCAAACGCGTGGACGGTGTTGCGCGACCCGCGCTCGGTGCGCGTCGCCGCGGGCGACTGGGCTGTAGCGCTGCGCGACCAGCTGTATTCGCTGCGCCCGCACCGAGCCTGTGAGGTCGCCTGGGACGCGGATTGCGACGGGCCCGCCGTCGTGCTGCTGCCCGGCATCCTGGAGAACGCCCGGTACCTCGCGCCACTGGCGCAGTGGTTGGCAGCCCGTGGGCACGTCGTGCACCAACTCCCGGCCTTGGGCTGGAACCTGCGGGGGTTGCAAGAATCCGTTGACAAGGGATTCGAGGCCCTCGACGCGCTGGGGGTGGAGGACGCGGTGATCGTGGCCCACTCGAAGGGCGGGCTGATCGGCAAGGCGATGCTGCTGGATCCCAGATCCGACGGCGTGCTCACCCGGATGGTGGCCGTGGCCACGCCGTTCAACGGGTCGCCGCTCTGGGACCGCGCCCAGCGCACCTTCGCCCTACGTCGCTCCCCGCTGGGGATGTTCCACCCGGAGCATCCTGAGCTCGCGACGTTGATCTCGGAGCGGGAGGTGAACAGCCGTATCGTGTCGCTGTCGCCCGCGTTCGACCAGATGATCCCCGGCGGCTCCTACTTGGAGGGGGCCACCAACGAGGTGCTCGAGGTGGAGGGCCACTTCCGCGCGGTGAGTTCGCCGTCGGCGTGGGAGGTCATCCACCGCTACGTCGACGCCCACGGTTCCTGAGGAGCGTCCCGCGACGAAGTCGCCGGATGGGCAGCAGTTCAGGCAGTTTGGTCACTCGAGTCTTGGCGGCCCTTCGTCGCCACCGGGTGCTCGTTCCTCGCACCTGTGGCGCTCAGGGACCGGCGTCAGCTCAACCAGCG
>JAUNUF010000182.1 GCA_030538315.1 Propionibacteriaceae bacterium
GGGCCATCAGCTTGGACGTGCGTGTACGGCCCATTCCCGGGATCTCTCTCAAGGCGCTTTCCAACTCCCAACCCTCGGGGAAGCCATCCTTGCTCACACCACCGTCCAACAGGGCGAAATCGCTATCGGAGTAGGGTTCCAACGCTTCCAGCAGCTTGGCAAACTCACCTGGCCGCTCAACAAGCAGGTCATGGGCAGCCGATGCCTCGATGGGAGTCGACAGTAGCGATAGCGAAACCAAGTCGTCTGCGGTGAATCGGTATCGGTCTCGCGCTCGGTTCCCGGAGGGATCAAAAGCGTCCCAGGTGCCACCCGTGTACCCGATGAGGCGTCTCTTCTTGTGGCGGGACTTCGAGGCTGGCTCGGTCTTCACATGACGAAAGTAGTACCCCAGCACTTCGGCAGCACGCGCTTCATTTGCGGGCTCCAAGCTCTCGGTCAAGGTGATTTCGGACATCTTCTCCAACTCCTTCAACGTGGCATCGAACGCTCTACGTGGACACCTAGTCAGTATTCAAGATGGTCATCGAGTCGGCTCTGAGTTCGACGACCCCGTCATGGACATCAGCTCGTCCCTCGACTCGAACGATGGAGTCCAAGGTCAACTCATTCGGCAGTCCTTCAAAGACACTTGGGAACAGCAGCACGTTGATCGAGGCTTCCGTGTCTTCTACGGTGATCGAAGCCCAAGCGCGGCCTTGCTTGGTCTGCCGTCGCTGCACCTGGGTGATGATGCCGCAGACCACCACACGTTCACCCTGCTTGGCCACGCCTCCCACAATGAGGTCCGCGATCGCGGCGGTGCGCCCGGACAGCGCGTCCTCCAGACCGCTTAGCGGGTGGCCGGATACGTACAGGCCGAGCACTTCGCGCTCGAAGGCAAGTTTGGTGCGGCTTTCCCATTCGTCCAGTTCAGGTACTGACCTCTGAGTCGGGTTAGCTGCGCACGGATCGACGTCCACGCTGCTCCGCAGATCATCGAGCCCGTTCGACTCACGCCGTTTTAGCTCGCTCATGTGATCGACAGCGTTCTCGAGAATCTCCATCAAAGCGCGTCGAGTGTGCCCAAGCGAGTCGAAAGCGCCCGCCTTGACCAGTGATGCAATAAACCGCTTGTCGCAAGCCTCCGCCTGCACAATGCGTAGGAAACTGTAGAAATCGCCGTAGCAACCGTGTTTGCTGCGGGCCTCGACAATCGCTTGCGCCACACTCTCGTCAATATTGCGGATCGCCGCGAGCCCCAAGCGGATACTGGGTCCGACCACAGTGTGCAAACCATCAGAGGCGTTCACGTCGGGCGGGAGCACCGTAATACCCATCCGGCGGCATTCGGCCAAATAGACTGCAGGCTTCTCCGTATCATCATCGTCGCGCACCGACTGCAACAACGCGGCCATGAATTCGACCGGGTAATTCGCTCTTAGCCACGCAGACTGGTAGCTCAGCAGCCCGTAGGCGACGGAGTGAGACTTGTTAAAGGCGTAGCTGCTGGACGAGACGAGGATGTCCCAAATCGTCTGGAAGGCGTCCTCGGAGTAACCTCGCTCGAGCATGCCTGATCTGAAGACGTCGTATTGGGCGTCCAGTTCCTTCTTGCTCTTCCTGCCCATCGCGCGTCGCAAGGCATCTGCCGCACCCAAGGTGTAGCCGGCCAGTTTCTGTGCGATCAACGCCACTTGTTCCTGGTAGACGATCAGCCCGTAGGTTTCGCCCAGAATCTCGGCCAATGGTTCGTCCAGCTCAGGGTGGATGGACTCGATGGGTTCGCGTCCGGTCTTGCGACGGGCGTACTTGTTGTGAGAATCCACGCT
>JAUNUF010000004.1 GCA_030538315.1 Propionibacteriaceae bacterium
GATCGCCGTCCTGTCGGTCGCGGTTTGCCCGGTGATAATGGCCGTGACCACACCGAGGACCCTGCTGGCGCAGGTGCTGGGGTGGACGCCACTGCGCTGGCTTGGTGAGCGTTCGTATGGCATCTACCTGTGGCATATGCCGATCGCAGCGTTCACTCCGCGGCTCACCCAGCAGCTGTATCCCTGGCAGGTCGGCCTCGGGCAGGTTGTCCTGACGGTCTTCCTGGCGTCGGTGTCCTGGCGCTTTGTGGAGGACCCCATCAGGCGTGGGGCACTGTCGCGTCCAAAGCCTGATGCCGAAGGCAATGTGGCCAGCCGCAAACCAGTGGTCTTGCGACTGACGGTCGGGTTCGTGGCGATCGTCGTGCTGGCCGGCGTCGTGATGGCAGGCACTATGAAGCTGCCACAACCATCGCGGCAGGAGTTGGCCGCCGCCAATGCCCGGCCCAGCAGCCCTTCGCCCAGGCCTAGGCCAAGCCCCTCGCCGGAACCCACCGTGCCCACTCCGACGATCCCACTGATTGCGCTGCCCGAACCTGGAGCATTCGGGCAGACGGCCTGTCACACGGTCGTCCATCTGGGCGATTCAACTTCGCGGGGGCTGGTTTCGGAGAATTACCTGCCCGATCCTGCACAACGCATGGACGCGCAGTACATCAAAGCCGGTGCCACTTCGATGATTGATGGGGTGGGGGACGCGATGGCGATCGTCGAGCACTGGAACGGTGAACCCAGTGGTTTCGACCGTGCGCAGTCGATTGCCGCGAGCGCTCCGCCGGATACCTGCTGGGTGGTCGCGCTGGGGTTGAATGATGCTGCGACGATCGCCATTGGCGGCAGCCCGTTCCTGGCGGATGATCGCATCGATCAGATCATGAGCCAGGTGCGTCCGGGTGAGCGCGTGATGTGGGTGACCACGATCACGCAACCGTGGGCTGATCCGGTCTACAACAACGAGTACATGGCTGGTTGGAATGCCTCGCTGATTGCCGCGATGGATCACTACCCGAATATGCGCGTCTATGACTGGGCAGCCGATACCGCCACCTGGGATCCCGCGAAAGTTGCCGAGTACTTCACCGACGACGGCATTCACTACACAACCCCGGGCTGCGCAATGCGGGCGCACATGATTGCCCGGGCCCTGGCCACGGCCTTCCCCGCCGGGCAGGAACCCACCAAGTCGCCAATCATCTCGGCGGGCACCCTGGCCGACAATGAAGCACAAGTGTTCCCGCCGCCTCCGCCACCGCCCCCTGAAGGGAGCGCATCCCCAGCGGCGTCGGCCACTTCGCAGGGTTAGTCACCCGGAGCGTGCGGATGGCCGGGTGCGTCGAATGGGTTTGTCAGGGCATAAAGAGAGCGGGCGACGGGAATCGAACCCGCGTGTTCAGCTTGGGAAGCTGACGCTCTACCATTGAGCTACGCCCGCGTGAGAGCCCTAGATTAGCAGGGTCCGAGGTGGGCCTCACCCCTCCCCCACCGCGCTGCAGGTGAGTAGGCTGTAGTCGTGACAAATGCGCAGCCGCACCTGAAGCGGGACGAGCGCGCAATAACGCGGTTGGCGATGGCGCACGACGCCTCGCATTTCCTGCTCACTCCAGCCGCCGTCGTCACCCCCACCAGCGCCCAAGACGTGGCTGATCTGATGACAGAAGCCACCTTCACCCGGGTGCCGCTCACCTTCCGCTCCGGCGGCACCAGCCTCTGTGGGCAAGCGGTAACGGACGGCATCCTGGTGGATACCCGCAAGCACTTCAAGGCCATCGAAGTGCTCGACGACGGCCTCCGCGTGCGGGCCGGCGCAGGCGCCACGCTGGCCGCCGTCAACGCCCGGCTCGCCCCATTCGGACGACGTTTGGGCCCAGATCCAACCTCCGAGGTCGCCTGCACCATCGGCGGCATTGTCGCAAACAATTCCAGTGGGATGCTGGCCGGGAAGGAGCAGACGGCGTACGAAACCCTGGAGTCGATGGTCTTCGTACTGCCGAGCGGCCGCGTCGTCGACACCGCAGATCCGACGGCGGACATCGCGCTGCGCGTCGAGGAGACCCGGCTGGTGGGCGGCCTCCACATGCTGCGGCAACGGCTGCGCACCAACCCCGAATCCATCGCGGACATCAACCGGCTGTTCAGCATCAAGAACACCATGGGCTACGGCATCAACGCGCTGCTCGAATATCACCGGCCGGTGGACATCATCCCCCACCTCCTGGTGGGTTCCGAAGGCACGCTGGGCTTCGTGGCGGAGGCCACCTTCCACACGGTGCCCCGCTACGAGTATTCCGCCGCCGCACTTGCCATCTTCGAGGATCTCGACGCCGCCGCTGAGGCAGTGCCGGGCCTCGTCGAGCACGGCTTCGAGGCCATCGAACTGATGGACGTGGCGGCGCTACGCGTGGTGCGGGACCTACCCACAGCGCCCCGCATCCTCCGCGAGGCAGAACTCACCACGCAAGCCGTGCTCCTGATCGAGCTGCACGACACCAACGCCGAACGGCTCGACGACAGGCTCGTTGAAGCCGAACTGGCGCTCAGCGAACTCGAGGTGGTGGACGTGGTGGAGCTCACCACGGACGCGGCTGAGAAGAACGCCCTCATCGAACTGCGCCGCAGCCTCTACGCTCTGGTGGCTGGCGCCCGCACGTCCGGCACCACCACGCTGCTGGAGGATCTCAGCATGCCGCTGGACAGGTTCGCGGAGATGTGCAAGGCCCTCGATGTGCTGTTCGACAAGCACGGCTACGGCATCGACAACGTGCCCCTGTTCGCACATGCCCGCGACGGCAACATCCACTTCCTGCTCAGCGAACGCTTCAATGAGGCCACGGGCCTGCTCCGCTACCGAAAGTTCAGCCGGGATCTGGTGCGCGAAGTGCTGCGCCGCGGCGGCATCCTCAAGGCCGAACACGGCACTGGCCGCGCCATGGCCCCGTTCGTGCGAGACCAGTACGGCGACGAGCTCTACGAAGTGATGCGGGAAATCAAGCACCTCTTCGACCCCTCCGGCATCCTCAACCCCGGCGTGCTCCTCTCCGACGACCCAGATCAGCATCTGCGCAACCTCAAGCTCATGCCCACCATCGAACCCGAGGTGGATTCCTGCATCGAATGCGGCTACTGCGAGGCCGGCTGCCCGTCGCGCGACCTCACCCTCACCCCCCGGCAACGCATCGTGCTCCGCCGCGAACTCGCCGCCCGTCAGTCGGATCACAAACTACTCGAAGCCGTCGGGGACGAATACCTCTACTCCGCCATCGAGACCTGCGCCGTCGACGGCATGTGCGCCGTCTCCTGCCCCCTCGACATCAACACCGGTGATCTGGTGCGCCGCCAACGCGAAGACCTCGCCCAAGGGGTGGAGGTCAAGGCGTGGACGCAGGCGGCGAAGAACTGGAGCTTCGCCACTCGCATGGGCTCGGCGGCGCTCACCATGGCCAAGTCGCAGAGCGGGCTGGCCCGCCGCATCACTGCGTTCGGGCGCCGCTCCTTGGGCGACGACGCACTGCCTGGCTACGAAGAGCACCTGCCGCGTGGATCCGGCCTGAAGCGGCGGCCACGCCGTCGGGACAGGGGCAAGACCTATGGGGTCGCGGCGTACTTCCCGAGCTGCCTCCAAAGCGTGTTCGGCCCCTCGGGCCAGGGCTCCTTCCTGGCATTCAAGGAGGTCGCCGAGCGGGCCGGGGTGAGGGTGTCGCTGATCGACGCCGCCGGCCTCTGCTGCGGAGCCCCCTGGAAGGCCAAGGGGCTTCCCGAGGGCTACAACATCATGCGTGAGAAGGTGCTCACCCAACTCGACGCGCGCTCGGACGAGCAACCCGCCATCGTGGTGGACGCGGCAAGTTGCACGCAGTCGTTGACGGAGATGCTGGAGGGTCGCCCCCACAGGGTGGTGGACCTGGTGCAGTTCACCGTCGAGGAACTGCTGCCACACCTCTCCGTGACCAAGCCCATCGAATCCATCGCGCTGCACCCCACCTGCGCGTCCACGCGGATGGGCATCAACGAGCACCTGCTGACCATCGCCAACGCGATCAGCACCGACGTCGTGGTGCCGGACAGCTGGGCCTGCTGCGGCTGGGGCGGTGACCGGGGCCTGCTCCATCCGGAGTTGACGGAGTCGGCGACGGCGGAGATGGCGGAGGAACTCGCCGGCCGCCAGTTCGCGGCGTACGCGTCGTTGAATCGGACGTGCGAGATTGCGATGAGCCGGGCGACGGGTCAGACGTATGTGCATGTGATCGAGTTGCTGGCCCAAGCCACGCGGTAGGTGGGCCCGCCGCTGGTCCCTGAGCGTCACAGGTGCGAGGAACGAGCACCCAGTGGCGACGAAGGGCCGCCAAACGATCCTGTTACCTTCACCAAGGACGTTGCCGCGGAGCCCGGGAGAAGACGTCCTTGCACCGGACGCGCTGCTCGTTCCTCGCAGACGCCCGGCTCAGGAACCGGCAGCTTGGAGCAGCTGGACGAGCTCGAGATCACGCGACACCGGCGTAAACCCCATTCGCACCACCACCAACTTCTCGCTCGGCACGACGTACATCCGCTGCCCATCATGCCCCTGCGCCCAGAACGCGTCCTCGGGCAGCTCGGGGACGGCGAGCGTGCCGTCGCCGCGCAGGTTCGTCCACCACGACGACGCGTATCCCGCACCCTCGTCGGCGTACTCCCCAGGGGCGTCAGAGGTCAAGGGCGTCACGGTGCGGGACTGCTCAACCCAGCCCTCCGGCAACAGCCGCTGCCCGGCGACCACGCCGTCGTCCAGCACGAACTGGCCGATCCTCGCCCAATCTCGCGGGGTCGCCCACAGGTAGGAAGCGCACACAGGGGTGCCCGACGCGTCTGGCTCCAGCACCGCGGACGACAATCCCAACGGCGCGAACAGCTGGTCGCGCGGCATCAGCGGCCCGCCGTCGAGCCGCTCGTTGATCACGGCACACAGCATGTTGGTGCTGCCAGACGAATACTGCTGGAACGTGCCCGGCTCATGCGCGGAACTCTGGCCGGCCACGAAGCCCGCCATGTCATCCGAGTCGAACAGCATCTCGGTGATGGGCGTGCCGAGGTCGTACTCCTCGTCCCACTCCAGGCCACTGGTCATGCGCAGCAACTGGTCGACGGTGATCTCAGCGCGTCGATCCGTCCATTCCGGGCGCAATCCAGCGTCGTCGAGCCGGAGCACCCCCTGCTGCACGGCCCGGCCCGCAAGCAGGTTGGCCACCGATTTGGTCATGGACCAACCCAGCTGCGGGGTGTTCGACGTGAAGCCCTCGGCGTAGCGTTCGCCGATGATCACGCCGTCCTTCACCACCACGATGCCCCGCGTGCCCAGGGCCTGCACGTCGTCCGCGGACAGCCCGTCTCCGAACGCCCGGCCAATCGCCTCGTCAAGGGCCGGGTCAAGCGCAGGCTCACCGGTCAGCAACGTACTGGCGGGCACCGGCTCAGCCACGGGGAAATCAGGCGGGCGCGGCGCGATGGTGCAGCCCAAACCCTCCGTGTAGTACGCCGTCTGCCCGGCCAACAACCCCAACACGTTGACGTAGGCGTAGCCCTTGTTCTTGTACGAGGCCAGGAACGGGACGAGCGGGTTCGGTGGCAGATCCGTCGACGCGTTGGTGCGGCCGGCAACATCCGTCACGGCGCAGAGGTTGTGCGCGGCGTACCCGGTGCCGGTGCGCAACAGCGGCCGGACGTAGAGGTAGGCGCCCGCAACGATGACGAACACCGCCGCCAGCACCAGGCACAGGACGATGACCCAGCGCGGGCGGCGGGGAAGACCGGCCGGCGTCGACACCTAGTCACCCAGGCCCGTGCCCACACCGCGGGCGGCGCGCACCCACTCGTGGTCCACGGGCACGGTCTTGAGGTTGCCCGCCACATCTTCGAGCGGAACCGCGACGGCGGCGCCACCCTGGGAGGCGACCGTGACGCCGAACTCACCGTCGGCCACCATGTCTGCACCAGCGGAGCCGAGGAGGGTGCCCAGCAGCCGGTCGTTGGCATCTGGGGTGCCGCCACGCTGCACGTAACCCAGGATGGTGACGCGGGATTCGAGGCCCGTGGCCTCTTCCAGCTGCTCGGCGACCTTGAAGGCGTTGTCGCGATGCGCCGCCTCGACGGTGGCCCGGTGCTTGTCCGCAGCCGCCTTGGCCTCTGGGGTGTTGGCGTGCTTGCGCAGCGCCTCAGCCGCCTCGAGATCTGCGGCGTCCTCGATGCTCCGGGCGCCTTCAGCCAACGCGATCACGGAGAAGTTGCGGCCGGAACGGGCGCGCTTGTTCACGGATTCGGCCACCGATTCCAGGTTGTAGGGAATCTCGGGAATCAGGATCACGTCAGCTCCGCCAGCGATGCCCGCGCCCAACGCAAGCCAGCCGGCCTTGTGCCCCATGATCTCCACCACGATCACGCGGTGGTGGGAGTGCGCCGTCGAATGCAGGCGGTCCACGGCCTCGGTTGCGATGCCGAGCGCCGTCGAGAACCCGAACGACGTGTCGGTGTGCGCGATGTCGTTGTCGATGGTCTTGGGGAGATGGATGACGTTCAGCCCGGCATCTGCGAGTCGCTTGGCGTTCTTCGCGGTGCCGCCGCCACCGATGCACACGACGGCGTGGAGGTCGTTCTTCTCGTAGTTCTCGACGATGGTGGGGATCATGTCGCGCACCTCACCGTCGACCACCATCCGGTGCGGTTTGTCACGCGAGGTGCCGAGGATGGTGCCGCCGATGGTGAGGATGCCGGAGAGCGTGTCTGAATCCAGCACCTGGAAGTTGTTCTCCACCAGGCCCTTGAGACCCGAGCGGAAACCCAACAGCTCCATGCCGTGGTGACCGATCGCGGCCTTGCCGAAACCGCGGATCGCCGCGTTGAGCCCGGGCGAATCTCCGCCTGCCGTCAGAATGCCGATGCGCTTAGCCATGCACCCCACCCTATGACCGCGCGACGGCAGCTGGGGGCTTCCCGCCCCAAAAAGCCGCCCGGCTGGAAGGATCTGGGGCATGAACGCGACGCTCGCCGCCAACCGTCCGCTGAACGGCCTGCTGATCGGCACCGCCTCCGCAGCCACCCAGATCGAGGGCGGCTGCCGCAACCATCAGTGGTGGCAGTGGGCGCAAACTCCCGGCAACATCGCCGACGGCAGTAGCCCCGAGCGCGCCAACGACCACTGGAACCGTTGGCGCGAAGACAACGAGCTGATGGCGGAGTTGGGCTTCCCCATCGCCCGGGTTGGCCTCGAATGGGCCCGCATTGAACCGCGGCCCGGGGAGTTCGACGGTGCCGCCGTCGAGCGCTACCGCGAGGAGCTGGCAGATCTGATCGCCAAGGGCATCCGGCCCTTGGTCACGCTGCACCACTTCAGCAACCCGCTCTGGCTGCAGGCACGCGGCGAATGGACCCAGCCAGGGGTGGTGGATGCATTCCTGCGCTACGTGCGGTTCACCGTCTCGGCATTGAAAGACCTTGTCAGCGAGTGGGTCACCATCAACGAACCCAACGTGTACGCCACCCAGGCGCACCTGTTCAGGGAGGCCCCGCCGTCGGATGTCTCGCCGAGGAAGCTCGTGCGGGTGCTGCAGCACATGGCGACGGCGCACGTGCGCGCCTACGAGATCATCCACGCCCTGCAGCCAGACGCCGTGGTCACCATCGCGCATCACCTGCGGGATTTCGCGCCCATGAATCCGCGCAACCCGCTGCACCGCGCGTTCACCCGCTTCAACACGTGGGCGTTCAACGACGCGCTGACTGAGGCGTTTGGGCTGGGGAAGTTCCCGCGCATTCTGGGGAAGTCTCCGCTCCCTGAGGGTCGCTTCGTCGATGTGATCGGGCTCAACTACTACTCGCGCACGGCGGTGACCGGGCCGTCGGACGGCGTGTTCCCGGGGCGTCCAGTTAGCGATCTTGGGTGGGAGATCTGGCCAGAAGGCCTTGTCACCTGCGCCCGCACGCTTCACGAGCAGCTGGGCGTGCCCGTGTGGATCACGGAGAACGGCTGTGCCGACAACGGCCGGCCGGGGCAGCTGGAACGGTTCCGGCCGCGGTTCCTCGTCGAGCATCTGGCGGCCATCCTTGACAGCGAGGTGCCCATCGAGCGGTATTACCACTGGTGCTTCGTCGACAACTGGGAGTGGGCTGAGGGCGAGGTGCAGCGCTTCGGGATCGTGCACAACGACTACGAGACGCAGATCCGCACGGTCAAGCCGTCGGGGCGGATGCTTGCCGAGATCGTCGCAGCGGGGTCGCTGACGGCCGACATCGCCGCGCAGTACGCGAGCGGCCAGACCTACCCGACGTCGGGCTGAGCCTGACAGCCACCAGACGACCCCGACAACGCCCAACCCGCGACCACCCAAGCGTCCATCGTCGGGCACCGAATCTAGATTCAGCGCCGTCAGCCACCCCGAATCTAGATTTGGGGCCCTTCCAGACGTGGGGGAACCCCCTGAACCGACCCCGGACGCCGACGCCCCCGCTCGCCCCGGAACCGCCGTCAGCCTAGAGTTGAGGCATGTCCACCGAACAAAGCCGCCTCCATGAGCTGCGCTGCGCTGACCAGGATCGTGAACTGGTGGCGCAACTCCTCAACAACGCCTACGCGGACGGGCGGCTGACGTTCGACGAGCACGCAGACCGCATTGCCAAGGCCTACGACGCCAAGACCTTCGGCGAATTGACGCCGCTCACCACGGATCTGGTGGCACCCCAACCCCGCCCCGTCGTCGGCCCGTACCCCTTAGCTTCACCCTCATCCATCGACGCCGGGCCCGGCCCCGTGCCTGTCGTGGCG
Source organism: Propionibacteriaceae bacterium (assembly GCA_030538315.1). GTDB lineage: Bacteria > Actinomycetota > Actinomycetes > Propionibacteriales > Propionibacteriaceae > Arachnia. Next base: position 8,789 of record JAUNUF010000004.1, read on the forward strand.
CCGTTCGCGGCCGCCCCTGCGGTGGCAGGGATCGAGGCGTTCACCGGCGGCAACGCGGTGCTCTCCACCTACAAGCCCGGCCAACTCCACACCGTGTCCTCCGTCGTGACCCTGAATTCCTGGCTGGGCGAGGTGAAGGTGGATCTCGTGGGCGCCGCGTTCGAGAGCCGCGAGACCACCATCAATATCGGCGGGCTGATGGGCGAGGTCACCATCCGCGTTCCCGAGGGTGTCAATGTGGACACCTCTGGCCTCACGATGATCATGGGCGACGTCAAGGTGGACGGCCTTGTGCACCATCCCGACGGCGTGCTCTTGCGGCTGCTGGGTACCTTCGTCATGGGCGAAGTCACCGTGCTCGGCCCTGAAACCACCCGCACCCGCAAGTACCAGAGGTTCAACCGTTGATCGACGCCCTCTTCGACCCGCCCGGCACTCCCTGGCAGCGTCTCTCCCCCAAGTACCTCACGCAGAAGCTCATCCTCATCCCCATCGGCTGGCTGTTCTTCTTCGCCATCCCCGCGGTGCCGCTCTTCCTGTGGGGTGCGGACTGGATGAAGTGGGGGCTGGTGGCGCTGGCGGTGGTGACCATCGCGTGGCGCATGATCCGCGCCCCCCGCGTGTTCCGACGGTGGGGTTACGCCGAGCGCAACGAGGACGTGTACCTCACCCACGGCCTCTGGAGCCGCAGCCTGCAGTGCGTGCCCTACGGTCGAATGCAGCTGGTGCAGGTGCATTCCGGCCCCATGGACCGCATGTTCGGCCTTGCCACCGTGCAAATGATCACCTCCTCCACCAGCGGCGCCATCACCATCCCCGGCCTCCCTGCGGAAGACGCAGCCGCGCTGCGTGACCGGCTGATCGCCCGCGGCGAGCAGCAGCAGGCCGGCATCTGATGAGCCACGGCCCGGATTTCCTGCCGCCCGAGCAGGTCCCTCCCACACCCCCGCCACCCGTTGGGCCTCCCCCGACGGCGGCCCCGCCGTCGTACGAAGCGCCTTGGCCGGCACCCCCCGAGGCCCACCACCCCTATCCGCAGCCGCTTCCCCAACACCAGACATTCCCCTCACCCGAAGCGCCCGCCGCCAAGGTGATCGAACGACCCCACCCGCTCACCGGCCTGGCCCGCGGAGGCATCGCGCTGGTGGCCGGCCTGTACTTCGTCACGCAGGAGCTGGTGGACGGCAGCCGAGGCAGCATCAGGGGCTCCCTCCTGTTCGTCGGGCTGGGGCTGCTCGGCGTCGCCCTCCTGGCTGGCATCTCAGGCATCTTCACGTGGCGCACCACCACCTTCGTGGCGGATGACGAGGAGTTCCGCATCGAGCGCAACTTCCTCTCCCGCCAGTCATCCAAGGTGGATTACACGAAGGTGCAATCCGTGGACGTCTCGCAGCCGTTCATCGCCAGGCTCATGGGCCTGGCGAAGGTGCACATCGACGTGGGCGGCGCAGGCGGCCTCGACATCGCCTTCCTGTCGAAGGCCCGCGCGGAATCACTGCGCGAGCATCTGGTGGAGCGCATGCATCGCGCCCAACTGCCTTCCCCCGCAGAGCCCGGCCTCCCGTCGTCTGACCCCAGCGCGCCAGCCCACTTCCCGCCTCCGGTTCTTGGCCCCGACGGCGTGCCCGCCGTCGCTCCCCCGCCCGCGCACGCGCCGGCCCAGGAAGAGCTGGTCATCGCGGTACCGCCCAGCAACCTTCTGTTGGGCACCTTCGTTTCGCTGAGCACCGGCTTCGCCCTGCTGGGCGCTGTCGTGCTGGTGGCCATCGCCCTCATCGCGAAGACACCGGTGACTTTGCTTGCCGCGATGCTTGGCGTGGGCGGCTGGGTGTGGCGACAAACGGGCAGCAACTGGAACTTCCGCATGACCAAGCGTGACGGAGCGTTACGCCTCACCCGCGGCCTGCTCAGCACCACCGCGCAGGGCCTGCGGCCGGGCCGCATCCAGGGCGTCGCCATCAAGCAAGATCTCCTCCAGCGCGTCACCGGGCTGTACCAAATGACCGTCACGGTGCTGGGCTATGGCGATCCCACTGGTGAGGAGAATCGCCAGACCAACGCCGTCATCCTCCCCTTCGGCACGTGGGGCGAGGTGCTCACCGTGCTGCGCGCGATCTGGCCGGAGGTGGATCTCACCCAGGTCCAGCCGCACCCACAGTCACCCAAGGCGAAGTGGCTGACCCCCATCACGTTCAGCACACACACCTGGGGCATCGGCGAGCACGTCGTCGTCACCACGCACGGGCTGCTGGAGCGGGTCACCACCATCGTGCCGCACCGCCGCATGCAATCGGCAAGCATCCACCAAGGCCCCATCCAGCGGCGCCTCAAGGTGGCCTCGGTGCACGTGCACACCACCGACGGCCCGGTGAACCAGCGGCTCTACCACCTCGACGAGGCGGTGGCCCGGCAGGTCTTCGAGGAGCAGGTTGCCCGCGCCCGGGAGGCGCGCGCTAGCGCAGCCTAGGCATGATGAACCGCTCCGCTGATCGCAGCTGACCGCTGGGGATCAGCCCAAGGAAGGCCGCGACGCGGGCCCACCGTCGGCCCATCAGCCCACGCTTGGCCATGGGAGGGCCGATGTGGGCCAACAGCTCAGCGGCCGCGGCCACCGGGCGGATGAACAGGGTGATCTGATCGATGAGGCCGTCGTCGTCCAGGTGCAGCCACTGGACCTCCTCCAGGTTCTTCCCGCGGAGCGTGTTGGTGCCCCAGAGCACCCAATCCTGTTCAGCGCCGGTGACCTTGTGCACGACGATGTCTCGCAGCAGCACGAACGCGGATTCGAAGACCGCCATCACCTCGTCGGGGCCGTTGAAGGTGAACTGATCCGTGAGCGGCGAGATCAGTTGCACGCCGGGCGCGAGTTGGGCTTTCATCAAGGCCAGGTCCTGGCGTCGATCCGCCGCTTCCCAGGCCGTGATGGCGGTAGGTGTCGCTGACATGGCATTGCCTCCCAGAACTGCTGTGGGACAACGGTAACCGCAGCCTCAGGCCACTCTGAGGGTTTCGACCGCGCTCCGCTACGCTGAGGCCCATGAGCATCATCCTTGGCATCGATGTCGGCGGCTCCGGCATCAAGGGCGCACCGGTGGATCTGGAGGAAGGCGACTTCGTCACGAAGCGCCTGCGCATCAGCACCCCCGAGAAGTCGACCCCGAAGAACGTCGCCGCCGTGATGGCGGAGATCATCGAGGAGTTCAAGGACCAGATCGGTGACAGCCCGGTGGGTATCACCATTCCGGCCCCGGTGGTGCACGGCCGCATCCCGTTCATCGCCAACCTGGATCAGAAGTGGGCTGGTCTGGAGGCAGACAAGTTCCTGGAGGACGAACTGGGCCGCCCCATCACGCTGGTCAACGACGCCGACGCCGCTGGCCTGGCCGAGGTGCACTTCGGTGCTGCCAAGGGACATCCCGGTCTCGTGATCATGACCACGCTGGGCACGGGTATCGGCACGGCCATCATCTACCGCGGCGTGCTGATCCCCAACGCCGAGTTGGGCCACATCGAGATGAACGGCGGCGACGCCGAGAAGCAGGCCGCGTCGTCCATCAAGGACAAGGAAGGCCTGTCCTACAAGAAGTGGGCCGAGGAGCGCCTGCAGCAGTACTACTCCACGCTGGAGATGCTGTTCTCACCGGATCTGTTCGTGGTGGGCGGAGGCGTCAGCAGCGATTGGGAGGAGTTCGGCCCCCTGCTGAAGCTGAAGACGGAGATCATCCCGGCCAAGCTGCGCAACCGCGCAGGCATCATCGGTGCCGCGATCGCGGCCAAGGATGCCGCGGAGCATCCCGACGCGCTCGCGAAGAAGAACTAGAGCGGCGGAAGTGGTGGCGCCTCGGGCAACTCGCCCGGGGAGGGCCACCAGGGCCGCTGCGCGCCGTCGCTCTCCGCGAGGAAATCAGCCTTGTCGATGTGGGCGACCCATGCCTGCCTGCCCACGTGCCGGCCTGTGCTCACGGACGACGGCGCCTCGCCGTCGAACGTGAAGCCCAACCGTTGCGCCACCTGGGCCGACGCGTGGTTGCCGGCGATGGCCTCCCACTTCACGGTCTCGCAGCCGTTGTCGAAGGCCCACTCGAGCAGCAGCCGCAGCGCGCGGGTGGCCAGGCCCTTGCCGCGGGCAGCCTCGAAGAGATGGAAGCCCACCTCGCCTGTGGTGTCGTCGAGGCGGATCAGGCCGAGGGTGCCGAGCATCGGGCCATCGGGCTCAGTGCGGATCGCGCACTCCTGGCCCCGCTGGCTGCTCCGGACGGCCGGGGCGTACTCACGGACGAAGCCCTCCGCGTGGGTGCGTTCATAGGGCCACGGCACGTTGAGGTACTCGTAGACCACCGGGGTGGTGCATGCCGCGTAGAGCGCGTCGATGTCGTCTTCGCGTGGCTCGTTCAGCACCACGCCGTCGCCGATGAGCTCGAAGGGTCGGCTCATCACATCCGCTCGGGCGCGTCGATGCCCAGGAGGTCGAGGCCCTTGGCCAGCACCTGCTGGGTCGCGGCGCACAGCGCCAGCCGCGAGGCGCGCACGTCGCCCTCGGACTTGAGCACGGGGCACGCCTCGTAGAACGCGGCCAGCGCGCCGGCCAGGTCGTAGAGGTAGGCGCACAGCTTGTGCGGCTGGAGGCTCTGGGCCACCTCGTCGACCACCTCACCGAAGCCGCTGAGCTTGAGCGCGAGCTGCTGCTCAGCGGGCTCCTCGAGCACTGTCACCGAGCCCCAGTGGATACCTTCAGCTTCCGCCTTGCGCAGGATCTGGTTGACGCGGGCGTGGGCGTACTGCAGGTAGGGGCCGGTGTCGCCGGTGGTCTGCACCATGCGCTCGGCGTCGAAGGTGTAGTCCTTCTGCAGGCCATTGGAGAGATCCGCGTACTTGATGGCGGCCAGCGCGATGTTGGGCGCGGCCACCTCCTCCGCGGCGTCGAGCAGGGAGCCGAGCGTGGCGGCAGAACCGTCGCGGGTCTTGAACGGGCGGCCGTCGGTGCCCAGCACCATGCCGTAGCCCACGTGCTGCGCCGTGACGTCGCCCGGCAGGAAACCAGCCTTGCGAGCGGCCGCGAAGATCTGCTTGAAGTGGCCCGCCTGACGAAGATCCGTAACGTAGATGATGCGATCCGCGTGGATCTCGTTCACGCGGCGGCGAATAGCGGCCAGATCCGTGGTGGCGTAGCCGTAGCCGCCGTCGGACTTGCGCACGATCAGCGGCGCCTCGAAGCCGTCGACGAACACGCAGAGCGCGCCGTCGTCCATCACTGCCACGCCGCTGTCCTCGAGCTCCTTGACGAGGACGGGGAGGTCGTCGTTGTAGGTGGACTCGCCGGCGAGATCGTCATCGGTGAGCTTCACGTTGAGGCGACGGTAGGCCTCGTTGAAGGCGGGCTTGGAGATGTCGACGAGTTGGCGCCAGATACGCAGCGATTCCTCGTCGCCGCCCTGGAACACCGCGACGCGGGCGCGGGCACGCGTGGCGAACTCGTCGTCCTCCTTGAAGCGGGCCGCGGCGCGCTTGTACAGCGCGTCGGCCTCGTCGAGGGTGAGCGTGCTGGCGTCGAGGCCCTCGTCGAGGACCTGCTCGATGAGCATGCCGAACTGCGTGCCCCAGTCGCCAATGTGGTTCTGCGGGATCACCGTGTGGCCCAGCGCGCTGAGCACGCGGTTGAAGCAGTCGCCAATGATCGTGGTGCGCAGGTGGCCCACGTGCATGGTCTTGGCAACGTTGGGAGCCGAGTAGTCGATGACGACGCGCTGCGGATGATTGGCCGGGTTGATGCCGCCGTGCGGGTCCTCCAGCAGCTGTGAGACGGCCTGGGCCAGCACGTCGGAGCGCATCCGGAAGTTGATGAAGCCCGGGCCGGCGATCTCGAGGGGTTCGCAGAGATCCGCCACGTCGAGCTGCGCCACGATGTCTGCCGCCACCTCACGCGGGGGGCGTCCCTGCTCATTGGCCAGGCGCAAGGCGACGTTGGACTGGAAGTGGCCGAACTGGGGCTTCGTGGCGGGGCGCATCTCGGGGTCGACGCCGGTCAGCTCGCGGAGCCGGGCGTCGAGAAGCGCAGGAAGTGACTGCATGGGGCCATTGTTTCATGGAGCCCTTCAGGAGGAAATTTCTTGAGGCTAGGCCGAGCTGCGCACCACCAGGCGGGTTGGGAGTGTGCGCTGCTCAGGGGCGGCGCCGTCGATGATGCTCAACAACAACTCCACCATGCCCTCCGCGATCTCAGACCACGGCTGGGCCATCGTTGTCAGCGGCGGATCGTGACTCTCCGCCAAACCGGAATCGTCGAAACCGCCGACGGCGACGTCCTCCGGCACAGCCATACCCGCTCGCCGGAGCGCCCGGATGGCCCCCACGGCCATCGAATCTGAGGCTGCAAACACCGCATCTGGAGCTTGGCCCTGGGCAAGCAACTGCTCCATGGCTGCTTCCCCCGACGCCACGCTGTAGTCGCCTTGAACCACCAACCGAGGATCGAATGCCTCTCCCAAAGCGGCCTTGAACCCGTCCAAGCGGAATCGCCCACCGGGAGTATCTTGCGGCCCTGCGATCATGGCAATCCGCCGGTGCCCCTGCCCCATCAGATACCGGGTCATCTCCGACGCGGAACCGGCCTCGTCGACCGACACTGATGGCACCTCCACCTGATGCCCCAAGGGCAGCCCACAGGACACCGTGGGAACGCCAGCCTCGACCAACGACTCCAGCAAGGGGTCGCTCTCATGCGAGGAGACCAGCATGACGCCGTCCACATGCCCGGAACTGACGTAGTTGTGCACCGCAGCCCGCTCGTCAGGTGTGCCGGCCACCAACAGCACCAAGGTCATGCGCCGCTTGGTCAAGGCCTCCGCCGCACCACGCAGCAACATGGAGAAGGTGGGATCCGAGAAGAGCAGATGATGTTCCTCGGTGAGAAGGAACGCCAACGAATCTGAGCGCCCCGTGGCCAACGTTCGCGCCGAGTGGTTGGTGGTGTAGCCGGTGTCTCGAATGGCCTTCTCCACGAGCTCGCGAGTTTGGGGAGCAACCCAGTGCTTGCCGTTGACCACACGCGACACAGTGGCCACGGAGACCCCTGCCACCTTGGCCACATGGGTGATCGTTGGCCGCTGTCTTCCCATCCCTACCTTCACGAGAACGACCCTACCGATCCCCTCGCTGTAAACGATTACAGTTTGATAACGGTTTCGTAACGAACTTGCTTTTCCCTTGGAAGAAGTGTCAACCTGTAAGCGTTTACAGTAACCGCTTACAGGCGGCTGACTACACAGCGAGGTGTCCCATGACAACCACATGGCCCATCCCCGGAATCGGGTACGGCGGCGACTACAACCCGGAGCAATGGCCTCGGGCAACCTGGGATGACGACGTCACGCTGATGCGGCAGGCGGGCATCAACTTGGTGAGCGTGGGGATGTGGGCGTGGGCCCTCATTGAGACGGACGAAGGCGTCTTCGACTTCTCTTGGCTCGACGACCTGCTCGACCTGCTCCACCGAAACGGGATCGCCGTCGACCTAGGCACACCGACGGCAGCCCCGCCCGCTTGGTTCTTCGCGAAGTACCCAGAATCCAGGGTGGTGACACGCGACGGCGTGGCGCTCGGGTTTGGTTCCCGCGGCATGGTCTCGCCGTCGTCTCCCGCCTATCGAGAGGCGATCGTGCGCATCGCCTCGGCCCTCGCGGAGCGCTACGCCCACCACCCCGCCGTCGTCATGTGGCACGTGCACAACGAATACGGCGCACCGGTCAGCGAATGCTATTCCCACGCCTCTGTTCTCGCTTTCCGCACCTGGCTCCGGGAGAAGTACCAAAGCCTCGATGCACTCAACCACGCGTGGGGCACCACAGTGTGGGGCCAGCACTACACCTCATGGGAGCACATCGGCGCTCCGGCAGCAGCGCCGTCGGTGGTCAACCCGTCCCAGCGGCTGGATTTCGCCCGGTTCTCAGATCACCAGCTGCGGCAATGCTTCATCGCGGAACGTGATGCGATTCGCGCGCACGCCGCGCAGCCCATCACCACCAACTTCATGGCCAACCAGCACTGGGGCGTCAACCTGTGGGAATGGGCACGCGAAGTGGACATCGTCTCCGACGACCACTACCTCGTCGCCGCAGACCCTGAGGCCGAGATCGGCCTAGCCATCGCTGCAGACCTCACTCGTTCGCTCGCCGGTGGGCGCCCCTGGATCATGCTGGAGCATTCCACCTCCGGGGTGAACTGGCAGGAACGCAACGTGGCCAAGCGCCCAGGCGAGATGGCCCGCAACTCCATGGCGCACCTCGCCCGGGGCGCCGACGCAATCTGCTTCTTCCAGGTGCGTGGTGCCAGGTGGGGCCAGGAGAAGTTCCATTCGGCCATGATTCCGCACGCCGGTCGGGACACCCGCATCTTCCGCGAGGTCGTGGCGCTGGGTGAGACCCTGGGTCAGCTGGGCGATGTGCGCGGGTCGACGGTCCACGCCGAGGTTGCTTTCCTCTGGGATTTCGAGTCCATGTGGGCACAGGATCTCGAGTGGCGGCCATCTGTGGATCTCGGCCACAAGGAGAGGATGCGCGCTTGGTATGAGCCGTTCTGGCGCCGCAACATCACTGTCGACTTCGTGCACCCCAGCCACGACCTCACTGGCTATCGCTTGGTGGTGGCACCGGCCCAATACCTCCTCAGCAAGGCAGATGCGGCCAATCTGGACGCCTTCGTGGCCCGCGGAGGAACACTGCTGGCGAGCTGCTTCACCGCCGCCGTCGACGACAACGATGCCGTTCATGAGGGCGGCTATCTCGCCCCACTCTCGGAGACTTTCGGAATCCGGGTTCATGAGTACCTGCCGTTGCGGCAGGGCGACGCCCTGCGCGTGGCCCTGGAGGGCACTCACTACGGTGCCGATGTCTGGGCCGAAGACATCGAACCACTGAGCGCGCAAACGGTTGCGACCTACATCGACGGGCCTGTACCCGGGGCCCCAGCCATCACCCGCAACACCCGGGGCGAAGGCGTCGCTTGGTACGTCAGCACCCGCCTCGGCACCGAAGGAATCACCACCGTCGTGGAGCAGGCCGTCACCGATGCCGGTGTAAGCGCGCCTGTCACCCCACCCGGAGTCGAACTCGTCACCCGAACAGGCGACAACGGCTCATTTGCCGTCGCGATCAACCACCGCGACACGCCCGCAGAGCTCCAGCTCCACGGCACCGACATGATCACCAACCTCCCCATCCCAACCCCACTGCGTATCGACGGCGGCGCCATCGTCGTCGTGCGCCTGACCCCGGAGCACCCCTCGCTCTCCACACCCACCGAATCGTTCATGGAAAGGACGAACTGACATGAGGAAACTTCTATTGGGCGCCGTTGCGCTGAGCTCAGCGGCACTCCTCGCAGCATGCGGCGGGGCGGCCACGCCCACCACCGCCACCACCACCGAGGGCACCACCACCGCCACCACCGGCACCACCGCCCCGGCACCCGCGGGCAGCGATGCCACCATCGTGATCTGGACCGACGCCGAACGCGAGGGCGTCATCAAGGCCCAGGCCGAGCGGTACACGGCTGACACCGGCGCCAACGTCACCGTCGTGCAGAAGAACTTTGAGGATCTGCGCAACGACTTCATCGCGCAGGTCCCCACCGGAGAAGGCCCCGACATCACCATCGGCGCCCACGACTGGCTGGGCGCCCTGGTCACCGCAGGAGTGGTGGACAGCGTGGATCTGGGAGACCGCGCCGCCGAGTTCGAGAAGGTGGCCTTGGATGCCATGACCTACGACGGCCAGCTCTACGCCATGCCCTACTCCATGGAGACCGTCGCCCTCATCCAGAACACCGACATGGTGGGCACCGAAGCGCCCGCCACGTGGGACGAGATGATCCAGCGCGGCAAGGAAGCCGCTGGCGCCGAGCGCCCATTCGTCATCACCACGAACGGAGAAACCGGTGATGGCTACTACATGTACGGTTTCCAGACGTCTTTCGACGCTCCTGTATTCGTGCAGGACTCCTCCGGTTCCTACACCAGCGAAGTGGGCATGAAGGGCGCTCCCGGCGAAGCCTTCGCGCAGTGGCTGTACGACAACGGCAGCAAGGGCACCGGCTACCTGTCCACCACCATTGACTACGACATCAACAACGAGCTCTTCAGCACCGGCAAGGTCCCCTTCACGGTGCAGGGCCCGTGGTCCATCCCGTCCTACGCCGACATCAACGTAGTGGTCAACCCCATCCCCTCAGCAGGTCCGTCTCCCGCAGGCCCGTTCGTCGGCGTACAGGGCTTCTACCTCAGCTCACAGAGCGCCAACCCCCTGCTGGCACAGGATTTCCTGATGAACTACCTGGGCACCGAAGAGGGTCAGCGAGCGCTCTATGAGGCCGATCCTCGGCTGCCCGCGCTGACGGTCATCGGCGAGAGCGTTGCCGACGACCCGATCATCGCCGGCTTCCTCGCCTCCGCCCAGAACGGCGTACCCATGCCGAGCATCCCCGAAATGGGTGCGGTGTGGGACTTCTGGAATGCCGCCGAATCGCAGATCATCAACGGGGCCGAGCCGAAGGCCACCTGGAACACCATGATCACCAACCTTGAGGCGTCCCTCGCGGGCTGACCCGACGGCGGGAGCGCCGGTTCGTCGGCGCTCCCCCACCGGGCTGGCCCACCGCCCCACGGGCGGCAGCGTTAGGAAAGTCGATGAACGGCACCTCCACACCCGCGGCGACGACGCCGCGCCCCGAATCCCACGCCCGCAATTGGCGAGGCACTGGCCTGGGATTCGTCGTCAAGCTGCTTCTGATGGGCGTTGTGAACGCCTTCGGCATCAGCGTCATCCTGTCCGCTTGGAGCGCCCAGTCCTGGGTGATCCTCGGCGCCAGCGTCGTGCTCCTGGCAGTAGCCAACTGGGTGTACTTCGCGCGCCGCACGGTACCTCTCAAGTATCTGCTCCCCGGACTGGTCTTCCTCTTTGTCTTCCAGATCTTCACGCTGGGTTACACGGGCTACGTGGCCTTCACCAACTACGGCACGGGCCATGCGGGCTCCATGCAGCAGGCCGTCGACGCCGCGCTGATTCAAGATGAGCGTCGTCTCCCAGGCGCTGCAGACTACCCGCTCGCGGTCGTGACCCAAGGCGACACCGTCGGGTTCGCCATCAACGACGACGGCGTCGTCAAGGTGGGCACATCCGAGCAGGCCTTGGCGATCACGGAAGGCGCCACCGTCAGCGATGCCGGGCTCCCCGTAGAGGTTCCGGGCTGGACAGTGGTGCCGCGCGCAGAGCTGCTCACCAACACCGAAATGGCCAACACCGTCACCTCCATGCGAGTGCCGGTCTCAGCCGAGGCCAGCGACGGCTCGGTGCGCACGCGGGAGGGCTCGAAGGCATCCATCTACTCGTCGCGGCTGACGTGGGACGAACAGGCCCAGACGCTCACAAACAGCGAAACGGGCACCGTCTACTCTGCCACCGACCGCGGCAACTTCGTCGGCGACGACGGCTCAACCCTCCCTGCTGGGTGGTACGTGAACGTGGGCTTCGACAACTTCGTTCGGGCCGTGTCAGACACCTCACTGGCTGGGCCATTGCTACAGGTGTCGTGGTGGACTTTCGCGTTCGCTCTGGGTTCCGTGGTCATCAGCTTCGGCGTGGGTCTGGGCTTCGCCCTGATCTACAACGACGAGCGGGTGAAGGGCCGCAAGCTGATCCGCACCCTGCTGATCCTCCCATACGCATTCCCCGCCTTCATGAGCGCGCTGCTGTGGCGCGGCATGTTGAACCCTGAGTTCGGCATCGTCAACGACCTGTTCTTTGGCGGCGCCTCCATCGGCTGGCTGCAAGATCCGTGGCTGGCGCGCGGCGCCGTCCTCTTCGTCAACGTCTGGCTCAGCTATCCGTACTGGTTCCTCGTCTGCACGGGCGCGCTGCAGGCGCTGCCTGCGGACACCTTGGAGGCTGCAACGCTGGATGGCGCGGGCAAGTGGCGGCGGTTCCAATCCGTGGTACTACCGCTGCTGTTGGTGTCGACGGCGCCCTTGGCGATCTCGTCCTTCGCGTTCAGCTTCAACAACTTCACCATCATCTACATGCTCAGCGAGGGCGGGCCGTTCTTTGCGGGCAACCAGGCCCGGCTGGGTGCCACCGACATCCTCATCTCGGCGATCTACAAGATCTCCGGAGTGTCGGGAGGTGTGGCCGATTACGGCCTCGCCAGCGCCCTGTCCATCGTCGTGTTCGTCATCATCGGCGTGATCTCCGCGGTGGCGTTCCGTCAAACCCGCAAGCTTGAGGAGTACCAGTGATGTCGAAGAATTCCTTCTCCACAGATCCCGCACGCATTCGTGGGCGCCGCAGGCGCTGGATGGGCGAGGTGGCGTGGAAGTACCCGCTCGCCGTGGTGCTCATCGCCTACGCGGTGTTCCCACTCCTGTACGTCGTCTCGGCGTCGTTGAATCCACGCGGCTCGCTGGCGGGCAGCTCGGCCCTGTTCTCCTCGTGGTCCGTGAGCAACTTCCAAGCATTGTCGGAGACGTCCTATTGGACGTGGTTCCTGAACACCCTGATCGTCTCCGGCTCCGCAGCGATCGGTGCCGTGCTGATGGGCGCCGCGGCCGCCTACGCCTTCTCCCGGTTCCGGTTCAAGGGCAGGCGGTTCAGCCTGACGTCGCTGCTGATCGTGCAGATGTTCCCGCAAACCATCGCGTTCGTGGCCGTCTTCCTGCTGCTGCTGTCGCTGGGTGAGGTGGTTCCCGCCCTGGGCATCAACTCCAAGCTGGCGCTCATCTGCGTCTACTTGGGTGGGGCGCTGGGCGCGAACACGTTCCTGATGTACGGCTTCTTCAACTCCATCCCCATGGAGATTGACGAGTCCGCAAAGATCGACGGCGCCAGCCACGCGCAGATCTTCTGGAAGCTGATCATGCCCTTGGTGTCGCCCATCCTCGCCGTTGTGGGGCTGCTGGCCTTCATCTCGAGCTTCGGGGATTTCATCCTCGCCAAAATCGTGCTGGTGTCTGAGGACAACTGGACGTTGGCGGTGGGCATGTATCAGTGGGTGTCCAACCAGCTCACCTCCCGTTGGGGCCTGTTCGCAGCTGGCGTCGTGCTGGCCGCCGTGCCCGTCTTGGCGCTGTTCCTCGCTCTGCAGCGCTACATCGTCGGCGGCCTGACTGCCGGCTCCGTCAAGGGCTGACGAACCGACCCCTGTCACAGCTCCGTAACATCTGCTAAAGTAATGGTTCATTCACTTTTTCAGATGTTACGGAGCCATGACATGACGGTGGTGGAACTGGGCAACGCCATCCGTGAGCGGCGCGTCGAGCTGGGCCTCACCCAGACCGACGTCGCCGCACAGGCGGGAACGTCGCGCCGCTGGCTGATCGAGCTGGAGGCAGGGCACCCCAACGCCCAACTCCACAAGGTGCTGAGTGTCCTGCACGCCCTCGAACTCGACGTCAGCCTGCACCCGGCCAGCCAGCTACCCCCTGCGCGCACCGAGTTGGACGACTTCGTGGAGAGCTTCGTCTCATGACAAGCCTCACGGTGTTCGTCAACGGCTCTGAGATCGGGCACCTCCGCAGGATTGGGCCCACAATCCGGTTCGAGTACAGTCCCGCACACCTGGCCACCCCCTCCCCAATGCCCCTATCTCTGTCCATGCCACTGCGTGAAGGGCCTCAGCCTCAGCGCGCCACCATCGCGTGGCTGCAGGGCCTCCTCCCCGCGTCACTTGATGTCCGCAACAGGTTGGCTCAACGGTTCCAGGTCAAGGCCCATGATCTGCTGGGCCTCGTGCTCGCCGTCGGATTGGACCTCCCCGGCGCCGTGCAAGTGGCGCGGCACGCAGACGACATCGACCACCGGCACGGCAGCTACGAGCCGTTGACCCCTGACGATGTGGCCGCCCGGGTCCGGGGCCTGCGCCGCGACGAACCGGGCTGGCTGCTTCCGGACGAGGCATGGTCCCTCGGTGGAGCTCAAGGAAAATTCACCCTCTACCGCGACGCGTCGGGCACGTGGCACGCCCCCAAGGGTTCAGCACCCAGCAGCCACATCGTCAAGCTGGGCACCAACCGGGCGCGGCTCAGCGCCCTCAACGAACATGTTTGCCTCGAAACCTACCGGTCACTCGGGCTACCGGCCGCCCGCTCCGAGGCGCTGTTTGTCGACGATGAGCCGGTCATCGTGGTGGAACGTTTCGACCGCTCGGCCGATGCCTCCGGGGTCATCACAAGACGACACCAGGAAGACCTCTGCCAGGCACTCGGGCACCAATTCGCCTACACCTCCGACGGCGGGCCGGCTCCCGGCGACATCATCTCGCTGCTGCACACCCAGCCGTCGAGCCGAGACCGGTTCGTGCGCCAACTCATCGCCAACCTGCTGATCGGTTCACCCGACGGGCACGCCCGCAACTACTCGGTGCTGTTGGCGCCGGGGGGGTTCGCCCTCACTCCCGCGTACGACGTCGCCAGTTCCCTGCCCTATGACCCCATCCCGGGCAGCCATGACCCCATGCATCTCCGCTCCGTTGCCATGCCCATCGGCGGAGAGCGAAGCTTCCACGCCATCGGCAGGCAGCACTGGGAGCGCTTCTTGCGCCACAATCTGCTGGATCCCGATCATTGGCTCCCAGAGGTGGGCCGCCTTGCCGCCGAGCTACCCCTCCATCTAGAGCAGGTGCTCAGAGCGAGCGGCTCAGCGGAGCTCACGGACAGGATGCTGCCCCGAGTCTTGGAGCATTGCCGCAGCGTGGCCGCACGCGCGCTGAACTAGCCAACGTCGACAGCGGCGCGCTCGATCACGAGGCCCCGGCGGAAGCGATCCATGAACCGGTTGAAGCCCTCAACGTCGCGCGGGTCAGGCGACATCGTCGAGACCTCTGCCCCAGCAAAGACCTCCTCGGCCAACCACTGAGGCAATGAGCGATCCGCAGCGTCGAGGTACGCCGCCAGCAGGGCCATACCCCACGCGCCTCCCTCGCCAGCGATCTCGCCAACGGACACGGGCGTGTTCATCGCCGCCGCCAGGAAGCCCTGCGCCACGCCCTCCGTCTTGAACAGGCCACCGTGGGCGAACATCGAATCCACCTGCACACCCTCGTCAAGCGTCAACACATCCATGCCCACTCGCAGCGCGCCGAGCGCGGCGAAGAGGTGCGTGCGCATGAAGTTGGCCAAGCTGAAGTCGTTGGATGGATGCCGAACGAACAGCGGCCGGCCCTCCTCCAACCCGACGACGTGCTCGCCCGCCACGAAGTTGTAGGCCAGCATGCCACCAGCGTCGGGGGCGCCGTCGAGCGCGGACCGGTACAGCGTCTCGAACAACCGCCCGGTGTCCACCTCAACGCCATAGGCCGTGAGTGCCTCGCCGAACACGTTGACCCACGCGGAGAGGTCCAGCGCCCCGTTGTTGCAGTGCGCCATCGCCACGAGGTCGCCTGCGGGAGTGGTGACCAGGTCCAGTTCCTCATGGAGCGCCTTGAGTGGCCCCTCCAACACCACCATCGCGAAGATGGAGGTGCCCGCCGAGACGTTGGCCGTGCGCTGGGCGACGGCGTTGGTGGCCACCATGCCCGTGCCCGCATCGCCCTCCGGCGGCGCCATCGGGGCACCGGCCTGAAGCGACCCCGTGGGGTCAAGCAACAGCGCGCCCGCCTCAGTCAGCTGCCCGGCGTTCTCACCTGCCCGACGAACCTCCGGCAGAATGTCCGCCAACTTCCAGGGGTAGCCGCGATCCGCGACCAGCTCGTCGAACTGGGCCAGCATCCCCTGGTGGTAGGTGCCCGCGGCCACGTCGATGGGGAACATACCGCTGGCATCCCCCACGCCCAGCACGCGCTCCCCCGTCAGCTTCCAGTGCACGTACGCCGACAAGGTGGTGAGGTAATCGATCCTCGCCACATGCTCCTCGCCATTGAGGATGGCCTGGTACAGGTGCGCGACGCTCCACCGCTGCGGCACGTTCTGCTGGAACAGCTGAGTCAGCTCCCCGGCAGCCTCCTGCGTCATGGTGTTTTGCCACGTCCGGAAACCGACGAGCTGCTCACCCTCGGCGTCCAGAACCAGGTAGCCGTGCATCATCGCGGAGACACCCAAGGCCTTGACCTGCCGCAACTCCTCACCCAACTGTTCCCGCACGGTGGCGGCCAAGTCCGCGACGGCGGCCTGCGCGCCGCGCCACACGTCGTCGAGGCTGTAGGTCCAGATGCCCGCCTCCAGCGAGGCGCGCCACTCGTGGCCGCCCGTGGCGATGGGGAGCAGATCAGGGCCGATCAGGACGGCCTTGATGCGGGTCGAGCCGAACTCGATGCCCAGGGCAGCAGATCCGGAGCGGACGGCGGCGCGGGCGGTTTCGTTGGTGTCCACGATGACCCTTTCGAAAAAGACCTGAGGCTGAGGCCTTCATCATAATGACGCCGAGAAGGTGGCTGAAGGCGCGGCTGGCAGCAGAGTCTGGCTAGTGTGATGGACATGCGGATTTCTGTGATTGGTTGCGGTTACCTCGGCGCGGTGCACGCAGCGTGCATGGCAGAGCTGGGCCACGAGGTTGTGGGCCTGGATGTGGACGAGGCGAAGATCGCCAAACTCTCCCAGGGGATCGCCCCGTTCATCGAGCAGGGGCTGCCTGAATTGCTGGAGAAGCATGTGGCATCTGGCCGGCTCAGGTTCACCACCAACCCGGCCGAGATCTCGGAGGCGCAGATCCACTTCATCGGGGTGGGCACTCCGCAGCAGCAGGGGCGTTTGGGTGCGGACATGACCTACGTCAACCAGGCCGTGGCCACCATCATCGAGCACGCCAACCCGCCCCAGGCCGACAAGCCTGTGCTGGTGGCCGGCAAATCCACCGTCCCCGTCGGCACCGCCGAGGCCATCGCCGCAGATCTGGCCGCCTCGGGCAAGGACATCATCCTGGCCTGGAACCCGGAGTTCCTCCGCGAGGGCTACGCCGTGCAGGACACGCTGACCCCAGACCGGATCGTCTACGGCCTGCCGGAAGATCACGCCGTCGGAGATGTGGCCAAGGCGCTGCTGGATGAGTGTTACGCCACTCCCCTGGCCGCAGGCACGCCCCTGGTGGTGGCCAACTACCCCACCGCGGAGTTGGTGAAGGTGGCGGCCAACTCGTTCTTGGCCACGAAGATCTCGTTCATCAACGCCATGGCTGAGCTGTGCGACGCCACCGGCGGCGACGTGACGCGGCTGGCGGAGGCCATCGGCTACGACGACCGCATTGGGCACAAGTTCCTCGGCGCCGGCATCGGGTTTGGCGGTGGCTGCCTCCCCAAGGACATCCGCGCGTTCATGGCCCGCGCCGGCGAGCTGGGGGTGGATCAGGCCCTCACCTTCCTGCGCGAAGTGGACACGATCAACCTGCGCCGCCGCGATCACGCGATCAACCTCGCCGAGGAAGCCGTGGGTGGCCGCCTCGTCGGCAAGAAGATCGCCGTGCTGGGCATCACCTTCAAGCCAGATACCGACGACCTGCGTGACTCACCCGCCCTCGACATCGCCAGCCGGCTGTGGGCCCGCGGGGCCGAACTTGCCATCGTCGACCCGGCAGCCGGTCACATCCTCCGCGAACGCCGCCCGGATCTGACGGTCCCGGAAACCGTTGAGGAGGCACTCGACGGCGCAGACGTGGTGATGCTGCTCACGCCGTGGAAGGAGTACACCCAGCTTGATCCGGCCGAGATCCTGCCGCTGGTGGACACCCCCAACATCATCGATGGCCGCAACGTGCTCAACCCGCAACAGTGGGCCGACGCGGGCTGGACCTACTACGGAATGGGCCGCGGGGTCGCCACCTGGTGACCCCGCGCTCTCACCGGGGCGCCGTCGACGACGGCGGCGCGGTCACTTGTAGCGCACGATGTTGTTGAACACCCACTCGTCGCGCTTGACGGTGTAGGTGTAGCCACCGCCCGCCTTGGGCGTGGCGCTGACCACATCGGTCTTGATGAAGGATCGGCAAGCGTTGGTGCCCGTCTCTGCGGTGTTGCACTCGGTCTTCCACACCCGGTCCTTGATGGTGTGCTCACGCGGCACGACGAGCGGGTTCTGGCCCCAGAGGCTCCGCGCCATGGGCGCGTACGTGAGGTTGTTGAACGTCCAGCCCGTCACCCGCTCGTACTTGCCCTTGACCGTCTGCACCTGAGTCGCCCAGATCTCGGTGCGGCACCGCTGCGTCTGCGAGTACGGCTCACACGCCACCTTCCACAGGCGATTGTTGAGCGCGAAAACGCCAGCCTTCGAGTAGACCTCGTCGTCCTTGGCGGGGTTGGTGGGATTGACCCCGGCGGTGACCGACGCCAACCACTGGGCGCCCGAATCAAACACCGTGCCGCCGTCGGTCAGCGGGCCCTTGTAGAAGTTGACGGTGGCGTACAGCTCCGAGCCCTTCAGAACGGCACCCACGGAGATCAGGTCGTAGTTGGGTTCGAGGAGGTTCTCGCGGTGGCCCTTGGAGGCCATCCAGGCGCGCATCACTTCACCCACCGGATCATCGAAGCCGATGTTCCAGCCCACGTTCTCGCCCCAGGCCGTTGCCCCAGCGAACCGGAAATCCGAGTTGTGGCTGATCCTGCCGGCCTTCTGCATGGAGAGGGACCACGGCTGCGCAATCTGGGCCGCCGGCTTGGGCACGAACCGCAACGGCTTGAGGTTGTGTTCCTTGCGCAGCGCGTTGTGCGCGTCGATCAGTTTGGCGATGGTGGCGGCGTTGGCCTTCTGCGACGCCTCGTCGGCCTGCGCTGAGGGGGCCACGAGGCCCGTCAACGCGATGGCAGCGGCGAACATGAGGGCGAGCAGTCTCTTCACGAGGGCACCTTCCGGGGAAGAAGTTGGTGTCTTTGCCTGCTGACGGTAACACCGCCCACGGTGCGGGTGCCAGCACCACGCCGGTTACGGACCGGCAGAGCCAGCAGCGCCACCACCACGGCGAGGGCGATGCACAGGCCTCCGACGGCGGCGCCGGGCTGGCGCCGCCGTCGGGGCTTCGTCACTCACGATTGGCGAGGTACCAGCTCACCAGGCCCTGCGTGGAGGGATCCTGCTTGGCCAAGGCTTCGGCGTCTCCGAAGACGGCGGGCGCGATCTCGAGCGCGAGCTTCTTGCCCAGCTCCACGCCCCACTGGTCGAAGGAATCGATGCCCCACACGATGCCCTGCACGAAGGTGATGTGCTCGTACAGCGCGATGAGTTGGCCCACCACCGACGGCGTGAGCGCTGGCGCCATGATGGACGTGGTGGGCTTGTTCCCCTCGAACACGCGGGCGGGCACGATCTCCTCCGCGGTGCCCTCAGCGCGCACCTCGTCTGCCGTCTTGCCGAACGCCAACGCGGCAGTCTGGGCGAAGAAGTTGGCGAGGAACAGGCCGTGGACGTCCGTGTCGCCGTCCTTGACGGGGTTGGCCGGGTTGGCCACGGCGATGAAATCAGCCGGGATCAGGCGGGTGCCCTGGTGGATGAGCTGGTAGAACGCGTGCTGGCCGTTGGTGCCGGGCTCGCCCCAGAAGATCTCGCCGGTATCCGTGGTGACGGGCGTGCCGTCCCAGCGCACGGACTTGCCGTTGGATTCCATGGTGAGCTGCTGCAGGTAGGCCGCGAAGCGGTGCAGGTACTGCGCGTAGGGCAGCACGGCATGGCTGTGGGCATCGAAGAAATTGACGTACCACACGTTGAGCAGGCCCATCAGCAGCGGCACGTTGCGCTCTGGGGCCTCCTCACGGAAGTGGGTGTCCACAGCGTGGAAGCCTGCCAGGAAATCCCGGAAACCATCCGGGCCGATGGCGATGGCAACAGGAAGGCCGACGGCGGAATCCACCGAATACCGGCCCCCCACCCAATCCCAGAAACCAAACGCGTTGGCCGGATCAATACCGAAATCCGCCACCTTGTCTAGGGCCGTGGACACGGCCACGAAGTGCCGGGCGATGGCCCCCTTGGCCTCATCCAGATCAGCGGCAGCGCCAACCTCGACGAGCTTGTTCAGGAACCAATCACGCGCCATGCGGGCGTTGGTGAGGGTCTCGAGCGTGGTGAACGTCTTCGAGGCCACGATGAACAGCGTGGTTTCGGGATCTAGATCCTTGACCTTCTCGTAGCAGTCATTGGGGTCAATGTTGGAGACGAAGCGACAGGTCAGGCCGTCCTGCTTGTACGGGATGAGCGCCTCGTAAACCATGACGGGGCCCAGATCCGAGCCGCCGATGCCGATGTTGACCACCGTCTCGATGCGCTTGCCCGTGACGCCCGTCCACTCGCCGGAGCGCACCTTCTCTGCGAACGCATACATCCGGTCAAGTACCTCGTGCACATCCGCCACCACGTCTTGACCATCGACGGTGAGCTCAGCCTCACGCGGCAGGCGCAGCGCGGTGTGCAGCACGG
Source organism: Propionibacteriaceae bacterium (assembly GCA_030538315.1). GTDB lineage: Bacteria > Actinomycetota > Actinomycetes > Propionibacteriales > Propionibacteriaceae > Arachnia. The sequence goes on from JAUNUF010000004.1 coordinate 29,163, forward strand.
AGCGGTTCTCGGTGACGTTGATGCGCTCGCCGTTGAACATTGCGTCACGGCGCTCAGGCAGGTTCACCTGCTCCGAGAGGCGCACGAGGGCGGCCAGCACGTCTTCGTTGATGAGGTTCTTGGAAAGGTCAACCCGAAGATCCGCGAGATCAAAGGTGAATTCCTCTGCGCGGTTGGGATCAGCGGCGAACCAGCCGCGAAGATCGGGAACGAGGGCGTCCTTGAGGGTGCGGAGATCTGCCCAGGCTTCAGTGGCAGTGGCATCAACCGGAGTGTTCATGGCCCCAGCCTAGAGCGCCCCACCGACACGTACTCTCAGACCCTCAGAGTTGCCACCATTTGCCGCACGAAGCCGAGGGCCCTCGCCGTCGGGGTTCACCGCCTAGGCGCTTCGCGCTTGGAGATACCCAGCCATCGGGCAAGAATGGGAGCCATGACCCATGGAGCGCGTGGCTACGAAGAGTACGAAGAGCCGGAAGACGACGGCTTCTTCGACGACGAATCCGAGCAGCCGCAGCGCAGGAAGAAGCGCCGCGGCCCACTGTTCGTGCTGTTCATGGTGTGCATCCTGGTGCTGCTCATCCCCGTGCTGCTGCTGAGCTTCTACGCGGGCCGAGGCTTCCTCGCGATCAACTCCATCGAACGCGACTCTTCCCTGACGCCCACCGAATATGAGGGGCGCCCCGCACCCGCGGCCCCCAAGCCAGACAACCCGGAGGGCCCTGCCCCCATCAACTTCGTGCTGATGGGCTCAGACGCCCGCGGCAGCGAACGAGGCCGCTCCGATTCACTGATGGTGGCCCACATCACCGGTGACCGGAAGCATGTCTACCTCATCTCCTTCCCCCGCGACATGTGGGTGGAGGTGCCCGGCCGCGGCAAGGCCAAGATCAACGCCGCCTACTCATGGGGAGGCCCCGCCCTCACCGTCCGCACGCTGGAGAACCTGCTCGACGTGCGGATGGACCACACCGTGGGCATCGACTTCGAGGGCTTCATCAACCTCACGCAGGCCGTGGGCGGCGTGACCGTGCACAACCCGTGGGCCTCGAGCTCCAACGGATACTCCTTCAAGGAGGGCGAGCTCACCCTGCAGGGCGAAGAGGCGCTGGTCTACGTGCGGGAACGCTACAACCTGCCCAACGGTGATCTGGACCGCGCGTACCGGCAGCGCACCGTCGTCAAGGGCATCATTCGCCAGCTCGCCACCCCAGAGACGCTCACCAACCCGGCTCGCTTCAACGACGTCGTGGGCCAGGTGGCAGACACGCTCGCCGTCGACGATCAGATGACCAACAGCTACATCACGGAGCTGGGCATGTCGATGCGCATCACAGGCACCGACGGCGTGCGCATGCTGCAGGCCCCCATCACGGGCTTTGCCACCATCCAGGGACAATCCGTCGATGTGGTGGATTTCGGCCGCATCAAGATGCTGTCGGATTCCCTGAAGAGCGACACGATGGACTTCTACTTCGAGAGCTACGGCAAGGACAACTACGCCAAGCTGCCGCAGGTGGATCCACCGGAGTGACCGACAATCCATCTCCGCGCCCGCTGTTTCGATGGTGGGCGTTGGCCTTGATCGCGCTGTTGAGCCTGCCCGCAGCGTGGTTGGTGTTCATCGCCGAGGGATGGACGGTCAACCGGCTGGTGGTGCGGATCTGGAGCATCGCACGCCAGTTCTGGCCGCCCATGAGGCCTGACGACATGGATGCCATCCTCAACACCGCGCTGTTCGTGCCGCTCGGGCTGCTCGCTGCGCTGTGGGCGCCGCGCGTGCTGTGGTGGGTGTGGGGTCTCATCGGGCTGGCCGGATCGGTGTCGATCGAGCTGTTGCAGTACCTCTTCCTGCCCCGCGACGCCTCGGGCTGGGACGTGTTCTTCAACACCTTGGGCGCCTTCCTTGGCGCGGCGATTGGCGAAGGAATCAACCGCGCGATCATCTGGGCCCGTGGGCGGGCAGCGCAGCCCAGAAGCACACAGCCTGAGGCGTGATCAGGCCTCTTCCAGCGCCTTGTCCGTGTACTCCGGCAGGAACCACGCCGCCACCATGGCCATGGCGAACATCAGGCCAAGCACCACGAACAGCATGGGCCGGCCGGCCGAGGCCACGATGACCGGCACCAGCAGCGGCGCAGCCATCGCGGCGATCCGCCCGAACGCGGTTGCCGCGCCCGCTCCGGAGGCGCGCATGGCGGTGGGATAGACCTCCGGGGTGATGGCATACAGCGCGCCCCAGGCGCCGAGGTTGAAGAAGCTCAGGGTGCAGCCGGCCGCCAAGGTGATGGCGTACTCGGCGCCGGCGCTGCCGGGTGCCACGGCCGCAGCGATGGACGGGGCCATCCCGAAAGCGATGGCGCCGACGACGGAGCCGCCCAAGAAGGCGACCAGCGTGGGCCTGCGCCCCCACACCTCGATGAGGATGGCCGCGAGGAGGTAGCCGGGCAGCTGGGCAAGGGTCATGAAGAGCGTGAACTGGAAGCTCTTCACCAACGTCATCCCGCCGTCGTACAGCAGCGTGGGCAGCCAGATGAAGGCGCCGTAATAGGAGAAGTTGATGCCAAACCACACCAGCCACAACGCGATGCTGCGCGTGCGGAAGCGATCTCCGAAGAGTTCCTTCTTGGTGACCTTGACCGCCTTGGCCGTCTCGCCGTCGGGCGCCTTGTCCTTGTCCTCGACGGTGACCCCGGCCGCGTCTTCGAACTCGCGGACGGCGGCCTCCGCCTCAGCGTGGCGGCCTGCGGACTCCAGGAATCGCACGGATTCTGGCAGGCCGAAGCGCACCACCAGCGCGTAGACGGCGGGGATGGCCCCCAGCGCAAGCGCCCAGCGCCAGCCGTTCTCGTGAGGCACCACGAAGAAGCCGATGGTGGCGGCGGCGAGCCAACCCACCGCCCAGAAGGATTCCAGCGCCACGACGACGCGGCCGCGGATCTTGCGCGGGGCGTACTCGCTGACGAGGGTGGATGCGACGGGGAGCTCGGCGCCCAGGCCCATGCCCACGATGAAACGCAGCACGATCAGCATGACCAGCCCCGTGGAGAGGGCCGAGATGCCGGTGGCGATGCCGTAGATCAGCAGGGTGAGCGCGAACACCTGGCGTCGGCCGATCTTGTCGGCGAGCAGGCCGCCCAACGACGCGCCGATCGCCATGCCCACGAAACCAATGGAACCCAGCAGCGACAGCTGCCCAGAGCCCAACCCCCACTCCGCGGCGAGCGCGGCCATGATGAAGGAGATGAGCCCGATGTCCATCGCGTCGAGGGCCCAGCCAATGCCGGAGCCGAACAGGAGCTTGTTGTGCTTGCGCGTGTACGGCAGCTCGTCGAGACGTTGCGCGCGGGTGAGGTTCAGGCTCATGCGCGGAAGCCTATGCCCTTGCGGCAAGATGGAGCCATGACTCTCCAAGGAATTGTGGTGTGCCTGCCAGCGGCGCCGGTTGAGGACTACATCGGCGTTGTCGAGGTGCTCATCCAGGAGGGTTTCACTCGGTTCGCACTGCCTGCCACCTCCGGGGTTTTTGCCGAAGTGACGGCCATCTTCGGAGCCCGCGCCACATTCGGCGCGTCCCGGGTGTCGTCGAGCACGCACGTGATGCGGGCGGCCGAGGCGGGCGCGAAGTTCGTGTTCGCGGACGTGCGGGACAGCGATGTCGCCGACGCTGCCGACGAGCGCGGCATGGAGTGCTGGACCACCGCCATGACGCCGCGCGAGGTGCGCAGCTCGCTGCTGCAGTCCAACCGGGCGCTCCTCTACCCCGCCGACGTCGTGGGCCACGCGATGGCACCGCGGCTGGCTGAGCTCGGCATGATCGACCGCGTGATTCCGCTGGGCGGCATCGGAGCCTACGCGGCCGGCGAGTGGTTCAAGGCGGGTGCGCCCGCCGTCGCCGTGGACACCACGCTGCTGGGCGATGCGTTCAGCGGCGGGTCGCTCTCGATGCTGCGCGACCGGTGCGGCTCGTTCATCGCTCTGGAGAAGCGACACGCCGGAGGGGAAAATCCCCGGTGAGACAACTAGTTTTACCCTCGCCGACGGTCTAGGCTCCACCGTGGGGGGCGGCAATGCGACACCTAGTTCTCATCCTGGCCATCACATGCACAGCCATCTTCACGATGGGGTGCACCAGCACCTACGACCACCAAGTCAACTCGCTCAAAGCCGAGCCAATGACCTCAGAATCGCTTCTGGGGATGCAGTTGATCAGCAAGGAAGACCCTCCCACCGACGGGGGGGCCGTGAAGGACCCTGCGGTCGTGGCGGAGCGGCTCTTCAAGGTTGATTCCTCTGACGGCGCGCTGCAACGAGTGCAGGACGAGGCGCAGGTCCACGGCTGGCGTGGGCTGGAAGGTGCAGGCGATGCACAGACGTGGGTCGCCAAGAAGGACGATGCTCAGGGTGTGGAGATGACGCTGGTGGTCAGCACTCCCGACCCCCAAACAGTGAAGGTCATCGTGGCCTACTAAACCGTCCATCTTGGGGGACAACATGAGAAAAACGCTCCTACTATTGCTTTCAGCGGCACTCCTGGTCAGCATCGCGGGGTTCACCCGCGCTGGCGCGCAAACCACGCCTCGGCAACGGGTCAGCATCGCGTTGATCGGGGACTCATACACAGCCGGCAACGGCGCAGGGCAGTACGACAAGGTAAAGGGCGCCTACCGCAGCGCACGCAACTGGGGCAACGTGTATGCCCGTTGGCTCAACGATCAAGGAGCCCATGCCAACCTTGTCAACCTGGCGCACAGCGGCTACACGACCGACCAGATCCTCGCCATCCAGGTGCCGCAGGTTTCCACGGCTTCGGATCTGGTGTTGTTCACCGCGGGAGGCAACGACGTCAAATTCGAGCAGATCGTGACCCGCTGTTTTGGCGTTGGGTACCGGGATCCCGTCCTGTGCCGCGACCACGTCGAGGATGCGCGTGCCAATCTCGACAAGGTGAGGTCCGGCACCTTGGCTGTCCTCCGCGCCCTTGAGGCTCGCCTCTCCCCTGGCGCCCAGGTGGTGTTCGTCGGCTATCCGCTGCTGGCGCTGCACCACCCCGGGTATCGGTTGAGCAAGTGCGTGCAACGCAACCGGTTCGGGGTGTGCACCGAGACCTTCCGTTATGAGGCCGCCACCGAGGTGCGCAAACTGGGGGTGGAAGCCAACCGGCTGCAGGCCACAATGGTCGAGGGGTGGAACCGCACCTCCAGCCTCAAGGTGACCTTCGTCGACGCCCAGGGAAAGTTCGATGGTCACGAGCCGTACTCATCGGCGGCTCTGGACAATAGGTATCGGTGGATCAACGAACTGCTGGAAACCGAGGGGCAGGTCCGCAATCGTGCCACCGGCGTGGTTTCCAGCCGCGTCAGCGCCGACAAGAACAACTTCTACCACCCCAACATTGAAGGGCACCTCCAGCTCGGGTGGTTGCTGGGAAGCAAGATCGGCATCCCGCAATCGGCCAAGCCCATCCTGCCAAGCAGCGGCTCCGCCATCGATCTCGCGTTCGTGATCGACACCACCGGCTCGATGGGGGGCAGCATCGCCAGCGTCCAACAAGAGGTGCGCAACATCGTGGCCGCCGTCGAAGCATCGTCGGTATCAGCGCGGTACAGCCTGGCCACCTACCGCGACCATCCCGAGTCGACGGGGGACCCGGGCGACTACGCAAGCAAGCTCCGCGTGCCCTTCACCACGGACAGCGAACAATTGATCACTGAACTCAACGCGCTCACCGTTGATGGCGGCGGAGATTGGGAGGAGACCGTCTACAGCGGCGCGATGGCCGGGCTGAACCAGCCATGGCGCGACGGCGTCAAGAAGGTGATGCTCATCCTGGGCGACGCTCCAGCCAAGGACCCAGAGCCCATCACGGGCTACACCGCCGAATCCGTGGCCCGCGTGGCCTTTGAGATTGATCCCGTGGAGGTCTACGCGATCGACACCGGGGATTTGCTACAGAACGGCGTGGACCGCCTCGTCGAACTATCCGGCGGCACCGCCCACGAGGTGCACAGCGGTGAGGCAGGCGAACGAATCCTCGAAGCCATCGAGACGATCGCCGACAAGCCCTTCGGCTGGGTGCAGGGGCCCACCGTGCTCACCGTCGGTGAGGAATTCACCTTCGACGCACGCGGCTCGTACGCCATGGAGGGCGAGATCGTGCAGTACGAGTGGGACTTCAACGGCGACGGCGAGTTCGACCTGACCGAAACCACCGGCGAGGTCACCCGCTCCTTCTCGGCGCCCTTCGACGGGTTCATGGGTGTACGGGTCACCGACGAACGCGGCCAACAGTCGATGGGCAGCACCGCGCTCACCGTCGTGGCTGGGTGTTCCGAGGGCGAGTTGGTTGGCGACGAGTGCGTGACCTTCGACCCGTACCCCACCGAGGACCTCCCCGATGTGTTTGAGGAGGTCGTCGAGGACGAGCCCGCCCCTGAGCCGCCAACGGACCCGGCCCCGGAGCCGGAGCCGACCACTTCACCGAGCCCAGAGCCCACGCGTGACTCATCGCCGGGCCCCGAGCAAGGCCTGCCCGGATTCACCCCTGCAGCGCCCTACACGTTGAGCGGCACGCACAACGTCAACGGGCGCCTGTGGCGCACGGGCTGCGAGAAGTACTCGGCGACGGTGAGGTGCCGCACGGAGATCGAGGCCACCGTCGTGAAGCGCGGGGCAACCGGCTACCACCTGGCCAAGGAGTTCACGTTCAACAACCTGACGTACCTGCCCTCCAAGCGTGACCTGTGGACGGGCAACCCGTTGGCGCAGGCCGGCGAGTGGAAGGCGAAGGACGGCCGACGGTGGCGCACCGAGTGCGGCACGCCCAAGACCGGGCGTGACGGATGCCGCAGCTACGTGATCGCTTCAGTGGTCGAGGCCACGGCCCGGCCAGGAGGTGGCTACACCTACCGGGTGGTCGACAAGTGGGTGTTCAACAACATCGTGATGTTCTCTCGGTGAGCACCCGGGGGGGGGGGGGGGCCCCGCCCCCCCCCCCCCGACACCATCCGTGAATCGTTGTTGGATTTCCACAAGCCAGGCCGTATCCTGAGACGAGTTTAAGAGTTCTCAGGCAAGGTGGTCGGTATGGTGGCTCCCCGGCGCGCAGCCGCGTCGGATGACGGCGCCCTCGTCGAGCTCGGCACCGTCTCCGTGGCACGCCGGGCGCTCGGCGCCGCCGCCCCACCTCGCCGTCGGTTGAGCAAGATCGTGGTGGCTCCCCTGGCCGCGCTGTCCGTGACCGGCTTGGCCGTGGGCCTACTGGTGCTGCCACCCACCGATGGGCTCGACGGCGCCAACCAGGCCACGCTGAAGGCCGCCCCGCTGGGTGTCTCCCGCAACCAGGAGCGGGAGCCACTGGTCACGCCCCCGCTCACCGCTCCCAGCTTCGCGCCAACGGCTGCCCTTGAACCAACCGAGAGCGCCACGCCAGCGGAGAGCACGGATCCCGGCGAAGCCACTCCCACCGAGAGCCCTGAGCCCGTCGTCGCAGCGAGCGCTCCACCGGTCGAACTCGACACCGCTGCCGCAGAGGAAACCGACGCATTGGTGGCACCCGCCCCTGTCGTGCCCGCCTTCGATCCGGCCGCGCTGGGCGAAGCCGCTGGCGCGCGCTACGCCACATCGTCGGTCAACGTCCGCACGGGCCCCGGCACGGATTTCGACGTACGCCGCACCCTCACGGAGGGGGCCGAGGTCACGATCACCGACAAGGAGGTCGACGGCTGGCGCCAGATCGTCCTGTCGAAGAAGGCTGGCTGGGTCAGCGCCAAGTACCTCACGGACAAGAAGCCCGCCCCCAAGCCCAAGCCCACGAAGGCCGCCAAGCCCTCGACGGCGAAGTCGTCGACCGGATCTGCAGATTCGAGCTACTCGGGCGCCGTGTGCAAGAAGGCCGCTGGCATCGAGAAGGGCCTGACGGAGCGCACCCGCGGCGTGCTGCGTGCGGTGTGCGCGCAGTTCCCCGGCGTGAGCTCCTACGGTGGCCGGCGCAGCGGCGGCGGCAACCACGGCTCCGGCAAGGCCATCGACGTGATGGTGAGCGGCTCCTATGGCTGGGAGATCGCCAACTGGGCACGCGCCAATGCTCGTTCCTTGGGGATCACCGAGGTGATCTACGAGCAGAAGATCTGGACCACCCAGCGCTCAGGCGATGGCTGGCGCGGCATGAAGAGCCGCGGCTCCGTGTCGGCCAACCACTACGACCACGTGCACATCTCGGTGCGCTGATCGCTAGGAGCGGTCCGGCGCGACCTCTGGCGGAGCAGCGCTGCCGCCCTCGCTCTCCACTGGAGCGAAGGTGGGTGCTCCCCCGTCCAGCCCGGCCTCTTCGCGGGAGAGGCTGACGAAGTTGAGCGCGTCGTAATCCCCGGCCTCCCACACAACGGCGAGCCTGCCGTCGGCCATCTCCGCGGCAACTGAGTATGCCGCCGCGCCGGAGTCGAGCAGCACCGGGGCGCCCCAGGTTGCGCCGCCGTCGGCGCTGGCGCGGAGGGTGAGCCGCCGTCGTTCCTGGGGGTCGTCCAGCAGTGTGCAGACGATGTGCTCGCCCCACAGGGCGAGGCCGCCGTTGCAGGCGGGATCCACCAGGTCGTCGTGGGGCACGGGCGCTGAGAACGTGACGGCGCCATCGTCGGAGAGCGCCCACCGACGACGCGGCCTGGCGCGGGCGTGCAGCAGGACGCGACCATCGGGGCGCTCCAGCACCTTGTTCTCGTCGCAATCCGGCCCGATGCGCTCCCCCAACTGCCACGAGGCGCCGGAGTCGTCGGAATAGGCCATCACGGCGTGATGTTCCTCGGCCCCCGTGCGGAGCACGAACGGCTGCACCAGACGACCAGAACGGAGCGCGATGCCGTTGCCGGAGGAGGCGAACATGCCGGTGACGTCGTGGGGCTTGAGCTGGGCGGTGAGGTCGCGGTGGGTCCAGGTGTCGCCGTCGTCGATGGATGTCGCCAGCCAGAGCCTGAGCCCCTCACCGTCCGGGCCGGCATCCGCGGTGAAGAAGGATCGGCCGGTGGAGCCCACGTACCAGCAGAAGATGGTGCCGGCGGGGTCGACGATGAAGCTCGCGTCGCCGAAGCCGCCCTCCTCCGTGCGGCGGCGCAGCACGCGCACGTCTGACCAGGTGGTGCCGTTGTCGTCGGAGGCGCGGTAGACGATGTCGAAGGGACCCGGCAGATCGCGCCAGTCGGCCCGCACGTCCCACGCGACGATGACCCGCCCCGTCGGCGTGACGGCGAGGGCCGGAATCCGGTAGCAGGGAGCGTCGAACGCTGAGCCTTCGAGCGGGGTTCCGGTGGTCGCGAGTGTGATCATGGTCGCCTTCCTACGCTGATTGAGCCGACCGCATCCGAGCTTGCGAGGATCGCGATCGTGTCGCTTGTACTGAGCCACGCTCAGCGACGAAGTCGCCAGCGTGAGTCGAAGTGAAATCCCTAGACGTGTCTAGGGGCGGGTTGGGAGCCAAGTTGTGGTTGCGGTGGCGAGCACGCTTGGCGGCCCTTCGTCGGATCACGCTGCTCCTTCGTCGCAGGCGATCCGCTCAGGGACCAGCGTGACGGTCCTTCGTCGCAGGCGATCCGCTCAGGGTCCAGCGTGACGGTCCTTCGTCAGCATCCGGCGACTTCGTCGCGGGACGCTCCTCAGGAACCGGCGACGGCGTCGGCGAACCAGCCGGTGATCGTGGCCGGATGCGTGATGGCGGTGCCGACGACGACGCTCCAGGCGCCGCGACGCATCGCCTCGGCGGCGACCTCAGGAGTGTGCACCCGACCCTCGACGATCACCGGACGATCAGCCTGGGCCAGGATCTCGTCGACGGCCTCCCAGTCGACGCCCGGCGTCTTGGGGCGCTCACCCGAGTAACCCACGAGCGTGGTGCCAATCAGGTCTGCGCCCGCCTCCTGGGCCGCGAGCGCGTCACCGGCAGACCCACAATCCGCCATGATCAGAACATCCGGGTACTCGGCCTTGAACTCGGCGATCGTCTCGGCCAACGTCCGCTCGTCGGGGCGCTCGCGGCGCGTGCCGTCGATCGCAACGATCTCGACGCCAGTCTGCGCAACCTCGAGGCAGTCCTTCAGCGTGGGCGTGATGTAGACGCCGGTGTCACCGACCTTCACCAGGCCGATCACCGGCACGTCGACGCGACCCTTGATGGCGCGCAGATCATCAAGACCCTTGGCCCGGATGGCAGCAGCGCCGCCGCGGACGGCGGATTCCGCCACCTGGGCCATGGTGTTCGGGTCGAGCATCGGCTCGCCCGGGTAGGCCTGGCAGGAGACGACGAGTTTGCCCTTCAGGGCGTCAGCGATGGCGTTCATGAAACCTCTCCGAAAACGTGTGCGGCGGCGCCAACCAGCGCCGCGGAGTTGCCCAATTGGGCCTTGAGGACGGGGATGTCGGCCAGCACGGGAATCAGCTCCGCCCGGATGGTGTCGCGCAGCGGCGTCCACCACACGGGGCCAGCGTCGGCGACCCCACCGCCGATGACCACAGCAGCCGGATCCACCACGGTGACCAGCCCGGCGATCGCCTTGCCCAGCGCAACCGCAGCAGCCTGCACGACGGCGAGCGCGTCGTCGTCATGGCCCCCGGCGGCGCGCTCCATGATCTGGCGGCCGCTGGCGGAATCCCCGCCCGCGGCCACATACTGTCGTTCGATCGCGGGACCAGCCGCGATGGCCTCGAGGTGGCCCAAGCGACCACACGGGCACCGCAGGGCCTCAGCCCCGGGCGTCGGGACGTGGCCCATCTCGCCGGCCACGCTGTGCGCACCGGTGCGGAGCTTCCCATCGAGCACCAGCGCGCCGCCCACCCCGGTGCCAACGGCCACCATGAGCAGCGAATCCAGCCCTTGGGCCGCACCGAACCGAAACTCGCCGACGGCGTGCGCGTCCACATCGTTCAGCACAGCAATGCGGCGCTCACCGCCCCAACCCAGCCGCTCGCGCAGCCCGGAAACGACGTCCGTGCCCACCCAATCGCGGAACGTGTCCGTGGAGGAGATGATGCGGCCAGCGCGCGAGTCAACGACCCCGGCGGTGCCGATGCCCAGCCCCACCACGTCGTCGGCGGCAACTTGCCGCACCAGATCCGCCACCACGTCGAGCACGGCTGCGCCACCCTCGGCAGCAGGGGTGGGCGCGGAGACCACCTCGCCCAGCACCCCGTCAGAGGACACGAGCGAGACGGCGGTCTTCGTACCGCCCAGATCGACCCCTACCGCATAGCTCATGAGAGCAGGTTAACCTCGCGCAGGATCTGCTCGATGGCAGGCGTGCAGCTCTCGTCGAGCGGACGAATGGGCGCGGGCATGGCGGCCGAGGCGATGATGCCGAGGCTGGCCATGGCCTGCTTGAAGGCGCCGATGCCGCCAGCGTCGCCGGACATGCCCTTGGGCACGAAGGCGATCTCGAACAGCTGCGTGATGCGATCCTGCTCGTCGCGGGCCTTGGCCCAGTCGCCGGCCTCGGCGGCTTCCCAGAGGCGGGTGTAGCCGGCAGGGTCCACGTTGCCCAGGCCGGGCACGGCACCGTCGGCGCCGAGCAGCAGCATGCCGTCGACCATCACCTCGTGGCCGGTGAACAGCTCCAGCGGGGAGCCGGCCTTCTTGTTGGCCAGCACGAGGCGGCGGAAACCGACGTCGTCACCGGAGGAATCCTTGACGCCGCGGATGACGCCTTCCTGGCCGAGGCGAACGAGCATGTCGACGGCGAGGTAATTGTGGACGCGAACGGGCACGTTGTACGCGTAGACGGGCACGGAGACGCCGGCGGCGACCATGCGGAAGTGCTCCTCGATCTCCGCCATGTCGTTGAGGGCGTACAGCGGGGAGGTGACGACGATGGCGTCAGCCCCGGCGGCGACCGCGCGCTGGGCCTCCTCCACCATGCGGGGAGCGGTCAGCTCGGGGGTACCCACGAGCACCGGCACGCGGCCGGCCACGCGCTCCACGGTGCGGCGGGTGATCTCGTCGCGCTGCGAGTTGGTGAGGTAGGCAACCTGGCCGGAGGAGCCCAGCACGAACAGGCCGTGCACGCCGCCGTCGATCAGGTGGTCAACAACCTTGTCGAGGCCGTCGTAATCAACGGTGCCATCGGGGTTCATGGGGGTGACGACGGGGGGAACGATGCCACGCAGCTTCTGCATGATCTATCTCTTCTTTCGGGGTGTTGTTGAGAGTCAGACGAGGGAGGGCACGGCGCTCAGGAGAGTGCGCGTGTACTCCTCTTGGGGGTTGTTGAACACTTGATCTGCCGGGCCGGTCTCGATGATCTTGCCGGCGAGCATCACCGCCATGCGGTCTGAGATGAACCGCACGGTGTTGATGTCGTGGCTGATGAACACCAGGCCGAGGCCCAGTTCGTCCTTCAGATCCGTGAGCAGGTTGAGCACCTGGGCGCGCACCGAAACGTCGAGGGCCGACGTCGGCTCGTCCGCGATGATCACGTCTGGCTCGAGCGCCAGAGCGCGGGCGATGGCCACGCGCTGACGCTGACCGCCGGAGATCTGGCGGGGCAGCACGTCGAGCGCAGATTGCGGGAGGCCCACCACGTCGAGCAGGTGCTTGACGCGCTTCTCGCGCTCCTCCGGGGTGCCCACGCCGTGGACCTTGAAGGGGTCCAGCAGCGCGTCGCGCACCAGCATGCGGGGGTTGAGGGCCGTGGCCGGATCCTGGAACACGACGGAGACGGCGCGCCCCAGCTTCTTGCGGCCATCGGCGTTGAGCTTCATCTCTTCGCCGAAGTAGCGCACGGTGCCGCTGGTGACGGGCTGGAGACCCACCATCACCCGGGCCAGCGTGGACTTGCCACAGCCGGATTCGCCGACGAGGCCCAGCGTCTCGCCCTTGCTGACGGAGACGCTGACGCCGTTGACGGCGTGCACTCGGTCTGGGCGGAACAGCTTGCCGGTGCGGGCTTTGTGGATGACGTGGACGTCTTCGAGTTCGACGACAGGCGTGGTGCTCATCACACACCCTCCTTCAACAGCGCTTCGAGTGCGTCGGTGCGGGCGTACAGGTGGTCCTCGCCCGGAACTGGGCGAAGGGTCGGCTTCTCGTCCAAGCCCACCGTCGGGTAGGAGGAGCGGGGCGCGAAGCGGTCTCCGGCCACGAACTCGCGGGGCGAGGGAACCACGCCGGGCACCTGGTGCAGGCGGCCGCCGCCCTGTTCGATGGAGAGCACGGCGCCCAGCAGGCCGCGGGTGTACTCGTGGATGGGGTTGCTGAGCAGTTCGCGCGTGGCGGCCTGCTCGACGACCTGGCCGGCGTACATGACGGTGATGCGGTGCGCCACCTGCGCCACGAGGGCCAGATCGTGCGAGACGAACACCATCGCAAAGCCCAGCTTCTCGCGCAGCTCGTTGAGCAGGTCCACGACCTGGGCCTGGACGGTGACGTCGAGGGCGGTGGTGGGCTCGTCGGCAATCACGAGGCGCGGGTTGCGGGTGAGCGCCATGGCGATCAGCACGCGCTGGCGCTGGCCGCCCGAGAGCTCGTGCGGGTAGGACTTCAGCGTGCGGACGGGATCCAGGCCCACCAGCTCGAGGAGTTCCTCCGCGCTGCGTTGGCCACCACGCTTGGTGAGCTGCGCCATCTGGGAGCGGATCAGCATCGACGGGTTGAGCGAGCTCAGCGCGTCCTGGTAGATCATCGACATCTCGTGGCCGCGCAGCGCGTTGCGTTCCTTCGGCGTCATGGTGAGCAGTTCCTGGCCCGCGAACTTCGCGGAGCCCTCGATCTTGGCGGTCTCGGGCAGCAGGCCCATGATCGCCATCGAGGTGATGGACTTGCCACAGCCGGATTCGCCGACGAGGCCCATGGTTTCGCCCGGGCGCACCGTGAAGCTCACGTTGTCGACGATCTTGACGTCGCCGTGGGCGCTGGGGAACGAGATGGAGAGGTTCTCCACGACGAGCAGCGGCTCGGCGTCGGGGTTGGCCAGGACGAGGCGGTCCGTGCGGGCCAGCTCTGCGGCCTTGAGGGCCTCCAGGCGGGCGTCGAGGGATTCCTTCTGCTCGAGGTTGGCCTTGGCCATGCCCTCAGCGACGGAGGTCCCGCCCATCTTGGCCTCTTCGGCCTCCACGTTGACGCGGGTCTTGATCTTGGGCGAGGCCAGCGAGTCCGTCAGGCCCTCGGAGAGGATGTTCAGGCTCAGCGTGGTGATCAGGATGAACACGCCGGGGAAGAACGTCACCCACCAGTGGCCGGACAGCAGCAGCGCCTTGCCCTCGGAGAGGATGTTGCCCCAGGTGGCGGCGTTGACCGACGTGATGCCGGTGCCGATGAAGGACAGCGACGCCTCGAACACGATCGCATCGGCCACCAGCACCGTCGCGAACACCATGATGGGGGCCAGACAGTTGCGGGCCACGTGCTTGATGAGGATCCACCAGGTGCGCGCACCCATCACCTTGGAGGCGGCCACGTAGTCTTCGCCGAATTGGCTCAGCACGTTGGCGCGCACCACGCGGGTGAGCTGCGGCACGTAGAGGAACGCGATCGAGATGATCACCACGGGCAGGATCGGCAGGCGGGTGGCCAGCGCCGTCACCATGACGGCGGCCAGCGCGATGCCGGGGAAGCTCATGATGATGTCGAGGATGCGCATGAGCACCTCGGAGACGACGCGGCCGGAGGTCGCGGCGATGGAGCCCAGCACCGCGGCGACGGCGAGCGCCAGGCCGGTGGCGGCGAGGCCCACCATCAGGGAGACGCGGGTGCCGTGGATGACGCGCGAGAGGATGTCGCGGCCTGCGTCGTCGGTGCCCATGAGGAACGTGGAGTTCGGCGGGATCGACGAGTCCGGGATCACCGTCGTGCCCACACCCTCGATGGTGACCTCCTGCATGACCATCATGTCCTCAGGGACGAGGCCGGAGGCGCCGGGCGCGTAGGGGGCGATGAGCGGCGCGAAGACCGCGAGCAGCGCCATGATGGTCAGCACGCCCACGGCGATCTTCGAGCTCAGCGGCAGGGAGCGAAGGCCCTGGAACCGCAGCCCGGGCTGCTGAAGCTTCTTCTTGGATTCTGCAGACAGCGCCAGCATCAGATGCTCCTGATCCGCGGGTTGACCATGACGTAGAGGAGATCCACGATCAGGTTGACGACGATGAAGGCGATCGCGACCGTGATGGTCACGCCCTGAACGATGTTGACATCGTTGCGGGTGATGCCCTGGAAGATGAGTTGGCCCATGCCCTGGATGTTGAAGATCATCTCGATGACGACGGCGCCACCCATGAGGTAGCCGACGCGCAGGCCCAGCACGGTGAGCGGGGTGATCAGCGCGTTGCGCAGCACGTTGCGGGCGATCACCACAGGCTTGGGGATGCCGGCGCCGATGGCGGTGCGCACGTAGTCGCGGTCCAGTTCCTCAACCATGGCGGTGCGCACCACGCGGATGAGCGAGCCGGCCACGGGGATGGCCAGCGCCAGCGACGGGAGGAACATGGTGTTGGCGTAGCCAGCCGGGTCCTGCGTGAAGGGGATCCAGTTGACGACGGCGGGGAACCAGCCGGCGCCGCCGGGGATGTTGCCGAACGCCTGGATCATGAGGAGGGCCAGCCAGAACGACGGCGTGGCCAGCGAGGCGATCGAGATCACGCGGATCAGCTGATCCGGCCAGCGGTCGCGGTAGAGGGCGGCGATGACGCCGAGCACCAGAGCGAGCACGACGGCGATGGCCAGGCCAATGAAGGTCAGCTGCAGCGTCTTGGGGAAGTTCTCGGCCACCATCTGGGAGATGGGCACGCCGGTGAAGGATTCGCCGAGGTCGAACTGGACCAGACCGCCGAGGTAGCGGGCGAACCGCACCAGCATGGGGTCGTTGAGCCCGTTGGCTTCGCGATAGTTTTCGAGGGCCTGCAGCGACGCGCTTTCACCCAGCGCGAGGCGGGCCGGATCTGCGCTGGAGAACGACATCACGATGAACACGAGCAGCGTGACGCCGAACACCATGATCGGCAGCGCAATGAGGCGCCGACCAAGTAGCCGGATCAGATTGGACACTTCTTCTTCGCTCCTCTTCGAGCGGGTTGGCCGCCGTTGCGGATTGCGTAGTTGGTGGGCACGGCTCCGCACGGGACCCCCTGGTGAGGGGGTCCCGGCAGATTACCGAAGGGTGCCGCTCGTCGGCGGCACAGCACAGGGCCCCGGGAGTGCGGGGCCCTGGCGGGTTATCAGAGCGTCGAGCCGACGCCGACGAAGGACAGGCCGGTCACTGCGATCGGCTTGAAGTCCTGCAGGGTTTCGCCGTTGAAGGCGGTGGGGGACTTGCGGTGGAAGATGGGGTACAGCGGCGCGTTCTCCGACACGATGTCGAAGATCTCGTGCCAAGCACCCATCTGGGCGTCGCCGGTGGACTCAGCAGCGGTACCGAGGAGCTCCTGGACCTTGTTGTAGGAGTCCTGGCCCTTCCAGTGCATGCGGGAATCGGTCCACACGTCGCCGGCGTACCACCAGCGGATGAGGAGGTCAGCGTCGTCACCGAAGACGGAGGGGTCGCCGGGGGCCATGACGATGTCGAACGAGCCAGCGTTGCCGTCGATGGTGCCGTAGACGTCCGAGGACTTCTTCTCTTCGTAGCTGACGGTCAGGCCAGCAGCCTCGAGGGACTCCTTGACCATGGGGCGCACAGCGGAGAACCAGCCGTGATCCGAGGACAGGAGGCGAACTTCCTTGAGACCGGTCTCGGCGAAGAGCTCCTTGGCCTTCTCCATGTTGCCGGCGTACTGGACCTTGGCTTCCTTGAACGCGGGGTGCGCCTCGTGCACGAAGCTCTTGGCCGGAGCAGCGAGATCGGACATGCCGACCTTGCAGATCTGGTCGTAATCCAGGGCGTAGAGCACACCCTGGCGGTTGCGCACGTCGTCCATGGGGGCGGAGCCACAGTTGAACATGAGGAAGAGGAGGCCAAAGCCCTGCTGGGCGGCAACTTCCTTGGTCTGAGCCAGCTGGGCCAGGTTGGCGGCGGGCACCGAGTCGATGGCCTGGACGGAATCCGAGCTCAGGGCGTTGGTGCGGGTGGAGTCATCGGGGATGATCTGCCATTCCATGGTGGCCACGCGTGCGGGCTGGGTGCCGGTGTAGTCGTCGAAGCGCTCGAACTTGACGATCTGCGAGGAGGCGCCGTTGTCGGTCATCTTGAAGGGGCCGGTGCCAACGGGGTTGAGGTCGAACGCCTTGACGTCGGCCTCGACGAGGGCCTTCGGCACGATCTTCACGACGGCGAGACGCTCGGCCACCAGGGAGAAGGGGTACTTCGTCTTGATGGTGACGGTGTTGGCGTCCTTGGCGGTGACGGAGTCAATGAAGGGGATGAACGCGGCGTACAGCGAACCGTTGTCGGGGTTGAGCACGCGCTCGAAGGAGAACACGACGTCGTCAGCGGTGACAGGGTTGCCGTCGTGGAACACGGCACCGTCGCGCAGGGCGACTTCCCAGGTGGTGTCGTCAACCTGCGAGGGCAGTGCAGCGCCCAGGCCGGGGAAGATCTCACGGGTGGCGGGGTGCAGCTCGGTGAGGCCCTCCATGGTGTGCCAGTTGGCGGCCAGGGTGAGCGCAGCGGTGGTGCTCATGGGGTCGTAACCGTTGGTGCCCAGCTCGTAGGAGATGGCGGCGGTGATCTTGCCTTCGCCACCGGCCTCAGCCGGAGGGGCGGCCGCGGTGGTGGTTTCGGTGGCGGCCGGGGTGGTCTCGGTACCAGCGGGGGTGGTGCCGCCGGTGGTGGGGGTGGTGCCAGCCGGGGTGCAGGCTGCCAGCGAGCCGGCGAGTGCGGCAGCTGCGCCGAACGAGCCAGCGAGCTTGAACATGCTGCGACGCGAGGTGGGCGTGTTCATGGGGTTCGTCATTAAACTCTCCTTGTTATCGGACATCCGATGTCTGACCTACAATCAGTATTGCACTTTATATCGCGTTACACTCGTGCCGCTCAAGAAAAATGCGCGAAAACCTCGAAAGGTTGCCGAATCGTGATGAACAGCCACGAGCCGCAGCGGCTCCGCCAGACGATCCAGGCGGTCAAGGAGCACATCCTGCGGGAGAAGCTCAAGCCAGGCGACGCCATGCCCACTGAGCTGCAGCTGATCGAGTCGCTGGGCGTTTCGCGCTCCAACCTGCGGGAGGCGATCCGCACCCTCGTGACGCTCGACATCGTCGAGGTGCGGCACGGCACCGGCATGTTCGTGGGCCAAATGTCGCTGCGGCCGCTGGTGGAGGGCCTTGCCTTCAAGGGCGTCGTGCTGCCGGGCGAGGATTACGAGACGCTGCGCCAGATCGTCGAAGTGCGCATTGGTCTTGATCATTCGCTGGGCCCCGGCATCGTGGAACGCCTCAAGGGTCAAGAGACTCCTGTCCTGATCCGCGTGTGCGAGGAAATGGCGGAGAAGAAGGCCGCCGGTGAGAACTTCGCCGCAGAGGACCGGATGTTCCACCAGACGCTCGCCGAGGCGCTCGACAACGAGTTGTACGCGCAGCTCGTGGCCGCGTTCTGGGACGTCCACACGCTGGTGGGCCCGCGCTTGGGCGTGCCGACCCCACGAGACCTCGACGAGACCGTGCAGGCGCATCGCGAGATGCTGGATGCCGCCGTGGCCGGAGACCTCGCGGCGTATCACACCGCCGTCGACCGCCATTACGCCCCGCTGCTTCGGGTGCTCAACTCCACCAAAAAGGTCGCCGGCTCCTGAGGAGCTCACGAAGGACGCATCACTGGTCCCTGAGCGTGCCGCGCCCGAGGAACGAGGGCCGCGGCACGACGAAGGGCCGCCAGGCTATCCGACTCCCCAACCCGCCGGATGCTCACGAAGGACGCATCACTGGTCCCTGAGCGTGCCGCGCCCGAGGAACGAGGGCCGCAGCACGACGAAGGGCCGCCAGGCTATCCGCCTCTGAGCTGCCGCTCAAAGATAGGGGCGGTTTTGGCAAGGTAGTCACTGCCAAAACCGCCCATATCTTTCGCTTGAGCCTCAGCTCAGGCCAGGCGCACCACCACGGGGCCCGGGCGGTCCGGGTTCGAGGTGAGCACGCCGTCGGCCAAGGTGGCCCACTGCGGCGTCAGCAGCTCCCCGTCGATCTCGACGGGGCGGTCAGCCGCGATGAACGCCAAGGTGGAACCGTCCGCTGCCTGGCCGAAGCGCGCCCAGACGTCGTCACCGAAATCGATGGTGCGGTCAGTGGGCACAACCTGCAGGTACTCCCCTCCCGGACGCATCCACTCCCCCAACCAGGCGACGACGTCGGACTGCCACTTCGGCAGGCGGCCATCTGCCATGGGCCCAACGCCGAACAGCAAGCGGCCACCGCGGGTCACCACGTCGATCAGGTGCCGAGCAGCCATCGGGCCGGCCAACGCATGCTGCAGTCCTTCCTCCTGGTTGTAGGCGAAGGACAAGCCCACGCCACGGCAGTTCTCCCACTGACGGGCATCCTCGTTGTCCAACATGTGCTGGTACTCGCTGGTGGTGTAATCCGCGTGCGGGACCTGCCAGCGGTCGTTGACCACGCCGTCGGGCTTGACGGCGTAGTACTCCTCGAAGACACGGCCAATGCCGAACTCCCCGAAGTCCTTGCCGGCGTCTGGCCATTCGATGTCGTTCCACAACACGTCCGGCTGGTAGCGACGCACCAGGTCACGCACATGTTCAGCCGCGTACTGCGCGTACTCGGCATCCAGCGGGCGCAGCCCATCCCACGACCAGGTATCCGCCTCGCCAATGGGCGGGAACGGCCGCTCGTGCCAATCCAGGCCGCCGGAGTAGTAGGCACCGAACCGGACGCCACGCTGCTTGCAGGCATCCGAGTACTCGCCCACCAGATCCCGACGGGGGCCCCGGGCCACCGTGTTGCGATCCGTGCCAGGCGCATCCCAGAGGCACACGCCGTCGTGGTGCTTCGTGGTGAGCACGATGTAGTCAGCGCCAGCCGCAGCCAACTCCCCGACGATGGCTGAGGCATCGAAGTGCTCGGCCTTCCACTCGTCGATGAAGTCGTCGTACGGGCGGCCGCCGTGCACCTCCTGCTGATGCTTCTGCGCCTCGCTGCCCTCGATGCGGATGGTGTTGTAGTACCACTCCGAGTAGGGATTGTGCGTGTACCACTCGGTGGCCGATTCGACGGTGCCAAGCTCCGCCGTCGGTTCCGCCCAAGCAGGGACCGAATAGGGCCCCCAGTGGATGAAGAACCCGAGTTTGGCCTCTCGGAACCACTCCGGGGTTTCCCGAGCGGAGAGAGCTTCCCAACGTTCCTGGTCAGCGACCACCGAAACCTCCAATGTTCATGCCACGCGAAAGCTGGCGGTTCATGAGAACAACAATGATCAGGCTGAACGCCACGGCCACGGAACAGGCGGCCATGAGCGGCCCCCAGTCGGTGCCACGTTCGCCGGAGAACATCGACAGACCCAGCTGCAGCGGCGCCTTGGCGGGATCAGTGATGATGATGAGCGGCCACAGGAATGCGTTCCAGTAGTCGATGAAGGCGAACGCCGCAACGATCGCGATGGGCGCGCGCAGCAGCGGCACGATCACGTGCACCAACAGCTTGAACTGGTTGGCGCCGTCGATCCGGGCCGCCTCCTCGTAGTCGCCCGGTAGCGACAACAGGTGCTGGCGCAACAGGAACGTGCCGAAGGCGCCGAACGCGAACGGCAGGATCACCATGGAGTAGGTGTTGACGGTACCCAGTTCGTTGGCGCCGATGAACAGCGGGATAACCAGCACCTCGATGGGCAGCATGAGCGTGGCGATGAACAAGCCGAACAGCTTGTCGCGGCCTGGGAACTCCAAGCGAGCGAACGCATAGGCGCTGAGCACGGACACCGTCACCGCGATGAGCGAGCCCATGCCGGCGATGAAGAAGGTGTTGAGCAGGATCCGGCCAAACGGGATGGCGGTGAACACTTCCGCGTAGTTGCTCCACCGAACCTCGGAGCCCACCAGATCCGCCCCGCCCAGCAGCACTTCCTGGCTGGGCTTGAGCGAGCTGAGGAACATCCAGATGAACGGGATGAAGAACACGAATCCGAACAGGGCCAGCAGCACCTTGCTGATGATGGTGGTGACGCGCACAGGGCGCTTTTCAACCTTAGGCATCGTAATTCACCCACTTCTTCTGGCCGACGAACTGCAGCGCGGTGAACAGCATGATGATCACGAACAGGATCCACGCCATCGACGACGCAAAGCCCAGGCGGTCATACGAGAAACCGGCGCGGTACAGGTACAGCACGATGGTGTTGGTGGAGTCTCCCGGGCCGCCCTTGGTAAGCATGTAGGGCTGCGTGAACACCTTGAAGCCGCCGATGACGGTCATCACGGAGGCGAAGAACAGCGACGGCGACAGCATGGGGAAGGTGACCTTCCAGAACCGGTTCCAGGCGTTGGTGCCGTCGATCCTGGCGGCCTCCAGCACGGATGGGTTGATCCCGTTGAGGCCGGCGGCGAGCACCACGATGTTGTACCCAATGCCTTGCCACAGCGACATCACGATGAGCGAAGCCAGCGCCCACTTGCCGTCGCCCAGCCAGGACGGGCCTTGGATGCCCACCGCGCCGAGCAGCGTGTTGACCAGACCGTTGTCCTGCAGCATCAGGCGCCAGATGAGGGCGTTGGCCACCATCGGGGTCACCACGGGGATGAACAGGAGGATGCGGAAGAACGGGCCCCAATCCGGCAGCGAATGCAGCCACACGGCCAGCGCCGTGCACAGGATGAGGTTGGCCAGCGTGTACCCGATCGCGAAGATCGCGGTGTTGCGCAGCACTGTGTAGAAGACCGGGTCTTGGCCCGTCAACAGGCTGACGTAGTGCTGGATTCCCACGAACTCGCGCTCGCCGTACAGGGGCCAGTTGTAGAGGCTGATCACCAGCGAGGCGATCAGCGGCACCACGATGAAGATGAAGAAGCCCGCCATCCCTGGGGTGAGATGGATAAGGGCCAGCAAGCGCTGGTTGTAGCCAGGCTTGCCGGTCCTTTCCACTTTCACCCTCGGGCGCGCCTTCGAAGGAGCTGCCGAGGAAGACATGATCAGCCGATGGCCTGGCTGATCTGCGTCATGATCTCTTCCGCAGTCTTGTTGCCGCGGTAGCCGTCAGAGGAGTACTGCGAGAACTGGGTGACAACCTGGTTCCACTGGGGGGTGGTCACCAGCGGCTGGCCGGATTCGAGGAGAGCCTCAACCACCTTGACGTCGGCCTCAGGCTTGCCCTCGGACCAGCCGCTGAGCGCGGAGGCGATCGACGGCACGGTGCCGCGGTGCTGGCCGACGTAGGCCACCACCTCAGGCGTGGTCATCTTGACGATGTTGGCGAACGCGGCGGCCTTGTCGGGGCAGGAATCTGCCACGCCGAAGCCGGAGCCCTGGATCATGCCACCGGGCTGGCCGGAGGTCGACGGCGGGGCGGCGATGCCGACCTCGAAGTCCGAGCCGTCCTGGTAGGTGGAGTAGAACCACGGGCCGTCGATGAACATGGCCACGTTGCCGGCCATGAAGGCCTGACGGCCCACCTCATCGGTGTCGCCCGGGTTGGGAGCTGCTGCCACGCCTTCCTTGACGAGATCCATGGTCCACTGGATGTCCTTGACCAGCGCCTCGTCGGTGAGGGTCAATTCGCCGTCCTTGGTGGGGACGATGCCGTCAGCGAAGCTGATGGCCAGCGGCGGGTAGCCAATGTCGGAGGAGACGGCGAAACCAAACTTGCCGTCCTTGGTGAGCGCCTTGGCGTCGGAGAGGAACTGCTCTCGCGAGTAGTCCGCGCCGGGAGCCGTGAGGCCAGCCGCCTCGAACATCTCCTTGTTGTAGAAGAGCAGCATGGGCTCAGCGTCATAGGGGATGGCGCGGACGGTGCCGCCAACGGTGAGACCCTGCATCATGGCCTCGTTGTACTGGCTCAGGTCCAGGCCCGCTTCCTTGGCCAGATCATCGAGCGGCGCCAGCAGGCTGCCAAGTTCCTGAGCGCGCGCGGCCTGCGTCGTGATGATGCACGGGGCGTCCGAGGCGGCCATGCGGGTCTTCACAAGCGTCCAGTACTCCTGGAACGACGGGCCGTCGAGCGTGATGTTGAACTCGGAATCGCCGCTCTCCTTCACGCCGGCGATGAAGGTCTCCCACTGCTCGCGGTCTGACTGGTTGGACACCCAGGTGTACATCTGGTTGGGACGGTCCCCCGCCGCAGCCTTGTTGTCCCCAGAGCCACCGCCGCAGGCTGCGAGGCCCAGCACGAGGGTGAGCGATGCCGCAGCAGCGGCCATTTGGCGAATCTTCATGTTGACGCCCTTCTCCTATGAATGCGCTTCTCGAAGCCTGACCATCCTTGGCCCCAAAGGTGCTTCGTCCTGTCAATGGTAAACCGCGAATGCTAACGTTGTCAATACATTTGGGTGAGTTGCAATGCCGGTTTGGCGACACCCTGTCTCTCATTTTCTCGATAAACACGCCTTGACGAGCGGCTTTGCCGCCTCCAGAAGGGACCGAGATCACACAACTTCCTTGTATGTCAAGACAAAGTGGCACCTGCAGACAAGGAAAACGGCGCCCCACGAAGGGGCGCCGTACCTGCTCAGCAACGAGTGGCCGAGCTCACTCCTCGCGCTTGAACGACATGGTCGCCTCATACGTGGCCTCCGAAGGCCAGCGGCTCGTGATGGCCTTCAGGCGCGTGTAGAACGACACGCCCTCGGGGCCATGGATGTGGTGGTCGCCCAGCAGCGAATCCTTCCAACCGCCGAAGGAGTAGTAGGCCACCGGCGTGGGGATGGGCACGTTGACGCCCACCATGCCGGCCTGCACGTCGAGCTGGAAGCGACGCGCCATGCCGCCGTCGTTGGTGAAGATGGCTGCACCGTTGCCGAACGGCGAGCTGTTGACCAGCTCGATCGCCTCCGCGTAGGTCTCGGCGTTGACGATGGTCAGCACGGGGCCGAAGATCTCCTGGTGGTAGGCCGGGGCCTCCACGGGCACGTTCTTCAGCACCGTGGGGCCCACCCAGAAGCCGTCCTCGTAGCCTTCGACGGCGAGGTTGCGGCCGTCGAGCACGACGGAGGCGCCGCGTTCTTCAGCATCGGTGATGAGGCCCTTGATGCGCTCCTGCGCCTTGCGGGTGATGACGGGGCCCATCTGGACACCTTCATCGAGGCCGTAGCCAACCTTGATCTTGGCGCCGTTGGCCTTGACCAGCTCAGCCAACTCGTCGCCGACACCGCCGACGGCGACCACCACGGGCAGCGCCATGCAGCGCTCACCGGCGGCGCCGAAGGCGGCGGCGGCGATGTGCTGGGCAGCGAACTCGAGATCAGCATCCGGCATGACGATGGCGTGGTTGTTCGCGCCGCCCAGCGCCTGAACGCGCTTGCCCGCGAGGGTCGCCTTCTCCTGGATGATCTTGGCCACCGGGGTGGAGCCCACGAAGGAGATCGCGTCGATGCCCGGGTGCTCGAGCAGCGCGGTGACGGTTTCGACGTCACCAGCAACCACGTTGAAGACGCCATCGGGCAGCCCAGCCTCCTGGTAGAGCTTGGCGATGAGCAGCGACGCGGTGGGCGTGGGCGTGGCGGGCTTGAGAATGAAGGCGTTGCCGGTGGCAATCGCGATGGGGTGCATCCACATGGGCACCATCACAGGGAAGTTGAAGGGGCACACGCCCGCGACCACGCCAACGGGTTGACGAACGGTGTGGATGTCCACGCCCGTGGAGATGTCGTAGGAGAACTCCCCCTTCAGCGCGGTGTTGATGCCACAGGCAAAATCGAGGGTCTCGCGGCCGCGCTGGATCTCGCCGATGGCGTCGTTGTAATCCTTGCCGTGCTCATTGACGATGGCCTTGGCCAGCTCATCCTGGTTTGCCAGCACGAGCTCGCGCATCTTGAACATGACGGCGGTGCGCTTGGCCAGCGACTGCTGCGCCCATTCGCGCTGCGCGGCGCGGGCCACCTCGACGGCGTGGTCAACGTCCTCGCGGCTGGCGGCGAGCACTTCGCCGGTCACCTGACCGCTGGCGGGGTTTTCGACGGGGATGCGCTCGAGGGGCGAACCCTCGTACGGCGCTCCACCGATCCAGTGCGTGATTGTCTGAGTCATGGGTCCATCCTCCAAGCTGTGGCCGCGTCGCCTCTTTGTCTGTACAATATCAGCAGATGGGTGATGACTACAAGAATCCCCAACCCAAACCTGTGCATACAAAGGGGTAGCAGTGGAGCGACAGTACTCGGTGGCACTCATCGGCACAGGACGCATCGGCGTCATGCACGCCCGCATCCTCAGGGACCACCCACTCGTCGGCCAACTGCTCCTCGCCGACGCCGTGCCCGCCCGAGCGGAAGCTGCCGCGGCGGAGCTGGGCTGCGAGAGCGCGTCGGTTGAGGAGATCTTCGCCCCCGGCACCCCTCTGCGGCTGGACGCGCTGATCATCGCCACTGCCACGGCAACGCATGCCGAGCTGCTCATTCGCGCAGCGGGGGCGGGCATCCCCACGTATTGCGAAAAGCCACTGGCTCTGGACCTGGGCGAAGCCCGCCGCGCTCTCGAGGCGTTGAAGGCCGCGGCGCTCCCCCACCACATCGGGTTCCAGCGCCGCTTCGATGATGGCTATACCCGAGCCCGGCAACTGCTCATGGACGGCGACCTGGGCGATCTCCGCCGCTTCCATGCCATGACCTGCGACCAGTCCCCTCCACCGGACGAGTTCATTCCCGGCTCCGGCGGCATCTTTCTGGACTGCAACGTCCACGACTTTGACATCCTGCGGTGGGTGACTGGGCGCGAGGTGGTGGAGGTCTATGCCACCGGGCTGGCCCGAGGGTCCGAAGCCTTCGAAGCCCACGGTGACGTGACAGACGCCGTTGCCATTCTGACCCTGGACGACGGCGCAGTGGGCACGGTGCACTCCTCTCGCCACAACGGGCAGGGGCACGAGGTTCGGCTCGACCTCATGGGCAGCCGCGGCTCCGCCAACGTCGGCCTCGACAACAAGGTGCCGCTGCGCTCCGTCGAGGGCGGCGTGGCATTCCCCCCGGATGCCCCCTGGGTGGATTTCATCGAGCGCTTCAAGCCCTGCTACGAGCGGGAGTTGGATCACTTCCTGCGCAATCCGGTGCAGGGATTGCCCAGCGCTTGCACTGCCGAAGACGCGTTGGAGGCATTGCGGATCGCGCTGGCCTGCAAGAGGTCCCGGGAGGAGCAACGTCCGGTGCACCTGAGCGAGATCGTGTGATCAGACCTCGGCCGGCTTCCAGCTTGGCGGCCCCTCGAGCAACACAGAACGTAACAAGGCCACGCTCTGCCGAACGCCCTCGAGCGCATCCTGGGTGACGTCTTCATGCTCAATGCTCAGCACGCCGTCGTAGCCCGCATTGCGCAGGTCTGAAAGCAACTGGCCCCAGAACTGCTGGCCGCCTGGGTGCCCCAGCCCCAGCGTCACGTAGTTCCAGGCCCGGTCGCGCGCACGCTCTGGGGGAAGGGTGTCAAGCACCCCGTGCACCCGCGAGATTTCGGGGTGGATCCGCACGTCCTTGACGTGCACGTGGTGGATCACGCCGTCGAGGGCGCGCGCCATGCTTCGTGGATCAACACCCATCCACATGGGGTGCGACGGGTCGAGATTCGCCCCGACCGCCGGGCCTACTGCTTCGCGGAGACGAAGCAGGGTCGCGGCGTTGTAGACGAGTTGCTTGCCATGCATCTCGACGGCGAACCTCACGCCGTGCTGGCTGCCATGGCGCGCCATGTCCCGCCAGTAGGGCAACGCCACTTCGTTCCACTGGTAGTCAAGGATGGTCTGCGTCTCAGGCGGCCAGGAGGTCGTGATCCAGTTGGGGGTGCGGTCGCCCGGCGCCCCTCCCGGCAGCCCAGACATGCACACCACCGTGGGCACGTCCAGAAGGGAGGCCAACTCGACGGTGCCTCTCAGCACAGCGTCAACCTCTGGCCCGATCACCGGATGGAGTTGGTTGCCGTTGGCGTTGAGGGCAACCACCCTCATCCCGCGCTCGCGCAGCATCCCCAGGAACCGGTCTCGCTCAGCGGCCTCAGCGAGCAGCGCCTTGAGGTCGAGATGCGGAGCCTCAGACCAGCCGCCAGTGGCGAACTCCAAGTCACGCACCCCCAACTCCGCAGCAGCATCCAGCATGGGCTCCATCGCCATGTGGCCCAGCGAATCCGTCAATAGCCCGATACGCACGCCTATCTGGCCTCAGCAGCGGGGACGGCCACCCAGCCGCCCTCGTCCATCGACTGGACAAGCGCGTTGGCCACCCGAGTGGTACGCAGGGACTCCTCGACGGTAGCGGCCTCGGCCGGCACCGTCCCTTGGAGGGAGGCCTGCACCCAGGCGGTGAGCTCACGCCGATAGGCGGTTTCGAAACGTGGGCGCCAATCCGCCGCGTACTGCGCCCCGCGCATCAGCCCCGAGTTGAAGATCAGCGGCGCCTCATCGTTCAACGACGGCGGGTTGGGCAGTTCCACAGACCCTCGCTCGCACACCAGTTCGCAGCGCACGTCGTAGCCGTACTGGGCATGCACCTGCACCGAGACGGTGTGCAGCACCCCCTCTGCGGTACGCATCAGCAACAACTGCGGATCGGTGCGCTCGGCCAGCAGGGTGGTGGTCCGCCCAGCTGCCCAGAGCACCTCCGTGATGGGAGAGCGCGTGAGCCAAGGGATGATGTCGATCTCGTGCACGGCCGAGTTGGTGATGGTGGCGCTCGACGGGCTGCCGGGGTAGGCCTCCACGTTGCGGTGCACCGAGTGCGTCATCAGCAGTTGCCCGCTACCGCCCTCATCCAGCACCTTGCGCAGCGCCACATAACCCGGGTCGAATCGACGCATGAACCCGACGCTGACAAGGGGCCTTTCCAACTCGGCGTGCCTGGCGGCCACGTCGGCCGCCTCCTCGACGGTGGGCGCCAGCGGCTTCTCACACAGAGTAGGCAGGCCCGCCTCCATGGCCGCCAGCGTGGTGGTCGCGTGCAGGGCATCCGGCGAGGCGATCACCACCGCGTCCACCAAGCCGGATGCGATGAGTTCCTCGCCCGTGGCGAAAACCCCTTCGGCGCCGCACTGATCAGCGACCGCGCGGGCGCCGTCGAGATTGATGTCGGCAATGGCCGTCACCCGTGCATCTGCCACCTGGGTGGAGAGCAGCCTGGCATGGTCTCGGCCCATGACTCCGGCGCCGATGACGCCTACGCGCAGCATGTTCATCTCGATCACACGGTCGCCAGGCGGCGACGCTTCTCTTCGGACATGGTGCGGCGCACGTCGATGAACACCGCGACGATGATGACCGCACCGATCACCATGAACTGCACATCAGACTGCGCGTTCATGATGGTGAGGCCGTTGCGGATCACGGCGATAATGAGGCAGCCGATGAGGGTGCCCCACACCGTGCCCTTGCCGCCAGTGAACGAGGCGCCGCCGATGATGCAGGCTGCGATGGCATCCGTCTCGTAGTTGCCGCTCATGGCAGCCGAGGGGTTGGCCACGCCGGAGCGACCCACGATGACGATGCCAGCCAGTGCGCACACGAATCCAGACAGGCCGTAGACGAACGTCAGCACCCTGTCGGTGTTGATGCCGGAAAGCCGTGTGGCCTCAGGGTTGCCGCCCACCGCGTAGATGGACCGGCCCAGCGCTGTGCGGGTCAGCAGGATGTGCAGCACGACGAAGGTCATGACTAGGGCGATGAACGAACCGGGAATGCCGTTGAAGCCCCCGCCGCGGAGGAAATCCGCTGACCCCAGCCAAGTGACCGCCTCCGGGAAGCCAGAGATGGTGCGGGTACTCACCACGAACAGCGCCAACCCAGCCAACACGAACTTCATGCCCAAGGTGGATACGAATGGGTGGGGCAGCTTGAGCTTGGTGAGGAGGAGGCCATTGGCGATGCCGACGAGCGTGCCGGTGACCAGCGCGGCCACGAGCAGCAGAATGGGGCTGGTGATGCCGAAGGTGGTCATCATCATGGCCATCACGCAGGCGCTGAGGATGGCGTTTGCGCCCACCGAGAGGTCGATGCCAGCGGTGATCAGCACCACGAGCATGCCGGCGGAGAGGAAGCCGTTGACGGCCGTCTGCCGCAGGATGTTCATGCTGTTGTTGACGGTGCGGAACTCGGGGCTGATGGCCGCCATCACGATGACGAGAATCGCCAAGGCCAGAAGGGGCGCGAGCGCCCTCAAGACGCTGGCGACTCGGGTGTTCGTGGTTTTCATACTTGCTTCCGTTCTCCCCAGGCGGCCTTCATGATGTCGTCCTCGTTGAAATCTGGCTCGTCGCGCCGGATCTCTGCCATCACCTCACCGCCACGCATGACGATGACGCGGTCGCTCATCCCCAGGACCTCAGGGAGTTCGGAGCTGACCATGATGATGCACTTGCCCTCGCTGGCAAGCCTGTTCATGATGTTGTACACCTCAACCTTGGCGCCGACGTCGATACCTCGCGTCGGCTCGTCGAAGAGGTAGATCTCGGCGTTGGAGTTGATCCACTTGCCGATGACCACCTTCTGCTGGTTGCCGCCGCTCAACTTGGAGACCTGGTTCTCAGCATCCGGTGTCTTGATGCGCATCGCCTGAATGGATTCGTCGCACACCTGCTTGACCTTGGAGCGGTCCAGCAACGGCCCCCGCTCCACCTTGTTGAGGGAGGCCAGGATGAGGTTGGTGGCGATGGACTGGTTCAAGACCAGGCCCTGCCCCTTGCGGTCTTCCGTGAGGAAGGCGATGCCCCGGCGCACGGCATCCTGCGGGGAATTGATGACGACCTTCTGGCCATGCAGCAAGACCTCACCGCTGTCGATGGGGAGGTCTCCGAAGATCGCCCGCATCGTCTCGGTGCGCCCGGCTCCCACCAGCCCGGAGAAGCCGAGGATCTCGCCGTAGCGTGCCTGGAAGCTCACGTTCTTGATGGTGCCGACGGAAGTCACGTCACGGAATTCCAAGGCGACGTCGCCCGGGGTCGTCTCCACCTTCGGGAATTGGTTGTCGACGCTGCGACCCACCATCGCGCGAATGAGTTTGTCGTTGTCGAGATCCTCGATGTCTGCGGTCAGGATGTGCTCGCCGTCGCGCATGACGGTGACCCGGTCACAGAGGATGAACAGCTCCTCCAGTTTGTGGGAGACGAACAGGATCGACACGCCATTGGCCTTGAGATCTCGCACGACGCGGATCAGCTGCTCTACCTCGCTCTCGCCCAGGCTGGAGGTGGGCTCATCCATGATGATGACCTTGGCGCCCGTGAGCAGTGCCTTGGCGATCTCCACCATCTGCAGCACGCCCATGCCGAAGACGCCCGCCGGTTTGGTGACATCCACGTTGATGCCCATGGAGGCCAGCAGCTCCGTGGCCTTGGCATGCATGGCGGTGTAGTCGAGGAGGCGGCCCTTGCGGATGAATTGGTTGAGGAAGATGTTGTCCGTCAGCGATAGCTGGGAGACGATGTTGAGTTCCTGATAGACGCAGGCGATGCCGGCGTCCTGTGCCTGCCTCGGCATGGTGAACCGATGCTTGGTGCCTTCGACGATGATCTCGCCCTCGTCGGGTTGGTAGACCCCGGTGAGCACCTTGATGAGGGTGGACTTGCCGGCACCGTTCTCGCCGATGAGTCCGTGGATCTCGCCGGGTTCGATGACCAGCCCCATGTCGCGGAGGGCGACGACGCCCGGGAAGCGTTTGGTGACGTTGCGAAGCTCGACGACTGCGCTCATGAGTTGTTGTGTCCTTTGGTCTCGGTCTGCGGGGTGGAGGGGCAACCCCCTCCACCCCGCGGTGGCCGATGAATCAGCTGCCTGCCAGCTGCTCTTCGAGCTTGGCCAGGTAATCTGCGGCGTTGTCCTTCGTGATCACCGTGGAGCCGGTGTCGATGAAGCTCTCCACCGATTCGCCCTTGACAGCCTTGACCGCGGCCTCAACTGCCTTGAAGCCCATACCGAACGGGTCCTGCGCCACGGTGGCGGTGACGGATCCGTCGATCACGTTCTGCACGCCGGCCTTGATGCCGTCGAAGCCGATGATCGTGAGTTCCTTGCCGGCAGCCTTTGCCGAACGTGCCGCACCCGCAGCCATGTCGTCGTTGTTGGCCACCACGACGGAGATGTCCGGGTTGCTGGTGAGGACGTTCTCCATGACGGAGGCAGCCTTGTCACCCAAGCCTTCGGCGTACTGCTGGACGACGACCTCAACGCCGCCCTCCTTCAGCCCAGCCGTGAAGCCAGCCTCGCGATCATCGGACGTGGTGTTGCCCTTCACGCCGCCGATCCAGGCTGCCGTGGCGCCCTCGCCTGCGACGCTGGCGGCGTACCCTCCGCCGGACTTGGCGGCGGTTTCGTTGCCGGTGCCGATGTAGCTGATCTTCTTGTCGTAAGGGGCGTCCGTGTCCACGAAGAGGATGGGCTTCTCGGTGCTACCGAGCACCGAAACCACGGAATCCGGCTGCAGCGGGGAGATGACCATCGCCTGGATGGAGTTGTCGGCCAGCATGGTCTCAAGCATGCTGTTCTGCTCGTCATAGGCGGTCTCGGAGGCCGGCCCCTGCAGTGCCACGGTGACGCCCAGCTCCTTCTCCGCAGCCTTCACGCCGGACGCGACGTACTGCCAGTATTCGCTGGAGAGGGTCTTCAGGACGACGCCAACCTTGATGTCGCCGCCAGCTGCTGCGCCACCACCACCGGTGGTCTCGCCTGCACCCGGCTCGCCGGCGCCCATGCTGCAGGCGGACAGCGCCACCGTTGCTGCCACGAAGGCGGCGATGAGAGTCTTCTTCATTGATTCCTCCACGAGGGTTTGGGGCCCGTCGCCTCTGACAGTTGGCCCGATGCGGAAACTCTAGACATTGTGTTCATTATTGTCAATACAATTTTGGACGTCATTTGCATAGCACACTGCAGCCCCGCTTCCGGGGGAAAGCGGGGCTGCAAAGTTGTCGTTACACCTTTGTTACATAGAGTCTCAGAGGTAGTGCCGCTGCGGCTTCCTGGCGTCCTCGTACCAAGCACGCGCCTGCTGCGTCGAGTCGATCCGCGACACCTCAGCGATGGGCACATCCCACCAGCTTGAGCTTGGCGGGTTGGGGCCGATCAACGCCGTCTCGATGTGGATCATGACGGCCCGGTCCATGGCCTCAGCCTCACGGTAGGCCTGCTTGAACTCCTCGATCGTCTTCACGCGCAGCACCTTCAGGCCCCAGCTCTCGGCATTGGCCGCGATGTCGACGGGGAGCAGCTCGCCGTCGGCGTTGTGCGCGACGGTGCCCTTGCGGTAGCGGGTGCCGAAGCGCTGCGAACCGTGGGACTCGGAGAGAGCGCCGATCGAGGCGAAGCCATGGTTCTGCAGCAGCACGAAGATGACCTTGAGACCCTCCTGCACGATGGTGGCCAGTTCCATGGGCAGCATCTGATACGTGCCGTCGCCGACGATGGCCACCACTTCGCTGTCCGGCAGGGCGAGCTTCACACCCATGGCCGCCGGGATCTCGTAGCCCATGCAACTGAAGGCGTACTCCACGTGGTACTGGGTGGGTGTCTTGGCCCGCCATAGCGCCTGGAGGTCGCCGGGCATGGAGCCGGCCGCGTTGATGACCACGTCGGTGTCCTTCATCAACTCGTTCAGCGCGCCGAACACCTCGATCTGCGCGGGCTCGGGCTGGTGGCCCACGGTGTAGCAATCTTCGGTCGCCCGGGCCCACTCGTCGCGCAGCTCGGCGATCTCTGCGGAGTACCCCGCAGCCACCCGCCAGCCCTCAAGGGCCGAACCCAGAGCGACGAGCGCCTCCCTGGCATCCGAGACGACCATCTCTGCCGCGTGCTTCGCAGCGTCGAAGGCACCCACATTGATGTTGACGAACTGCACGTCCGGATTGCGGAAGGCGGTATGCGACGCCGTCGTGAAATCCGAGTAGCGAGTGCCGATGCCGATCACGACGTCCGCCTCCGCAGCCAGCACGTTGGCGGACTTCGCACCGGTGGAGCCCACGCCACCGACGGCGCACTCGTGGTCGAAGTTGATGGCGCCCTTGCCTGCCTGGGTATCGGAGACCGGAATGCCGGTGGCCGAGGCGAAGGCCCTCAACTCCTCGGAGGCGCGGGAGTAGATGGTGCCACCCCCCGAGACGATCAACGGGCGCTCGGCGGCACGGATCATCGCCGCCGAGCGTTCGATCGCGGCAGGCTCCGGCATGGGCCGGCGGATGCGCCACACGCGCTTGGCGAAGAACTCCTCGGGGAAGTCGAAGGCCTCGGCCTGCACATCCTGGGGAAGCGCAATGGTGACGGCGCCCGTATCCGCCGGATCCGTCAGCACCCGCATGGCCTGCATGAGGGAGGGGATGAGCTGCTCCGGCCGCGTGATGCGGTCAAAGAAGCGAGAGACGGGCCGGAAGGAATCCGTGGCGGCGGTCAGCGGCGAGACCGGATCCTCCACCTGCTGGAGCACCGGATCGGGATTGCGGGTGGCGAACTGATCCGAGGGAAACAGCAGCACCGGCAGCCGGTTGGTGGTGGCGACGGCGGCGCCGGTGACCATGTTCAGCGCGCCAGGGCCGATGGACGAGGTGCACATCCACGTCTGGGTGCGGTCCGTCGACTTGGCGAACGCCGCAGCCGCGTTGACCATGCCCTGCTCGTTGCGAGGCATGATGTAGGGCATCTCGCCACCGTCGGGCTCTGGGTCAAGGTCGTTCTGCAGCAACGCCTGGCCGAGGCCGGCCACGTTTCCGTGCCCGAAGATGCCGAACGCGCCAGCAATGAGGCGCCGCTCCACGCCGTCTGCCTCGGAGTATTGATTGACGAGGAATCTGATGACGGCCTGGCCGACGGTGAGGCGCACTGTACTCATGAAAGTCACTCCTGGGGGTTCATGGGGGTCATGGGAAGGCGGGGGTCGACCTCGGATTCGTCCCAGGTTTCCCTAATCCACGTGAAGTGGGGATCATCCGTCATCAGCCAGGTGGAATCCTCCGCCGGGCCCGCCATGACGTTGAGGTAGTAGAGGTCGTAACCGGGCGCGGCCACGGAGGGGCCGTGGTAGCCGAAGGGCATGATGACGACGTCACGCGACCCCACCTCGGTGCACACGTCGATCGGCTTGCCGGGCGACGGGTAGATGCGCTGCAGCGCCATGCCAGGCGACCCATCGCGCCCGGGCCGCACCTCGTAGTAGTAGATCTCCTCCAGCACGCGCTCCACGTCGGTGTGCTCATCGTGCTTGTGGGGCGGGTAGCTGGACCAGTTGCCGCCGGGGGTCAGCACCTCGCACGCCAACAGGTGGGAGGTCTCAAGGTCATTGCCCAACGCATAGTTGTTGACTTGACGCGAGCAGTTGCCGGTGCCACGCAGGGTGGTGACCACCTTCGACGCGGGGCAGTACACCGTCGGAAGGTCCTTCGTGGCCTTCGAGCCGGGCAGGGCGAAACGCCCGCCGTCGGTGCTGCGGATGGTGATGGTCTTGCCACGGCCCACGTACAGGTAATCCGTGATGGCCGTCCAGATCTCGGCGCGGCCCTCCAACCGGTGAGTCTCTCCATCCACCTCGACGGTGCAGCCACCGCTGAGCGGAAGCACCAGGATTTCCACGCCGCCGGTGTCGACGACCTGCTCACCGCCGGCCGGAAGCCCCAGCACGCGGATGGAACACCACTCCCACGAGGCGCGCTGGGCGTCCACGTCTGTCTCGAACTGGCCGTGGGCCGTGCTGCCCGCGGGGATGACGTACTTGGCGTTGTCGTTCACATGACCTCCACGATTCGATCCACCGCACCGGCCACATCACCGTCGGGCGGGAAGAGCAGGGCGCGCCCGATGGCGAGCCCCTTGACTTGGGGGAGCCTCAGCGAGTGCGTCCAGCACTCCATCTTCTGGCTCATGTCTGGCAGCACGGGGCCGCCCAGCAGCATCACGGGCAGCGTGGTCGCCTTCAGGACTTGTTCCATCTGCGGCACGCAGGGCAACTTGAGCCAGGTGCGAGCCGACGTGTGACCCAACGCAGACGCCACCGTGATGGAACGCATCACTGACTCAGGGGACAAGTCGTTGACGAGGTTGCCGTCCTCGCGGTAGCTGATGAATGGCTCCAGGATCACCGTCTTGCCGGCGGAGGCAAGTTCGTCGACGGCGCGGGCGGCCTGCTCGAGCATCGCTGGCGTGTGCGGATCCGCCAGATCCATGCGCAGCAGCAACTTGCCGCCGTCGAGGCCAGCCTGCACGATGGCGCCGGCCGTCCAAGCGGTGATCCTGTCGTCGACCTCTGACACGGAGCCGGGCAACCCGGATCTGTTCATCGAACCGAACACCAGCTTGCCTTCGAGTGCGCCCAATGCGGCGAGATCCTCCACCACATCTGGCGTGCCCAGGAAGCCACCGACACCGGGGCGGCTCAGCGCCGTCATGCACCGTTCGAGGAGCACCTCCCTCGAGGCCATCGCCAAGGGATCTGAACCTGCGCGCAACACGCCGCGGCCCGTGTGGTCCGCTGCGATGACGAGCAGCTTTCCGCCGTCGTTGGGCAGTTGCCCGGGTGAGCGCTCTGCCAGCGCGCGGGCCACCGCCTCCGGATCCGTGAACCGGAGATGGGTGAGATCGGCCGGCGAGATCATGACGTCGTCGTCTCGGTGCGGCGGCAGGCTTCGGGGAATCTGTCCATCATGTCCAGCACCTCCTGTTCGGCGGGCATGGCGGGTGAGGTCTCCAGCTTCGAGGCGACGATGGCGCCGGCGGCGGAGGCGAACTGAATGGTGCGGGAGAGATCCCAACCGCTGAGCAGCGCGTGGCAGATGGCACCACCAAAGGCATCCCCTGCTCCCAGCCCGTTGATCACCTCGATGGGCGTGGCGGGCACGAAAGTGCGCTCGGTGCGCGTCTTGGCGAGGGTGCCAATGGGGCCTTGCTTCACGATGGCGATGTCCACACCGCGCTCGAGCAGCGCATCCGCGGCCCTGTCGGGATCCGTCTCCCCCACCGCGATGCGGCACTCCTCGAGATTTCCGATGGCCACGTCTGCGTGCTCAACCATGGCCCCGATGTGGGCAGAGGCCGTCAGTTCGTCGTCCCAGAAGCGCTCGCGGTAGTCGAGATCGAACACGAGGAGACCCTCGCGATCTGCCCGAGCGATGGTGCGGTGCGTCTCGCGCGACGGCTCAACGGACAGGCCACTGGCGGTGAGCCAGATGATGGGGAACTTCTCGAACCCCACCGGGAGATGATCAGGGCTGACCTGGAAATCCGGCGTGGAGGGATCTCGATAGAAGTAGAGGGGGAAGTTGTCCGGCGGGAAGATCTCGCAGAACGTGACTGGCGTGTTGAGTTCAGGGTGGACGAACACGTGGCTGGCGTCCACACCGCACCGTTCCAAGCTCTGCACCACGTAGCGGCCGAATGGGTCATCGCCCACGCCAGTGACGGCGGTCACCGTGCGTCCGTAGCGGCAACAGGCCACCGCGACATTGGTGGCAGATCCACCCAGGAACTTCCGGAAGGTCTCCACCTCCTCGAGATGGACACCCACCTCCACGGGGTACACGTCGACGCTGCACCGCCCCACCACGAGCACCTCGCGCACGCCATCCACAGCGATGACCTCCTTCGTCGCTCCCAGTCTGCCTGACCCTCCCACAGAGGTCAACCTTTGTACACACATTCCGAGAGCCCGGTGGGGAACCAGTTTTCTCCAACATGCTCAGTCTCCGTCAATGTCAGTACAAAATCTTGACTATGGGCCAACATTGGGCCTACCCTGAACCCATACGGCGATGACGCCGCACCAGGTACACGCAGGAGCCCAGTGACGATGACTGACATCTCATATACCCCCGGCCCGCTGCTCACAGCAGCACGGAACACCCCCACATGCCTTTGGAATGACTCCTCGGATCTCAACGAGTTGAAGCAATCCATCTCCTTCGGCGGCGTTGGCGCCACCTGCAATCCAGTGATCGCCTACACCACGATCAAGAACAATCTCGACGACTGGGCGCCTCGCATTCGGGAGATCGCGGCCACCCACCCGACGTGGGGCGAGTCCCAGATCGGCTGGCAGGCCGTCAAGGACATGTCCGTTGAGGCCGCTGAACTGCTGCAGGATTGCTTCGTCGAACACAAGGGCCGCAACGGCCGCCTCTCCGTCCAGACGGATCCCCGCCTGCACCGCGACGCCAAGGCCCTCGCTGATCAGGCCTTCGAATTCCATGAGTTGGCAGACAACATCGTGGTGAAGATCCCCGCCACCAAGACGGGGCTGGAAGCCATCGAGGACGCCACGTACCGCGGCGTCAGCATGAACGTGACCGTGTCCTTCACCGTGCCGCAGGCCGTGCGCTCTGCCGAGGCGATTGAGCGCGGGCTTCAGCGCCGCGAGGCCGAAGGCAAGGACGTCTCCCAGATGGGCCCCGTCGTCACCATCATGGTGGGCAGGCTCGACGACTGGCTCAAGCACGTCGTCGAACGTGACGGCCTCGACGTGGATCCCGAAGCCCTCGAGTGGGCCGGCATCGCCTGCATGAAGAAGGCGTACCAGATCTTCCAGGAGCGCGGCTTCCGCTCGCGGCTGCTGTCTGCGGCGTTCCGCAACACCCACCACTGGGCGGCCTTCGTGGGCGGCGACGTGGTGATCTCCCCGCCGTTCAAGTGGCAGGAGACCATCAACGCCTCGGATCACGACGGCGCACCCCAGATGGACGAGCCGGTCAAGCAGGAATATCTTGATGAGCTGATGAAGATCGAGGACTTCCGCCGCGCCTACGACGTGGACGGCCTCAGCCCCGAGGAGTTCGAGGATTTCGGCCCCACCCGCAAGACGCTGCGCCAGTTCCTGCAGGCTGATGCGGATCTCGATTCCCTGGTCCGCGACGTCATCGTTCCCGCACCCTGAACCCCTGAGGACACATCACATGACTGACAACCTGCTTCGCGTGGCCATCATCGGAGCCGGCCGCATTGGCCGCGTCCACGCCCAGGCCATCGCCTCCCACCCCCGGGCCAAGCTCGTGCTTGTTTCCGATCCCTTTGGCACCGCGGCAGAGGATCTCGCAGCGGCCCATGGCGCCCGCGCCGTCAAGGACGCTGCCGAGGTGTTCGCGGACCCGGAGGTGGACGCCGTCATCATCGGGTCGCCCACGCCCCTCCACAAGGAACAGGTGCTGGCTGCCACCCGAGCTGGCAAGGCCGTCCTCTGCGAGAAGCCCGTGGCATCGTCCGTGGCTGAGGCTCGGGAACTTGCGGCCGAGTTGGCGACCTTCGAACACCCGCCGGTCATGGTGGGCTTCCAGCGCCGCTATGACCCGTCGATCAAGCGGGCACGTGATCTCGTCGTCGCCGGCGAGATCGGCCGCGTCGAGCAGATGACCATCCAGAGCCGAGACCCTGCCGCTCCCCCGGCCAGCTACATCGCATCGTCGGGCGGCATCTTCAAGGATTGCACCATCCACGATTTCGATCAGGCACGCTTCTTCATGGGCGACATCGCCGAGGTCACCGCGTTCGGGCAGAACAACATCCCCGAACTGGCAGCCACGGGTGATTTCGACGGCGCGGTCGTCGTGCTGCGCAGCGTTGACGGCGCCATCGCCTCCATCACCAACAACCGCCACTGCGCTGCCGGCTACGACCAGCGCATGGAGGTCCATGGCGACGG
Source organism: Propionibacteriaceae bacterium (assembly GCA_030538315.1). Taxonomy (GTDB): domain Bacteria; phylum Actinomycetota; class Actinomycetes; order Propionibacteriales; family Propionibacteriaceae; genus Arachnia. The sequence goes on from JAUNUF010000004.1 coordinate 67,782, forward strand.
CGGCTCGCTGTTCGTCGACAACCTGCGCCCCACGTCGGTCACCGTGAACAAGAAGGAGTTCAGCGCGGCTCAGGATCCGTACCTGGATTACTTCCTTGAGCGCTACGCAGACGCCTACCGCGACGAACTGACTGCCTTCATCGATGCCATCAACGACGGCACGCCGGTGTCGCCTGATGTGTCCGACGGGATCATCGCCCTGGTGCTGGCCGAGGCCGCCGAGGAATCTGCGCGGACGGGTCGCCCGGTTCAGGTCTGACCCCAATGCAAAACGAACAACTCCGGCTCAGTTCCCTGAGCCGGAGTTGTTGTTTGTGCCCCAATCGGGAGGAAACTGTATCCTCGTTCGCTGCCCTGAAATCGTTGATTCCATGCGGAAGCGATCCTGATCAGGGACTACCAGATTCCAGTGTATCTGTACCTCGGAGCGATGTTCGGGGGCCGGTGGTGACGCCGAATGAAACGGCTGGAACCCCCGTCTCCCCAGAGGCTTTGCAGGAGATGATCGCGGAGTACGAGGCCGGGGCGTCGTTGATCTCGATCGCTACTGCTCGACGGTTAGGTAAGCAGACCGTGAGCCGTTTGCTCGCCGAAGCCGGGGTACGGATCCGTCGGCAGGGTCTGGACGAGGAGCAGGTAGGGCAGGCAGTCCGCGCGTACCTATCCGGTCAGACGACCCGTGAGGTCGCGGACGAGCTGGGTGTCGGGCATTCGATGGTCTGGCGGGCACTGAAATCCGCTGGGGTGGAGCTTCGCCCGAACGCTCGACGGGTGGGACGTCGCATCAAGCAGGCGGGATGAGAAAGGGGAACATGATGTCGCCTATGGAACTGGCCGGCGAACACCAGGCCGAGCACGCCGCGGTTGCCGGATCGAGGTACGGGTATGTCCGCACCAACCGGCCTGACGTCGACGTCGAGCAGCAGCATCGTGCGCTGCGCGATGCCGGGCTGCAGGAGCAGGCAATCCTCACGGACTTCGTGGTGAGCGGAAGGGACACGGCCGCTCAGACGCAGCTTCGCGCGCTGCTGGGCATGGTGCGGGAGGGCGACACGATCGTCATGGATCATCTCTACCGGCTCGGCCGTGACCCGATCCGTGTCGGCGAGTTGCTCGCGGAGTTGAAGGGACGCGGCGTTGCGATCGAGATCACCGAGCATGCGCTCGAGGGAGAGCTCCTGCTCGCCGTCTGCGCGCTCGGTATGTGCCCGCCCCACGACTCGGCCCGGTCCCGCCCAGGGCGTGCCCGTGCTGCTCGAGGCGAGGCTCGCCGCGGCGAAGGCTGAGTACTCGTCTTGCTCGCAGCCCTGTGAGTGGGTCACTTCCGTACCTGTCCTGCGTATCTCAGTTATTCGTAGGGAGGAGCACGTCATGGACGAAATCAGTGCAGTCAGAGATGAGCGGCTGGCTCGCGTGATGCTCGCGTGCGCGGCGGGGCCTGGAGAGGATCACACGGGCACTCTCGTGCAGTCCATCGGCGCGGTCGAGACGGTGCGGCTTGCGCTTGCGCCGCAGACGGGTGATCGATCGCTGCACGATCAGTGGCGTGCCTGGGTTGCTCCGCGGCTGAGCCTCGAACATGCTCGAGCAGCCGTGGACGCGACCGAGCGGCTCGGCGCCGAGATCCTCATCCCTGGGGATGCGGCATGGCCGGATCGTATGAACGTGCTCGGCGTCCACGGGCCGGTCGCCCTCTGGATGCTCGGTGATGCTGCGCGCCTTCAGCAACCGTCCGTGGGGATCATCGGTGCTCGAGCGGCCACGCGCTACGGAACGGATATGGCTGGAGACCTCGCTGCAGACGCTGTCAGTAACCATCTCACGGTGGTATCGACGGGCGCGTACGGGATCGCCTCGGCCGCGCACCGTGCGGCGCTGATGGAGGGCGGGGCGACGGTGGCGGTGATGCCGGGTGGTCTGGAACATCCGTACCCGAATGGCAACCTGGACATCTTCGAGGAGACGAGCCGATCTGGGGCGTTGGTGAGTGAGGTTCCGCCTGATGCGGTGCCGACGAAGTGGCGGTTCGAGCAGCAAGGCCGCCTGGTGGCAGCCCTCTCCAACGCGGTGGTCGTTGTCGAAGCGGGATTCCGATCACGATCACTGATGTACGCCTCGCAAGCCGCCGAGTTCGGTCGGCCCGTCGCAGCCGCCCCGGGCCGGCCACCTCGCCGGCATCTGCCGGGTGCCACCGACTGATCCAGACCGGGACTGCCGCACTTGTGACGTCGGAGATCGACATGAGAGTCATGCTGCAGCGCGCGGGAGTGCCTGTGTCGATCACCCACGCCGCGGAACCCTCGGAACCCTCACCGATGCCGGAGCGTTCGGGATCGGCAGCAGAGCCCGGCCCCGGCTTCTCACCGCGCTGAGCCCTAGACTCCGCAGAGGGCGAGGGGCAGCAGACGAAATCCCGCGGCTCGTACCTGCTCCGTACAGAAAAACGGTCGGCACGAGGGTTCGGCTGATAAGTGAAGGAGATGCGGCATGGAGCGATCCTTGCGCGACGGCTCGAGGACACCTGGACGACGTGCGAGTGGCCGGGCCGCGCTGCGGATCACGAGGTCTGGTTGTCCATGTTCGAACTCGCGGGCGTCGACGACGATCGCTATCTGAACGAGACTGAGCTCCGTGACCGTGCGCGGCTGCCGGAAACGCTCCGGGTCTACCGGGCCACCGCCGAGGGCCATCAGACGGGGTTGTCGTGGACGACGAGCTTCGAACGCGCGCACTGGTTCGCCACTCGCCTGGGCGCGATCGGCGGTCATCCGCATCAGATCTACGGGCTCGACGCCCCGCGCGAGGCCGTGCTCGCGTACTTCCACGCCACCCGCGGCGAGCACGAGTACGTCATCGACACTGGTCGGATCGACCCGACCATGCCGGATCTCGTCGACCCCGGTGAATGGGATCGCCTGCTCGAGCCCTACCTCACAGGCAGCGACGGCTGATCGGGCAGTTACGGGTGCGGTGCCGGTTCTACCGGTGCTGCACTGTTTCGTTTGCGTGCGCGGGCTTCCTGCGCGCGCACGCGGACGAGGAGGACGAGTCTGACGGGGCCGATCCAGAGGAACTTCAGCCCGTTCCACAGCAGCAGGAGGAACAGCAGGTAGAGCGCCTTGTTCCAGCCCTGGTCGATGAGCGTGATGCAGACGGCCGCGAGGAAGATGTATGCGCCGCCGAGGAACATCGCGGGGATGCCCCATTTGAGGCCTCGGCGGTTGCGGATCTTGTCGAGGAGGACGTTCGTGGGCATCCGGCGGCGCAAGAAGCTGCGGGTGCAGACGCTCGCATTCCACAGGCCCTGGATGAGAGTCATGATCGCCTCACTTTCACACGGGAGCACTCTCGGTGCGGCGGGTCCTGTGTAGTGAGTGCCCCGAGACTTCTCTGGGCGGTCTGCTCTGCCCGACATCGGGCCTCGCGCGTGGTCTGTCCTGCCACTTCTCAGTCTACGCCCGACGCGTTTCTTGCGGAAGAAGGACGTTAAGGAGCTCGTCGCTCGTTTGGTGACTAGCTCGAACTCAAGGCGCACGTCTTAGTTTCTGGCGCGCGCTTAGCCTCGCTTGGACAGTCTTATGTGCATGGTGCTGGTCAGTAGTTGCATTCAACTTCGACTGCACCAGCGCCGGAGTCGTCAGCCCCGTCGAACCACGCGACAACGTACTTCACGCTGCTGTCGTCGTGTCGGTAGGTGAACACTGCGGGTTGCGGATAGTCACCGACATGGATCTGTCTGCCATCCGCGATGATCTCAGTACCGCCCCAGGTGAACTGCACGGCCCCCGCTGCTTGGAATGTGCCGGTTCCTTCGTGCAGCAGTTCTTCAGGCGTGGTGAAAATCTTGATCTGCGACTCACCCGCCCCACCTACCGGGCCACCACTTCCTTCTACGAGTATGTAGTCTGCGCCGACGTAACAGTGCTCCGCGACATACTCGAAGTTTTGGTGCTCCGTGCCGCCAGTCCAACTCAACGTAATTGAGCCCACAGCCTGGGCAGCAGTCTCAGATGGATGATCATCTGGTTCCTCGAGGCTTGAGCCGTCGTCTTCCGAGTTGTCACCGGGCGTCAGGAGCATCGGTTCCTCGTCCGGCTCGCTTGGATCTTGCGGTTCGCTGGCACAGCCAACGAGACCGACGGCAATCAGCACTACCGACGCCAGTACGCTTGGGACTCTTCGCAGTTCTTGACCAGGGGTTTTCTGTGAGTTCATGATCGTAGGTCAGGGAGCCGCGCAACTCACCGTCAAGGTGCCACTGTTCGCTGTCTCCACTGGAAGAGATGTTTGGCCGTGCGCGACGAACATTCCCTCGGCGACGAATGTGTCAGCGTTGACGGTGGCCTCGAAGCCCTCGTTATTGAACAGCGGATCAAGTCGGTAGAAGTCGTCGGGAGAGGTAATAGGCCGGTCAGTGCCCAGCTCGATGTCAGCTCCACCTACGAAATCACCGTCATACTGCGTGAAGTCAACGTCGAGAAATGCAATCCCTCCGTCTTGGGTATTGCTTCCTGGTCCTTGCGCCAGAATATCCTCCTCCCTGATCAGACATGTAGTGAGCGAGAACTCGAAAGACTCGTCTGCGATCTGGAAGGTCGCACTACCGCTATCAGCATCTGAGGGCTGAGCGGCGTCAGGCTGGGACTCGGCGGCGGAAGGGGCCTCTGTCTCACCTCGGGGGGAAGGACTCGTCGGAGCCTCCTCTCCGGTGCTGCTGCAGGAGGCCAGGAGCAGCGGAAGCATGAAGGCAAAAACGATCACGCTACGTGAGGTCTGGGTTGGCTTGGTGCGAGAAGACTCCATGCCTCACGATGCTAGGGGCAGCCCTGTCAGCAAAATGAAAGCGGAGAGCCGCGCTCAGCGCGCCCTCATCGCAAGCTCACGTCACAGGGAGCTTGGTGCGGGTCAGCGCAGTCCGCTAGGCGCGGTTTCATAATGCTCACAGACCTCTGCCTACCCTCTGATTATGCGCACCCCTCGAACCAGACTGCTTGTTGTCAGCACCGCTCTCATCTTCGCGTTGACTGGCTGTGCCGCAGACCCCGCGACCAAGGAACCCAAAGAGCCGAGTCCGAATACGAGCACCACAGAGCAGCCACGCGAGAACCAAGACTCCGAGCCGCAGTCCACCCCCGCGACCTCGGATACCGTGATCCCACCGGGCGCGTATGCTGCGAGCGATGCATTTCCTTTCCCAATCCCCGAAGGATGGGAAATCCTTGATCCGTTCACCGAAGGAACGCTCGGCAAGGACGTCAGCATCGACGGGAGCGTCGAGTATCCCGGTGATGCGAAAGAAGCAGCGGCAACATATCTGGATCTGTTGAAGACTGCAGGATTCGACGCCTACACCTACGCTCCCGGCGAGATAACGAACCAGGCATCACTCGCTGCGGAGGGCAACATCAACGGTACTGCCTATACCGCGATCCTCAACTTTGACGTGCATGCAGATGGATCGAAGCGTGTAAGCATCACGATCGTAGAGCAAGATTGAGCAGCCGGGTCGTCTCGCAACCCGCTTCAACGCCGGCACTGGTGACCCCCCTGCTGAAGGCGCTGTTCGATACCAGCATTCAGTCGAAGTGAGGGCGCACGTTTCAGCGCTCATTATTCAAACCCACGACGATAGTCACATGAGCGCTCGGTCAATCTGCCCTCGCGTGGTAGGTGCCGGTGGCGTGTGCTCCGAACTGGCGACAATCAAGTCGAGTGCAATCTGAGTGCGCTCGTAGTCGACTCTCTGGGCGTCGTCGGACGGGATCGCACCGATCGGGCTTGCCGCGGTGATGCCCCAGCGGTCGCGGTACGCGGCGACGGCCTGCACGACGGCAGCACGTTGCTCGGGGTCGAGCCCTTCAAAGGATGCTATCCAGGGGGCAGGGTGCTCAAGCAGGCTCTGGGTGAGCGCTTCCAAGCGCTGCTGCATAAGCTGCTCGCGTTCGATGAGGGCCTGCCGCATCGCGGGATCGGTGATGCCAGTCGCTCTCGGGACGAGGCCCGCGATGAGCCCGGCGGCACGCCTCGAGGTGGGTGGGTAGATCGCGGTGATCTGCTGGATCCGGTACCTGAGCAGGGAGCCGAGATCGTCGATATCGTCGAGACCATCGGCCCCGATGACCCGCGGGAGGAGGTCGTCGATGTCGTGTCCGTCTGCTTCGAGTCTGCGCAACTCGGTAGTGAGGATCCCGAACGCCTCCGTGTCGATGAGCTCGTCGATCGCGTCCGGGGTGAGAGCGCCAACTTCGAGGAGCGCCACCCATCGCTCGATGCTTGCGGCCTGGGCGATCGTGTCGTACTCGGCTGCGAGCTGCTCGAGCGAGCCCCAGAAGTCTTGCTCCACCGTGACGGTGTCGTGCGCGGAGAGCTCAGCACCGGGGTGCTGCAGGATCCCGTAGAGGATGCTCCGGGCGGTGTTCTGCAGGTCGTCGCGGTGCTGGTGCTCCTCGAGGTGATGCTGGTCGGTGGCGACGTAGACCCGGTTGGACTCGCGGCCGCGGGTCATGCCGACGTAGAGGGATTCGCGGGTCACTTCCGGTGAGTGGACGATCGCGTGCGCAGTCGCGACGGTCGAGCCCTGGGCTCGGTGAGCAGTGACGGCGTACCCAAGCTCGACCGACTCGGCAACGTAGCTCGCGGGCAGGGTGATCGTGGTGCGCCATCTCGATTTCGCCCGCCTCACGGTGAGCGACCCGTCGTCGTTCGCGTGAGCGACAACCCAACGATCCCCATTCTTCACCCAGCCACGGCCCAGGGAGAGACGGCGATTGTTCTTCCTGGTGATCACGAGATCGCCGCGGGATGCTTCGTTGCCGTCATGGAGCTTGACTCCGCCTGGAGCGACGTCGCCTGCGAGGATGCGGTCGGTGCGGGCGCGGGTGTTGAGCTCGGAGACCGTGTCGAGGGTTTCTGCGATCAGCACCGTGCTCTTCCCAGCCTCGAGGTCGGCGCGCCAAGCTTGGTAGGCGGCTTCGAGGATCTCGTCATACCCGCCCGGCACGGCGCGGCCGTGCTGGATGTAGGTGTCGATGACGTCGGTGTCGCCGATGCGCAATTGCAGGGAGGCCTGCTTCTCCCAGTCGTTGTCGAAGCGTCGCACGTCAGCGAGTTCGGGGGCATCGCCGCGGTCGCGCACGAGCATCCCGAACGCGCCGCCAGCGTCCACCGCAGCCAGTTGCGCCCAGTCGCCCACGAGCAGCACCTTCGCGCCGACCTCCTGCGCGTGTGTGGTGATGGCATCCAGGGCGAAGGTTCCTGCGAGGGATGCCTCGTCGATGACGACGAGCTGCCCCGATTTCAGGTTCCAGTTCCCGTGCCGATGCTCGAACAACCATTTCGCGGTGTTTTCCGTCTCGATCCCGAGGTCGCCCGCGAGGACATCGGCTGCGGCAGCCGAGGGTGCGAGTCCAGTCACGGAGCCTGGCCCGTAGCGTTTCTCCCATGCGCCGCGCAGGGCACGCATGGTCGTGGTCTTGCCGGTACCTGCCGGGCCAACGAGCACGTCGAGTACCCGGCCCGACACTCCGATCTTCGAGATCGCCTGCTCCTGTTCAAGCGAGAGCGTGTGTCCGTTCCGGGTCTTCTTCCGTGCGGCCTGCTCGATCCATACCAGTGGGACGGTCGGCGCAGAGCGCAGACTCGAGGCGGCGAGGAGCCGGTCCTCTGCGGCGAGTACCAGTTCGGAGGAGAACACGGTCGCGGCTTTCGGGCGGAACACACTCGACCCATCAGCACGACGGAACAAGGGCGGGCTCGACGCGAGCTCCGGCGGGGTCAGTCGCAGCGAAAGGCGTTCGGCAGCGTCGGCGATCTGCTGGGTGATCGTGTCGCGGTCTGCTGGGGAGGCGAAGCGCAGCCCCATCGTCTGCCGGACGGCCTCGGCGTGAAGGTGCCATCGCTTCCACGTCGCACTCCGATCACCCACCTGCTGCACCACGACCTGGGCGACCTGCTCGAGATCCTCCAACGGGATGTCGTCAGCCCGCAGCAGCGGCTCGCCGGCGCTCTCGGCGATCAGCCCCGACGCCCACGTTGGCGCGTCCTCACCGAGCATCTCCGTCGCACGTTCTCGCCATCGCGTGGTGAGGTCGCTCAGCGAGTGGTGCTCTTTCGGGGGCCGCGTCTCGAGGGTGGCTTGCTGTCGGAACTGCCACAACAGCTTCGGAGACGGCTGCCGCCCGTGCTTCGTCACATACTCGGCGACGAGACGCTCTTTGACCTGCTCGATATCGCGGGTCCGGGAGGAGAACTCGTCCATCAGTTCCTGCGGCACTCCGGCGATCTCCCACGCCGTCGACCGCTCAGTACCGCGCTTGCGAGGTTCCCATCCGATGCCGAGGATCTGCGTGAGCCGGTCAGAGAGCACCGCGTTGTAGTGCTCCGAGAGTCCGGTCACCGCGGCGTGGATGGCGCGGGAGTCGAGGGTGCGCCACTTCCCGTCCTGCACGGCCTGCACGCGGTTCGCGACAACGACATGGGTATGGAGCTGCGGATCGGAGGCGCGGGAGTCGTAGTGGTCGTAGGCGGTCGCGATCACACCCCGCACCTCAACCTGCGCCACCGCGCCCCGAGGCCCTTTCGCCCCCACCCGCGTCATCGCGACATCGCGCTCGAGCACGGCGAGCACGTCGTCGATCGCCGCATGGTGCGCCTGCGCGATCAGCGCCTGCGCGCCACCGTCAGCGACCGCCCAGATCGTCGACACCGATTTGGGAACCGAGAAGGTGAGATCGAAGCCAGCAACCGGAGCGTTGGTGGGCTTCTGTGCTTCCTCTGCCTCGATTAGCGCCCGCTGCGCGGCATGCTCGGCGCTCGTGAGGGTCTTGGGGAGACGCTCGAGGCGGCGCTCGATCCGTTCCGCGGTGCTGGCGAACTTCCGGTACGGGCGCCCCAACTGCTCACCAATGTTCGGGTCTTGCCCATGCCCCATGAGCCGCCGCAACTGAGCCTCGCTCACCGAAGCTCCAGCGTCGATGTCTCCCGTAAGACCGGGCAGGCCAGAGCCGAGCCAGACACCAGGAGGGGTACCCGTTTCAAGGTAGTACCTCGTCAATGCCGAGGCAGCGTCACGGTCGCCGTCGCCGAAGACTACCGAGTTCAGCAGGTACCGGTACCCGTCACCGGCAGTCATCACCCTGATCGACACCGTCACGAGAGCCGCCCAGCACAATTTCCACTACACGACGGAGTCAGGGACGGTAGATCGGGCCGCGTGACGGCTGCTCGGGAGCTGCGAACGCGTCCTGGGCAGCATCAATCAGATGGTCAAGCAACGACAACATCCTCACGAGCGGGTCTACTATTTCTACTTCGGCAACCTGTTCAGGATGCTCACGCAGCACGCTTCTCGCGCGGACAAGTTTCTCGGCTTGTTCCGCGATCACGCGCGCAATCTCAGGCAGGTCTTTGGCCTCGGGCATGACGTCCTCCGTCCAGAAGAGGGCAGTCAACTGCGTGCTGCCTCACTCGGAAGGTGCGCCCGCTTCAATGGAGCAAAATGTTCTCAATGCTCCGCTCGGTTCACGGTTTGGCGGATCGCCCCCTCGGTGGCCAGAGGAACCTGGCTGGAGCCAAACACTCATAGGGTCTCAGCGGGCCTCGAATGTCTGCCCTACCAAGTTCACACGTCTAGGCTGGTGTCCAGACTCTAATTTCTGACTGATCCACTGACGTGGTCATCGTGCATCGCTGCAGGCTCGCTTCACAGGCGCAACGGGCCGATTGAGAACTGTGTTCTCGCGTTTCTGCATCGGATTTTCTCTGACGCTCGTGCGCTGAAGAGTACGCCTTCGCGCTTGAGCGAGATGCGAAGTCGGAACCACTGCAGATGCGTGGGAGGGGCCATGTTGCCCAGCGTGAAGGCACCTGCCAGTTTTTCACCTATCGAGCTTGACGATTCGACTTCGCCTGCTATAGCGGCAAGCGCCTCAGTGTCGAACGGGAGCGGCATCTCGACGTGCAGCGTCTGGGTGGTGCCTGCTGCGAGCTCGATCGGCGTGTGCATCATCCAGCGATGGTTCACCCCGTTCTCTGTGCCGCTGTTTGACCTTGTTCCTTTCTCTTCATCGTAGAAATAGAATCTCAATTCTCCGCCCATGTCAGACTGAGGTTGTTCTTGTGAGATGCACTCCGAGTGGTATCACCTTGTCTTCCCATGCGAAGTCTTGCGGAAGATCCATTGCCAGGATGATACCGCCGCCGAATGCGTGCCGCAGTTTCGTACGTATTCGCATTTCTGTCCTCCTGCCCTGAACAGTGGTCACTCTCTCGATAGCTGAAGTACGCCATCGTCGGTCTCTATGGTTGCGCTGTCGTCAGCGCAGGAGTAGTGGGCTGCGTTGTAGCTCGCAGGGTGAGGGTCAATGGTCATGTCCATGCCTGCCGCATGCATGGTGATCGTGGAGCCAATATCGGTGTCTGCGATGCTGACTGTGTCGCTCGTTGCGGAGAACGTACCGGTATCGGTGCCGACTCGCTCGATCTTCACTTCCATGCCGTCTGTGACGGCAGTGATGACCCAGTCCTGGTACTCGGTTGTGAGGGTGCCGTTGGCATCGAAGCGGAGTAGGACCTGCCCGCTGACCGATTGCACTTCATCTCCGAACTCCCGGATGCTCGCGAGGAAGAACGAGTTCTCGGCAATCCAGCCCCCGTGCAAGCATGAGGTCGGATCAGTGTCGATGAGCTCTGTATCGACCTCAACGCCGACATCTGTTTTGGTGCCTGTCGGTGCAGGGCTGTGAGGAGGTGACGGAGGGGAGCTCTGCGGCGGCGGGGTGGCACAGCTTGCGAGTGTGACGCCCATGACGCATGCCACTACTGCTAGGGGAAATCGCTTCATCAGCTCACCGTAGGTGGTGCTCTGTGAACAAAATGAAAGCGACGATCCGGCGTGCGTTCAACAAAAAACTCCAGTTGAGGCTACGGTTGAGGCATGCTTGACGAGGTGGTGCAGGCCGAGTCAGCACGACGCCGTGCCGAAGAACTGCTCAGTGAAGGCATCCCGCTCGGGCTTACCGTTGCCACGGCAGCCGCCTACGTTCAGCAGTGCCAGGACGTGCTTGACGAGATCGAGTCACATGATCTCCCCCCAGTTGAAATTAAGCTCCGGGCTGCGCAGATTATCGTGCCATCGGCGCTGCGCTCCGCCCAGTGCGACCTCGATTCCGCCGCTGCTGCGGCCGTTGAGCTGCAGCAGCGTGCTACGCGTCTAGGGGATCCGGTAGCCCGAGCATATGCGTTGGCGGCGTGGGGCATGACTCGGCCGGGCCCCGAGTACACGGCGCGCCGCGTTGAGGCAGCCAACGAGATCCTCGACATCGCTACCCGTTACGATGACACAGCTCTCGTCCCGGTCGGGTACGCACTGCTGCTGACTGGGCTTCTCGAGCAAGGCGAGATCCGCTCACTCGACACCGAGCTCCTAGAGCGACGGGCAGCCGCAGCAGCTCGGCAAGACAGGCCCCAGGAAAACCCGGCCGCTTGGTTTCGGTGCCTACGCCTCATTCTTGACGGCGACGCCGAAGGCGCAGAACAGCAGGCGAAGGCCCTGTTCGACCAGTCTCCCCAGAGCGGATCGGTTGCCGGGGCGCTATACACCACCCAGGTAGGGATGATCCGGTGGATGCAGGGGCGGATAGACGGTGCTGAGGAAGGATTTCTGAGGTCACGACGGGAGTATCCAGAGCAGCTTCTCTGGCCGGCCTCACTCGCCTGGCTGTGGCTCCTTCAGGGCCGGCGCACCTCCGGCGAGACCCTTCTGAAGTCCCTGCCCCCGCTCGACGAGATCCCGCGCGATAGATACTGGTTGTCGACCATGACCGTCCTCGCAGAGATCGCCAGGATCAGCGGAACCCGCGAGAACGCGCTGCATTTGCGCGGGTTGCTGTTGCCTTACTCGGCCCACCTTGTGCCTGTCGGAATTGGGGTGTCTTTCTGGGGTACGGCCGCCCGCACCCTGGGATTGCTCGAGGAGCAGCTCGGCATGCTGGAAGAAGCGCGCACGCATCTCGAGTTGGCGATCGAGATGAGCGCACGGATCGGCGCATTGGCGTGGCATGCCGAGGCGCAAATCGAGCTCGCAGAGTTCGGGATTCGCCATGACCTGGCGGACATACCCTCGTATGAGTTGCTTTCCGAGGCGAGAACCACGTCCGAGGCTCGCGGCTTCGCGGCACTGGCGCAAAGGGCGATGCATCGCCCGCGTATCAGGGTGCTCGGCGGCTTCGAGGTCGTCTCACTCTGCGGCAGGCGGGCGGAATGGACGTCCCGAAAAGCACGGGAGCTGTTGAAGATGCTCGTCGCCGCGCACGGTGTCGCCACGTCGCGCGAGGTGTTCATGGATGTGCTCTGGCCGGGGGAGTCGCCTGCCTCGCTCGGTAACCGCTTCTCCGTCGCGGTGAACGTGATCCGCCGCGCACTCGATCCACAGAGACTGCGGTCGACTCAACACCATGTGGTGACAGAGGGTGATGCTGTACGGCTCGCGGTCGATCATCTCGATATCGATCTGGAACGCTTTCTTGCACTGGCACGACGACCGGACGGTGCCAGCAGACGTGCCGCGACGAAGCTTTACCGAGGAGCCGCCTTTTCCGAGGAGCCCTATACGGACTGGGCTGTGGAAGTGCGAGACCATGCCGAGCATCTGCATCGACGACTGATCGAATCGATGGATTCCTAACGCTCGCTGCAGCGAATCTCACCATCGCCGTAACTCAGGATCGCGTCTTCTCCGTCTTTGAGGAAAGCCTCCAACGCGAGGCAAGGCGAAGACGCCGTGACGTCCTCTGCTGAGCCATCAAGATCCACATACAGATCGCTCCCGCCCCACCGAGCTTTCGCGTTCTGACTGCTGAGGGTTTGCTCGACAACGATGATCACATCATCGTCGGAGGTGCTCAGAACGCGCTCATCCTTGCCCTCCTGGTCTTCGAGGGCGTCTCCAAGGAGATCGCGTGCGTCATCCTCAGATTGGTCTGCTGACGAGCTGGAGGGCGAAGCGCCGTCCGTCTTGTCGTCGGCCGCACATGCAGTAGCCAGAAGGGATAAGGCAAGAGCCAGTGTGAAACTTCCTGCGCGGAACGCCCGAGAAGAACGCATGAACACTCCTTGAGATGAATGATGGAATCAGCCCGGTGGCGGCTGCTCTTGGTAGCTGCAGTCAAGATTAGAAACCGTCATGTGAGTTTTCTTTGATGCTGATCTGCGTACGTGTGCGTGCGCACCGCGAAGCCAGAGGATCGAGTAATGCGCTGTTCGGGGAGACTGCCGGGATTAGTTCGGCAGTCGCCGTAGGCGGCCCAGGAGCAAGACAAGCCCGGCGAGCGCCAAGATGCCACCGAATGTCAACAGCCCTGCTGCCCCAGACGCACCGGTTGCAGGCAGACTCTGCGCGCCTCCGTCACCAGGTTCACCGTCGCCAGGTT
>JAUNUF010000183.1 GCA_030538315.1 Propionibacteriaceae bacterium
GTCGCGCGCGCATGCCCGTTGTCAGCTTGCAGGAAATCGTCGGCAAGGCCATGGCTGAGGGCTACGGAGTGCCCGCCATCAACATCTTCAACGACATGACCCTCCAAGGGGTGCTCGACGGCGCGGTCCGGGCCAACAGCCCGGTGATCGTGCAGACGTCGGTCAAGACGGTGAAGGCGATCGGTAGCCAGACGCTCAAGGCCATGTGGGACGCGATGACGCGCGACATCCCCGTGCCCGTCACGTTGCATCTGGATCACTGCCCGGACCGCGCGGTCATCTCCGAGTGTCTGGAGGTGGGCTGGAACTCGGTGTTGTTCGACGCCTCCGAACTCCCCGTCGAGGAGAACCAGCGCCAAACCGTCGAGGTGGTCGCCGAGGCCCGCCGCTACGGCGCTCACGTCGAAGGTGAGATCGAGTCGATCACCGGCGTCGAGGATGGCATCGGCAGCGACGAGGAGGCCGCCCGGCAACCGCTCGACGTCGTGCTCACCTACCTGGACGCCACCGGCGTCGACGTCTTCGCCCCCGCCATCGGCAACGCCCACGGTCGCTACAAGCAGGCCCCCGTGCTCGACTTCGACCGGGTCCGCGACATCGTCGAAGCCCGCGGCATCCCGATCGCGCTGCACGGCGGCAGCGGCCTGACCGACGACGACTTCAACCGGCTCATCAAACTCGGCTGCGCCAAGGTCAACCTCTCGACGGCTCTGAAGGAGACCTACCTGCACGGCATGTATGACGCGCTCAAGGCCGCCGACGCCGCCGGCAAGTGGGAGCCGCTCAACGTGTTCAAGCCGGTCGAGGCGGCCATCGTCGACTTCACCGCCACCCACTGCGAGCTCTTCGGAAGCGCGGGCAAGGCATGAGGCTCCAAGCGCTGGTCTTCGACTGCGACGGCGTCCTCGGCGACACCGAACGCGACGGCCACCTGCCCGCGTTCAACCAGACGTTCGCCGAGTTCGGCATCCCCGTCGAGTGGAGCGTCGAGCGCTATGCGGAGCTGGTCAAGATCGGCGGCGGCAAGGAGCGGATGAACCACGCGCTCACCGACGACGACCTCCGCGCCGCGGGCCTCGACCCGGCAGACCGGGCCGACATCATCGCGCGGCTGCACAAGCGGAAGTCGGCGGTGTTCCAGGAACTCGTGCAGGGCGGCGCCGTTCCGCCACGCCCCGGCATCCGCCGGCTGATCCATGAGGCGCTTGATCTTGGGCTCAAGGTCGCCGTCGCCTCCACGTCGGCCGAGGCCTCTGTCGCCGCAGTGCTGCGCACCGCAGTCGGCGAGGAGGCCGCGGCGCGCTGCGTCATCCGAGCCGGCGACATCGTCGAGCGTAAGAAGCCAGCCCCCGACATCTACCTCGCCGCGCTGGAGGCGATCGGGGTCGACGCCGAGCACGCGGTCGCGGTCGAGGACACCGACATCGGCTTGGCCGCGGCCCGCGCCGCCGGCCTCGTGACCGTCATCACCCAGAGCGCGCTCACCCAACCCGACGAAGACTTCACCGGCGCCGCGATGGTGCTGCCCCACCTCGGCGACGACATCACCGTTGCCGCCTTGGACGAACTGCTCACCCCCGACGAGAGGAATCCCTTATGAGCACACTGTCCGACGTCGAGTTCGTCGTCCGCAACGTGGCGGAGACGGCGCTGGCGCAGGAGACCTACTTCGGCGACCTCGACGCGGTCGTCGGCGACGGCGACTTCGGCTATTCACTGGCGCGCGGCTTCGAGCGGGTCATCGAGGGCTGGGATGACTACGACCGCACCGACGCGGGCGTCTTCCTGATGAAGGTGGCGCAAGT
>JAUNUF010000184.1 GCA_030538315.1 Propionibacteriaceae bacterium
TGATGACGAGACCCAACCTGATCGTCGTCCTCACCGACGATCAGGGCCGCTGGGCCATGCCGCACCGCATGGAGGAGTTGGTCATGCCCAACCTCGAGGAGTTGCTCGACGACTCCCTCGAGTTGGATCAGTTCTATTGCGCTTCTCCCGTGTGCTCGCCGGCCCGCGCCAGCCTGCTGACCGGCCGGATGCCGTCGGCGCACGGCGTGCACGACTGGATCGTGGGCGACGACCCGCGCTCCAGCGACGCCCGCTACCTTGAGGGGCAGCCCACGACGCCGCAGGTGCTGGCGGAGGCCGGCTACCAGTGCGCGATGTCCGGCAAGTGGCACCTGGGCGATTCTTCGGAGCCGGAGCCCGGTTTCGAATACTGGTTCGCCCATCGCTACGGCGGCGGCCCCTACTTCAACGCCCCCATCTGGCGCGACGGCCTGCCGGCGACGGAGGAGCGCTACTTCACCCACGCGGTGACCGAAAGCGCGCTTGACTTCATCAGTACCCGAGACCGCAACCGGCCGTTCTACCTGCAGGTCAACTACACCGCGCCCCACGACCCGTGGACCGACGGCAACCACCCGGTGGAGTACGTGAACCTCTACGCCGTCACGGATTTCCCGTCGGTGCCTCGCGACGAGCGGCACCCCTGGACGCTGGCCCGCAGCGACTTCGACATCGCGTTCGCCAACCCGGAACCGTACCTCGCGGGCTACTGCGCTTCGCTGACCGCCGTCGACGAGGGGCTGGGCCAGATTCGCGACCTCCTGGAAGAGCAGGGAATCGACGACAACACCGTCGTGATCTACACCTCCGACAATGGCTTCTCCTGCGGCCACCACGGTGTGTGGGGCAAGGGCAACGGCACGTGGCCGCTCAACTTCTGGGACAACTCCGTGCGGGTGCCCTTCGTGGCCCACGTCCCGGGCGGCTCAACCGGAGTCAGCGACACGCTCGTCTCCGCTGCCTCCCTCCATCCCACACTCTGCGAGCTGGCCGGTGTCGAGCCGCCAGCCGACGACTGGGCCGCCGCCGGCTCGATCGCACCGCTGCTGCGGGGCGAGGCGTTCGAGGCGCCGGATCTGGTCGTCGTGGTGAGCGAGTACGGGGGAGCGCGCATGATCACCGACGGCCGGTGGAAGTACGTCGCCCGCTTCGATGGCCCGGCCGAGCTCTACGACCTGCATGCCGATCCGGCTGAAGCCAACAACCTGGCCGAGACGCAACCCGAGCGGGCCAACTCCATGGCCGCCTCGCTGCAGGAGTGGTACCGCGGGCGCGAGCGCGGTCAGTACACGGGCTATCAGCGCGCCGTGCGCGGCTACGGGCAGCTCCAGCCCGTCACGGCCGGGGTCGCCAACGTGGACAGCTACGTGCAGGGGCCCACGGATGGGGCCGGCGTGGAAGCCGACCCCCTCCCGGTGCGCCAGACGGGTTAGCCCCGCTTCTGGATTGCGGCCCATTCGTCGCGCAGGCCCACGGTGCGGTGGAACAGCATGGGCTCGTCGAGGTCTGCCGCGAAGTAGCCGAGGCGCTCGAACTGGACCACCTCGCCGGGCTCCACGGAGCTCAGCGCCTCCTCGCCCCAGCCGTCGACGAACGTGCGCGAGTTGGGGTTGAGGTCATCGAGCGGCTCGCCGGTGGCCTCGCCGGGGCCCTCCGCGGTGAACAGCCGCTCGTACAGCGCGGCCTTCAGCGGCACGGCGTGTGCGGCTGAGACCCAGTGCATCGTGGACTTGACCTTGCGGCCATCTGGGGAGTTGCCGCCCTTGGACTCAGGATCGTAGGTGGCAAGCACCTCGACGAG
>JAUNUF010000068.1 GCA_030538315.1 Propionibacteriaceae bacterium
CCTGTGACGCTCAGGGACCAGCGTCGCCACCGGGTGCTCGTTCCTCGCACCTGTGACGCTCAGGGACCAGCGTCGGCTCAATCAGCGGGTGGTGATGAGGTGGGCGATCGCCGTCTGGGCCCTGATCGGCGCCAGGCGGTTCGCGAACGCCATGACGCGGTTGCCCGCACCGTCGATCACGAACGGCTTGTTGCGGCGCAGCGCGTCCATCGTCACGTCCACCACCTGCTCAGCCGTGCGGCGCTTGCGCATCACCGAATCGTTGCCGGCAGCGGTCCAGAACTCGGTCTCGGTGGGGCCTGGGCAGCTGGCGAGGACCCGCACGCCGGTGCCCTTCAACTCCTCCCACAACGCGGCGGAGAAGTTCAGCACGTACGCCTTGCTGGCCGCGTACACGCTCATCGACGGCGTGGGCTGGAACGCGGCGGTGCTTGCCACGTTGATGATGGCCCCGCGCCCGCGCTGCAGCATCCCGGGCAGCACGGCGTGGACCAGATCCGTCAACGCCACCACGTTCAGCTCCAACATCTGCGCGGTGCGGGCCGGATCCGAATCCTTGAAGTCACCCAGCTGCGCGAAGCCCGCGTTGTTGACCAGGTGGCTGACCTGCGCCGCACCCACTTCGGCGTGGAAGGCGGCCCTGGCCTCGCCGTCGGAGAGATCGACGGCGGAGATGCGCGTGGCCACGCCGAAATCGGCTTCGAGCTGGGCCGCGACCTCCCTCATCTTGTCTTCACTGCGGGCAGCCAGCCAGATATCGGCTCCCTCGGCGGCCAGCCGTTGCGCAAACGCGACCCCCAGCCCGCTCGACCCGCCAGTCACCACTGCCCACGTGTTGTTCATGGCCTTTACCTTACGCATGGAAGAATGGGCGCCATGCAGCATTTCGATCTCGTCGTCATTGGGTCTGGTTCCGGCAACTCCCTCATCGATGAGCGATTCGAGAGCTGGAGCGTGGCTCTCATTGACCGAACCGAACCCTTCGGCGGGACGTGCCTCAACAAGGGCTGCATCCCCACGAAGATGTTCGTGCTCCCGGCAGATCACGCCGCATCGCCGCGTGAGGCCGCCCGGCTTGGGGTTGAGCTGGAGTACAAGGGCTCTGATTGGAAGGCCATCCGGGATCGGATCTTCGGCCGGATCGATCCCATTGCGGCCGGCGGCCTCGATTGGCGCGAGCGCTCCTCCAACGTCACCGTGTTCCGCGACGAGGCGCGCTTCGTCGGAGACAAGGTGCTCGAGGTGGGCGGCGTGCAGATCAGCGCAGACAGGGTGGTCATCGCCACCGGCTCCCGCCCCCGCGAGCTGGACGTGCCCGGCCTGGACGAGGTGGCGAACAAGGTGTTCACCTCAGACAACATCATGCGCATCGACGAGCGGCCCAAGCGCCTCGTCATCCTCGGCGGCGGCTTCATCGCCGCAGAGTTCGCCCACGTGTTCTCCGCTTTGGGGACCGAGGTCACCCTCATCCACCGCTCTGATGTGATGCTGCGCGGGGCAGATGCAGAGATCTCGGAGCAGTTCGCCAACCTGCTGGGCAAGCGGGTGCAGATCCGCCTCAACCAGAAGCTCTCATCGCTGGAGGAGAGCTCCGACGGCGGGGTCACCGTCGTGACGACAGACCGCAACGGCATCGAATACGAGTACTTCGCAGATGCCGTGCTGATGGCAGTTGGCCGCGTGCGCAACTCGGATGCGCTGGATCCGGCTGCGGGCGGCATCGACGTGAAGGCAGACGGCCAGATCCGCGTGGACGCGCAGCAGCGCACCAACGTGCCGGGCGTGTGGGCGCTGGGGGATGTGTCGTCGGATTATCTGCTCAAGCACGTGGCCAACGCCGAGATGCGTACCGTGCAGCACAACATCCTGCATCCTGAGGCCCCCGTCGAGACGGACCATCGCTACGTGCCGTACGCCGTGTTCAGCGACCCGCAGGTGGCCTGCGTTGGCGCCACGGAGGAGCAGCTCAAGGCGTGGGGCGTGCCGTACGTGTGCGCCCGGCAGCGGTACGGGGATGTCGCCTACGGGTGGGCGCTCGAGGACGAGGGCCACTTCGTGAAGCTGATGGCAGATCCGGGCAGCTGGCGCCTGCTGGGTGCCCACATCATCGGCCCTCAGGCGCCATCGCTGATCCAGCCGCTCATCCAGGCGATGAGCTTTGGGTTGCGCGTTGATGAAATGGCGCGCGGCCAGTACTGGATCCACCCGGCGCTGCCGGAAGTGGTGGAGAACGCCCTGCTGGGTCTGCTGGCCAAGCACCAGGCGGAGAGCGCGCAGTGAAGCGATTCCTGGCGCTGATGGGGGTGGCGGCGCTGGGATTGGCCGCCTGCGCGCCCGAGCCGCTCATCCCTGTGCCGTACCGCTCGGCTGAGCCCGCCGTCGAGGCTCCGGCGGAGGCCGGCACGACGGCCGAGCTGAAGCCTGCCCCCACCACGGAACCCGGCGTGGAGGAGACCGTGGCTGGGGAGAGTGTGGCGCCAATGGGTCAATGTCGCCTGCTGGCGGAGAGCCTCACGCCCGAGGAACGGGTGGGGCAGCTGTTCATGGTGGGGGTCGACACCGGCGGGCTGGACCCCGTCACCCAGAACGCGATCCTGAACTCCAAGGTGGGTTCGGTGGTGCTGCTGGGCAATTCGACGGCGGGCTCAGACTCCATCCGGAAGCTCACCGCGGCGCTGGGCAGCCTTGGCACGGCGAAGCTGCCCCTGCTGATCGCGGTGGACCAGGAGGGCGGCACCGTGCAGCGGTTGAAGGGCCCGGGCTTCTCGCTGATGCCGCCCGCACGGGATCAGGGCGCGATGGCGCCATCAGATCTGGAGACTGCTGCAGGCATGTGGGCCGAGGAGTTGCGGGCTGCGGGCATCCACTACGATCTGGCGCCCGTGGGCGACATTGTGCCGGAAGCCAAGCGCTCCACCAACGAGCCCATCGGCAAGTTGAAGCGAGATTTCGGGGCGGATCCGGAGCAGGTTTCAGAAGCGGTGGTGTCCTTCGTCCGAGGCATGCAGGGGGCCGGTGTGGCCACGTCCGTCAAGCACTTCCCAGGGTTGGGCGAAGTGGTGACCAACACGGATTTCGGCGCCGCTGAGGATACTGATGTGACCGCGAAATCCGTGCACCTCGCGCCGTTCCGCGCGGCCGTCGATGCCGGTGTGGATTCCGTCATGATCTCGTCTGCCGTGTTCACGAATATCGACCCAGACAATGAAGGCGTGTTCAGCTCAGCGATCGTCACGGATCTGCTGCGCGAGGAGTTGGGCTTCGACGGCGTGGCCATCACCGACGACCTCGGCGCGGCCGCTGCCGTGAAGACGGTGCCGCCGGCAGATCGGGCCGTGCGCTTCATCCGCGCGGGCGGCGACATCGTGATCAATGCCAACCCGCGCATCATGGGCGAGATGGCTGCGGCCACGCTTGAGGCGGCCGCGGCTGATGCCGCCTTCGAGGCTCAGGTGGTGGATTCGGCGACGAGGGTCTTGCGGCTCAAGGCCGCCGTCGGGTTGGTGAGCTGCGGCTGAGTGTCGCGGCCGCCGCCGGTGAGCGCCCTGAGGGCGTACAAGATGGCGGCGAGATCGACGAACTCCTGCGTGAGCGCGCCGATGACCGGCGGGATGTGGCCGAAGGCCGCCACCAGCATGAGGCTCACCGACAGCACGATGCCGATCCAGATGGCCGTCAGCGCCACCTTGTAGGTGTGCTTGCCGATCTGCACGGCGCGCACCACGCGCTGCACGTCGTCGCGCACGATCACCGCATCCGCTGATTCGCTGGCGGCGGTGGCGCCGCGGGCGCCCATCGCGATGCCGACGTCTGCCGCGGCCAGCACGGGGGCGTCGTTGACGCCGTCGCCCACCATGATGACGGGGCCCTGCATGGAGCTCACGCGCTCCACCTTGTCTGCGGGGAGCAGCTCGGCGTGCACGTGATCGATGCCGGCCTGGGCGGCGAGGGTGCGGGCGGTCTCGTGGTTGTCGCCGGTGAGCATCACGATCTCGCTCAGCCCGTGGCTCCGAAGAGCCTCGACGGTGTGCGCGGCGTTGTCGCGGAGCCTGTCGGCCAGCAGGAGCGTGCCGGCGAAGCGGCCGTCGATGGCGATGGCCACCGACGTCTCCCCAGCGCTCAGCGGCACCGAATCCGCCGTCGGGTCCTCGCCCCGCACGAAGCCCAGCTTGCCGATCACGATGCGCTTGCCGTCGATGGTGGCGCGCACGCCGTTGGTGGCGATCTCCTCGGCGTCGTGGCTGGCGGAGAGCTCCAGCCCGCGCTCCTCGGCGGCGTCGATGATGCCGCGGGCGAGCACGTGGGAGGAGTACTGCTCGGCCGAGGCGGCCAGGCGCAGGAGCTCGTCCTCGGACGTGCCGTTGGCGGTGATGACGCGCACGAGTTCAGGCTCGCCGTGGGAGAGGGTGCCGGTCTTGTCGAAGGCAACCGCCTTGGCGTTGGCGAGGGCCTCGAGCGTGGCGCCGCCCTTGACGATGATGCCGGAGCGAGCCGAGGCGCTCATGCCGCCCATGAAGGCGACCGGCGCGGCGATCAGCAGCGGACACGGCGTGGCAAGCACGAGGACGGCGGCGAAGCGCACCGGATCATCGGACAGGTACCAGGCCAGGCCAGCGATCAGCAGCGAGACGATGGTGAAGGGGATGGCATAGCGATCCGCGAGGCGCACCGTCGGGGCCTTGGCCTCCTCTGCCTGCTGCACCAGGGCGATGATCTGCTGGTACTGGGAGTTGGCGGCGGTCGCGGTGGCGCGCAGGCGGACGGCGCGCTCGCCGTTGAGGGCGCCGGACATGACGGTGCTACCGGCCTGCCGGGTGACGGGGAGGGATTCGCCGGTGAGTGACGATTCGTCGAAGGTGGCCTCGTCGGTGAGGAGTTCGCCGTCGACCGGGACGACCTCTGCGGGCTTGACGAGGAGGAGGTCGCCGGGCTGCACGTCGTCGACGGGGAGATCTGTGGGGACGGCATCTGGGGCGTCGGAATCGAGGCGGTGCGCGGTGACGGGGGCGCGCTTGAGGAGGGCATCAAGGTCTCGCGCAGCGCGTGCCTCCGCGAAATCTTCGAGCGCCTCGCCGCCGGTCAGCATCAGCACCACGATCATGGCCGCGATGTACTCGCCCACCGCGATGGCGGCGCCCATCGCCACGACGGCGAGGATGTCGAGGCCGTAGTGGCCGCGGAGGATGTCCTTGGCCATGTCGATGGCCGTCAGCCCGATGATGAAGATCACATACGCCGTGCCGATCCATTGGGCCAGGGTGGTCTGCCCGGTGAAGTAGAGGGCGAGGACCACCGCGAGGGCGGTGAGCGTCGCGACGACCAACGGATAGCGCTTGATGAACCCGGACATGCGTCCATCCTTGGCCATTAGAACTGATTCTTCAATCAAGGTGAGGCTTACCTACCCGGGGTACCAGTAGGCTTCTGACATGGTTCGTTGCTCGATGGAGTGGTCGCGGGCAGATCTCCCCGCGTGGGGCACTGCGGCGCGGGCGAACTTCTACGTGTGCCTCGAAATCCCGGGCCCATGGGGGCCGAAGGCGATCACCGATGCGCGCCTGCTGGATCCCGTTGTGGGGGCTGAGCTGGACGCTGCGGTGCAGGCGGCTGGGGGTCGCCTGGTGCTGATCCGACATCCGGAGCGGCGCACCATCGGCTCTGATCCCTTGGCCGTGCTCGTCTCTGGCGGGTTCGCCGACGGCGGGTGGCTGCGGCGCTACGAGGTCGCGGATCCGCGGGAGGTTCTTGCGCGGATTCCGGAGTGGAGTGGTGCGACGGAGGCCGGCGCCGGTGTGCCGGAGGGGCCCGACGGCGGCGCGGCGATGCTGGTGTGCTCCCACGCCAAGCGGGATCAGTGCTGCGCGCTGGCCGGCCGCCCCATCCTCGCGGCGTTGACGCGGGAGGTGGGCCCGGAATCGATCTGGGAGGCCTCACACTTGGGCGGGCATCGGTTCGCCCCCACCATGCTGTTGCTGCCGACGGGGCAGGTCTTGGGTCGCCTGAACGCGGTGGCCGCGGTGAGCGCGTTCCACGCGGCGGCTGAGCATGCGTTGTGGCCGGGTGGGCCGCGCAAGGATCGCGGACGTTCCCACTTGCCGCCGCAGCAGCAGGCCGCTGAGGCCTGGGCGTTGGCGCAGTTCGGTGGTCGCGGTGAGGAGCCGTTGCCAGACACGGCCGGGGTGACTCTGGCGCCTGTGCCCGCCGTCGGCGTATCCAGCGAGCTGCTGGGGGAGAACACCGTGCGCGTGAAGCTGGGAGTGTGGGAGGCGTGCGTCGACGTGGAGAAGGTGACCGCCGACGGTGAGGCCCCGGTGAGCTGCGGGAAAGAGCCTGAGCCGCTGTACTACTGGCGCGTCCAGCCCTCGGTCGGGGATAGAGCCCAAATCTAGATTCGAGCCGGCCCCCTGAGTCCGGGAATGAGCCCAAATCTAGATTTGGTGGCGTCTGGGGGCCCAAATCTAGATTCGGGTCGGTTGGAGGGCGTTGGCGAACGACCCCGAATCTAGATTCAGGTCGGTCAGGCACCTCAAATCTAGATTCGGGCTCATTCGAGGGCGCGCGGACTTCATACCCTGCGGGGTGTCACGCTAGGTTGCTTGCATGACTCGTCGGCTCCTTGCGCTCATCCTCGCCAACATCCTGGGTGGAGTTGGCGTGGCCTCGGGCATCGCCGTCGGCGCGCTCCTGGTGGAATCCATGGGTGGAACGTGGATGGCCGGCATCGGCCAGGCGCTCAGCATCCTGGGCGCCGCAATCCTCGCGGTGCCGCTGGCCAACCTCGCGACCCGACGGGGGCGCGGCCGCGCTCTGACGCTGGGCTACGCAGTGGCCAGCCTCGGTGCGCTGACGGTGCTGGCCGGCGCCTGGTTTGGCCTGTTCCCTCTAGTCCTGCTGGGTCTGGTGGCGTTCGGTGCCGCGCAGGCCACCAACCTGCAGTCGCGCTACGCGGCCTCCGAGTTGGCTACGCCTGAGCGGAGGGCGACCATCATGTCCGTCGTGCTGTGGGCCACGACGATCGGTTCGGTGTTGGGACCCAATCTGAGCCGGGCTGGCGCGGACTTGGGCACTCGCGTCCGGCTCCCGGAACTGGCGGGCCCGTACCTGTTCAGCGTGACCGGTTTCGTGCTGGCTGGTCTGGTGATCTTCTTCCTCTACAAGGGCAGCCAGCCGCCCGCCGCGCCGGCGATTGCGACGGCGGCGGAACCGCGCGCCATGGGCGCCATGGCCGCCCTTAAGTGGGCCACGGGGCATCCGGTTGCGAGGTTTGCGGTGCTGCTGATCGTGGTGGGACACGCGGTGATGGTGGGGATCATGTCCATGACGCCCATCCACCTTCGCGTGCTGGGCCACGACCTGGGAGCCATTGGCCTTGTCATCAGCCTGCACATCATGGGCATGTACGCTCTCAGCCCCGTGGTCGGCTGGCTGGCAGACAAGGTGGGCGCCATGCGCACCGCCCTGGTGGGCCTCATCCTGCTCGGTCTTGCCGCCGTCGCGGTCCTTGCGGACACCACCTCCTACTGGATGGTGACCACCGGGCTGATCCTGCTGGGAGTGGGATGGTCCTTCACCATGATCTCCGGTTCCGCCCTGCTGGCACGGATCGACTCCGGTGCCGTGCGCGTGCCGCTTCAAGGCGCCACCGACGCGCTCATGAACTACGGTGCCGCCGCGGCGGCGATTCTCGGTGGGCCGCTGCTGGCCCTCGTCGGCTTCGGTGGGCTGGCCGTCGTCTCTGCTGCGCTCATCGTGCCCGCTGCCTTCGTCGGTTGGCTGGCACGTCAGCACCGCGACCGCGGCTTCGCGGCCTCAGACCAGCGCTGACCTGCCGCCCTCGCACATGGGACGCCTGTTGGCGTGGGCTGGACGATGCCCCAAATCTAGATTCGGGGGTACAGACGGCACCGAATCTAGATTTGATGGCTGTCGCTCGGCTCAGGCCACTGTGCTGAATCTAGATCCGGCGGCTTTGACGGGGCTGAATCTAGATGTGGGTCGCCAACGGGCCGGGTCGACGGCGGGCTCACGCGGCACGATGACGTTGGGCGCGGCACGTGAGGCCGCACGGGCACATGGTTCCAGCCCATCCATTCATCTTCAGGCCCTCCTCTACTTGCTGAGCGCTCATGCAGGCGGTCTTGGTGGAGGCGTTCCACCCGTAGTGCAGTGTCGTGTCCTTGCTGTGCAACGCGTGAGCGTTGTCGCGATACCAGTCGCGGCTGCCGTCTTGATGGTCGCGGCGACCGTCCAGTTCCAACCGGAGCGAATACTCGGGCCACCGGCCGTCACTCCGCCCAAACCTGCTGGACGGTTGCAGGATGGGGCGGGGGAGGCCGTGGGCGTCCACGACCTTGCGGAGGAAGTTCCACTCCAGCGCTGATTCAATGCCTCGGACGGCATGCGTGCACAATTCCTGGAGGTGGACCCGATGCCTGTTGCGTCCCCTGGCCTCGAGTGCGTCCAAGAGCCGGCTGGCCGTCGTGTTCCCCTCGGTGAAGGCCCGCACAACCGCATCCGTCAGGTCGTCTTCAGGCACATGGTCCGCCATGTCCAAGAGGCTTGCCTCCACCCTTGTGCGCGGGATGGTGCCAACGGATGAGCGATCAGCTCTGCGCAGCAGGATGTCGAAGCCACCCAAGTGGAGGTTTGCTCGAGCTTCGCTGCTCCAGGCGGTGATCAGTTGGGGCGGGTCGCGGAGCACGCCGTCAAGGAACAGCGCTGCGGCACCGCCCAACTTTCCCGTGGGCCCACCAGCCAACAAACCAGCCCACGCTGCCGAGTGCCACGTCGGTGGGCTGGTGCAGTACAAGCCGTTCATCAGCTTGATCCATGGCCCGGTCAGCCTGCGGATCACGCTTCTGCTCAGCCCGCCGTCGAGCATTTGACGTGTGGTGAGCATGCCGGCCTGTTTGGACGCGAGGTGCCTGAGGGCCAATGGGAGTTCTTGTCTTGCGTACATGAATCGACGGTGGCACGCGGTGGAGGCCACTGTCAGCCTTCCTGAACCAACGGACAACACCTCACTGGAGACGGACAACACATTCACCAGTTCGGGCAACACCCTGTGTGCTTTCTGTGAGATCGCCACGCTGCGCCGTCGTCCCCCGGCGGGGTCGACCCCAAATCTAGATTCGGGGTTGCTGATGAGGCTGAATCTAGATTTGGGCGCCTTCCCCGAGCCAGCCTCCTCACTCCGAATCTAGATTTGGGCGCACAGACGCCACCAAATCTAGATTTGGGGCCCATCCCCACCACAGGCATCCCCTCGACGGCGCGTCCGCCCGCCCGACACAAGCGCTGAAACGCCAAACGGCGCCACCTGGAAACAGGTGGCGCCGCGGCGGGCCCGGGTGCGGGATGGGCCCGATCTGGGGTGATCAGCCGAACCGGCCGGTGATGTAATCCTCCGTCGCCTTCTGCTCCGGGTTGTGGAAGATCTTCTCCGTGGGGCCCATCTCGATGAGCTCGCCGGGCTGGCCGTGGGCCTTCAGGTTGAAGAACGCCGTCCGGTCAGACACGCGCGCAGCCTGCTGCATGTTGTGCGTCACGATCACGACGGTGTAGTCCTCCTTGAGCTGCTTGATCAGGTCCTCGATCGCCAGGGTGGAGATGGGGTCCAGAGCGGAGCAGGGCTCGTCCATCAGCAGCACATCGGGCTCGACGGCGATCGCGCGGGCGATGCACAGACGCTGCTGCTGGCCGCCGGAGAGGCCGGAGCCGGGGCGGTCGAGGCGATCCTTGACCTCGTTCCAGAGGTTGGCGCCCCTCAGCGACTTCTCGACGAGCTCGTCAGCCGCACTCTTGGAGATGCGGGCGTTGTTCAGCCGCACGCCGGCCAGGATGTTCTCCTTGATCGACATGGTGGGGAACGGGTTGGGGCGCTGGAACACCATGCCCACCTGGCGGCGGACCCGCACCGGATCCACGTTCGAGGCGTAGAGGTCTGCGCCGTCGAGCAGCACCTGGCCGTCCACGTAGGCGCCGGGGATGACCTCATGCATGCGGTTCAGCGAACGCAGCACGGTGGACTTGCCACAGCCGGAGGAGCCGATGAACGCCGTGACGGCGCGGGGCTCGATGGTCATGTTGACCGACTTCACGGCATGGAACTTGCCGTAGTAGATGTCAAGATCCTTGATCTCAATACGCTTAGACATAATTCAAGAGTCCTTCGGTCAGCGTCCGGCCTTGGGGGCGAACTTCCAGGCGATGAAGCGCCCAATGGCGTTCAGTCCCATAACGATCAGAATGAGGGTGAGGGCGCCGGCCCATGCGCGGTCATGGTACGCGGCGGTGTCGATGCCGGGGGCGTACATGTACTGGTTGTACACGAACACCGGCAGGGTGGCCATGGGGTTGGCGAGGGGGTTCATGTTCATCGACGCCGTGATCGATGCCGTGACCAAGAGCGGGGCCGTCTCGCCGATGACGCGGGCGATGGCCAGCACCACGCCGGTGATGATGCCCGCGATGGAGGTGGGGAGCACCACCTTGAGGATGGTGCGCCACTTGGGCACGCCCAGGGCGTAGGAGGCTTCGCGCAGTTCGTTGGGCACGATCCGCAGCATCTCCTCCGTCGAACGCACGACGGTGGGGATCATCAGGATGGATAGCGCCACCGCGCCGGAGATGCCGGACTTGTGGCCGGCGCCCAGCGCCATGGAGAACATGGTGTAGGCGAACAGGCCCGCCACGATCGACGGGATGCCGGTCATGACGTCCACGAAGAAGCGGATGGAGGAGCCCAGCTTGCCGTTGTTGGAGTACTCCACCAGGTAGATGGCGGTGAGCAGCCCAATGGGCACCGAGATGAGGGTGGCGATGCCGGTGACGATCAGCGTGCCCCAGATGGCGTGGACGGCGCCGCCGCCCTCGCCGAGCACGTTGCGCATCGACCAGCTGAAGAACGTGCCGTCGAAGCGGGCAAGGCCGTTGGCGATGGTGCCCCAGATCACGGAGATCAGCGGCACCAGGGCGATCAGGAAGAAGCCTGTGACGATGTACTTCGCGAAGCGATCCTTGGCGCGACGCACGCCCTCCACTGCGGAGGACAGCACGAACATGGCTGCAAGGAACAGCAGCGCGCCCACGATCACCACGCTGGCGATGTTGGCGGACTGCAGCAGCGACATGACGCCAGCTGCGACGGCGACCGACACGACGAGCGCGGCGATGCCGGTGAACTTGGGCAACTGACCCTGCGTGAGGGTGTTGACGGCGGTGGCGCCACGCTGGGGCGCAGGAGTGGTCACTGTGGTGCTCATCAGTTGGCTCCCGAGAATTCCTTGCGACGGTTGATGATCCAGCGCGCGGTCATGTTGACGGCCAGCGTGATGATGAACAGCACGAGGCCAGTCGCGATGAGCTCGTTACGCCCGATCCCGTGCGATTCGGGGAAGGACTGCGCGATGTTGGCGGCGATGGTGTTGGGGTTCTGGCTGGTCAGCAGCTTGAAGCTGATGATCCCCGTGCCAGACAGCACCATGGCCACGGCCATCGTCTCGCCCAGCGCGCGGCCCAGGCCGAGCATGCAGGCGGAGATGATGCCGGGGGTGCCGAAGGGGATGACAGCCTGCTTGATCATCTCCCACTTGGTGGCTCCCAGCGCCAGAGAAGCTTCCTCATGAAGCTTCGGCGTCTGCAGGAACACCTCGCGGGAGATGGCGGTGATGATGGGCAGGATCATCACGGCGAGCACCACGGACGCGGTGAAGATGGTGCGGCCGGTGCCGGAGACTTGGCCGCTGAACAGCGGGATCCAGGAGAAGGTCTCGCTGAGCCACATGAACAGGGGCCGCATGGCCGGTGCCAACACCGCGATGCCCCAGAGGCCGAAGACGACGGAGGGGACCGCGGCGAGCAGATCGATGATGTAGCCGAATGAGGCGGCCACGCGCTTGGGCGCGTAGTGCGTCAGGTAGAGCGCAATGCCGACGGCGACGGGCACCGCCATGATCATCGCCAGGATGGCGGACCACATGGTGCCGAATGCGTAGGGGGCCACGTAGGACCAGAAGCCCTGGCCCTTGCCGAACTGCAACGAATCCGCATCTGCCAGCAGCGCGGGAATGGCGAGGCCGACGAGGAAGGCGGCGACGGCCGCGAGGATCACGAGGATCAGGATGCCCGAACCGGTGGACATGCCCCGGAAGAGCGAATCGCCGAACCGCTTGCTGCTGCGCTCAAGTGAGTGGGAATCTGATCTGCTGTCTAGGGCCTCGGGAGCGTCCGTTGCCGCCATTTTTTCTCCTGGTACGTACGAGGGGTTCCGGTGGCAGGCTACCTGCCGTGATCCGGGAAAGTCGCGTCACCCCCAAAGGTGACGCGACTTTCTGCGGAGCAACCTGGATCAGCTGATCGAGCTGATTGCCTTGGTGGCGTTCTCGGTCAGCGTGGCCGAGAGGGGAGCGGAACCGGCGCGCTCGGCGGCGGCCTTCTGGCCCTCGGCGGACACGATGTAGTTGGCGTAGGCCTTGACGAGCTCAGCCACGGCGTCGTCCTGGTAGTCCTGGCAAGCGATCAGGTAGGACACAAGCACGATGGGGTAACCCTCAGCGGTGCGGTCGAGCGCGATGGCCATGTCGTTGGCGGCGCGGCCTTCCTCCACCGGGGAGTTCTCGACGATGGCAGCAGCGGCCTCGGCGTTGGGCTCGAAGAACTTGCCGTCCGCACCCACCTTGACGATGCTGAAGTCGCCGGCCTGCGAGGCATCCACGTAGCCGATGGCGCCGACGCCGTTGGAGACCGCGGACACGACGCCCTGGGTCTGGTTGGCGGCTTCGCCCTCCTGGTAGGGCCAGTTGTCGTCGCCCTTCTCGGTCCACACGTCTTCAGCGGCGGCGTGGAGGTAGCCGGTGAAGTTGCCGGTGGTGCCGGACTTGTCAGCGCGGTGCACGGCGGTGATGGCGGTGTCGGGGAGCTCGACGCCCTCGTTGTGGGCAGCGATCTTCGGGTCGTTCCACTTGGTGATCTCGCCCTTGAAGATGCCCGCGATGGTGGCGGCGTCCATGTTCAGCGAGTCAACGCCCTCGAGGTTGAAGACAACCGCGATGGGGGAGATGTAGACGGGGATGTTGATGGGCTTGTCAACGCACTTGCCGAAGGAGTTGTCGGCGATCTCCTCGAGCTTGAACGCGCGGTCCGAGCCGGCGAAGTCAGCGCCGCCGCCGATGAAGGCCTCACGGCCAGCGCCGGAACCCTCAGGCGAGTAGTTGATGGTGACGTTGGGGTTGGCGGTCTGGAAGCCAACGCCCCAGGTCTGCTGGGCGACTTCCTGAGCGGAGGCGCCGATGCCCTGGAGGGTGCCGGAGAGATCCGAAGCAGCCGGAGGAGCCTCTTCAGTGGCCTCGGTGGTTTCGGTGTTCTCGGCGGGAGCGGAATCGCTGGCAGCCGGGGTGTTGGCCGGCGCGGCTTCGTTGTTGGACTCGTTGGCGGCGCAGGCCGACAGGAGCAGGGCGGCGGACAAACCAAGAGCGGCGGTCAGGCGAATCTTCATTTCGGGATACCTTCCGAGACGATGGGGTGGGCTTTCGAACAGGCCCTGGAACTGGACTGAACTTTTTGTTCCTGCATCGGAAGGTAGAGACGTCAAGTAACGCGATGGCTGGTCTTAGGTAAACAATTGGTTAACAGCCGAAGAGTTTTCCCCCGGAAGGCCCGTTTCTGGGCTATCCGAGACCGTTTCGTTACCAACCTGTAGCGGAATTCCGCCAACAGGGATGCCCGAAACGCTCAATTGGAAGGTTCAAATGCGCTCCCGTCAGGCGGGCTACGCCGTCGGCTTGTGCACCTCGACGGCGACCCTGTTGCCGTCGTCGTCGCGATGCACCACGACCACCTCGCCGACGACCATGGGCTTGGACTTCATTCCCAGACCCTCGTACATCGACGGCAGCACCGGCCGGTGGCCGCACAGCGCGGTGGGCACCTGGATCTTGTGGAACAGCTTGTCCACGAACTTCTCCACCGCGGCGGGCGCGACGGTGCCCTCCTCCTCGGTGAGCACCTTCTTCGTGTCGATCTCCAAGCCGCGTTGCTCCGCGTACGGCCGCAGAGTCTCCACGCACCGGGTCGACGACGAGCTCACTAGAGCCTGAACCCCGTAGGCCGAG
>JAUNUF010000069.1 GCA_030538315.1 Propionibacteriaceae bacterium
ACGCCTGGCGGCCCTTCGTCGCCACTGGGCGCTCGTTCCTCGCGCCTGTGACGCTCAGGGGCCAGCATCAGCTCACCCAGCGTGACGGCTAGCTGAAGAGGGCGAGGATCAGCGGGGCGGCAGTGGTGCCACCGCTGTCTCCAACCTCCACGAACGCAGACACAGCGACCGTCTCGTTGTAGGCGATCATCCACGCATGCGTCTGCTGCGCCCCAGTGGGCCCGAACTGGGCGGTGCCCGTCTTGGCGCCGAGCATCTTGCCCTTCAACGACTGCGCCGTGCCTGAGTCCACCGTCGCCTTCATCATGGTTTGCAGGTTCTGCGCCTCAGCGGCGGTCAGCGGCGCTGCGGTGGGCTTGGCCTGCTGGCCCTTCACCAGCCACGGGATGACGGTGCGACCCGCTCCAACCGACGCCGCGACCCCCGCCATGCCAAGAGGCGACATCGTCACCTGGCCCTGCCCGATCATGGAGGCGGCCCTGTCGATCCGGTTGTTGGGCGCCACGGTGCCGAAGTTGGATGTGAACCCGGCGTCGTAATCCGTGCCCACGCCCAGCGACCCGGCCGCGGCGTGCAACTGCTCGTTGGTCACCTTGTCTGCCCCGCCGACGAACGCAGTGTTGCAGGAGTACTTGAACGCCTCCGTCAGCGAGATGGCGCCGGTGTGGCCGTAGCCGGAGTAGTTGCCGAAGGTGTAGGTGTCGACGGCGAGCGTGGCCGGGCACTGCACCGTGGAGGAGGGCGTGATGCCGTGCCGCATCATGGCCAGCGAGGAGACCACCTTGAACGTGGAGCCTGGGGCGAACTTCCCGAAGGTGGCGTGCGGGTACGTTCCGCCTGCTGGCGATTGGGCGGCGGCGAGGAGCCCGCCGTCGGCCAGATTGATCACGACGAGCGTGGCCAGGCCCGGCTGGGCGCTGAGGACCTCCTCGGCCTTGGTTTGGAGGTCTCGGTCGAGGCTCAGATCGATGCCTTCCGAGACGGATTCGTCTTGCTGGAACAGCGCGCGCGGTTCCATGGGCGTGGGCGCGGGGGAGGCGCCCTCGGGGGCTGGCCGCGACACCAGATCCACCTTGATCATGGGCACGCCGCGCAACTTCTCGTCGTAGCGGGCCTGAAGGCCCGAGCGGCCAACGCGGTCATTGACGGTGAGCTTGCCGTCGGACTTCTCGATCATCTCCGCGGTGGGTTCGCCGACGGTGCCCAGCAACGATGCCGCGAACGACGCACTGGGGCCCAACACCGCGGTGATCTCGCGCACGTGCAGCCCGGGCACATCCGCGACTTCAGCCGGGATCTCCGTCTGCGGCACGGTCTTGGCGATCACGAACGCCCTCGGCCCTGCTCCCAGCACCTTGGTCTTGTACGCCTCGACATCCACCGTCATCAACGTGGCCAACTGCCCAGCGACCGTGGGCCACTCGGCCTCCGTCAACCGGGCCTTGTCCAGGCCCACCTCGTACAGCGGACGCTCCTCCACCAGCGCCAGGCCGGTGTTGTCGTTGATGGGCCCGCGGCGCGCCTCTGCCTGCGAGTAGCGCAGCCGCGTGTCTGCCGTGAGCTCCGGGTGCACCACCGTGGGGGCCCACTTCAGCACCCACTGCCCGTCCTGGTGAGTGAACGTGGCCGGCGCGCCGTACTCCCAGCCGTCCACCCCCAGCGGGTAGTGCACCTTCAATGCGCCGACGGCGTCCTCGCCTTCGTAGGTCAGTTCACCCGCCTCGAACGTGGGGTAGATGCCGTCCATGCCCGCGAAGATCGTCTCGAGTTCTTCCTGCGCTGCGGCCGGATCCGTGGTCATCTTCACCTCGGAGACGTCTTTGGCCGACAACGCCTTCGCGAGCGTGTTCAGCGCAGAGGTGGCGGCGGGCAGGTGGCTGGGCGGCTCGGTGCTCGCGGCGGTGGGCGACTGATCTGGCGCGGGCTGCTCGTCGGGGCTGGGCGTGCAGCCTGAGGCGAGCAGGATGGCAGCCAAGGCCGCGGCCAGCAGTCGACGCATGAGGTCCTCCTCTTTCGCCCCCTCAGGCTACCTGCCGGGTCCGACAACGCCCCCGCGGCACGCGCAGAATTCGGGGCTGGCCAGCCCCGCGGCTACAATGTCGGAAGTCATCGACGTTGGCCCTGAAGGGTACCGGTGGCAGGAAACCCCGCTTTCTCGCCAGTTCAGGAGCATTTACGTTGTCTACGAACGTTCCGCTGTGGGTCTGGGGCATCACGCTCGTCGCGATCCTCGGCCTCCTCGCCTTCGACTTCTTCTTCCATGTGCGCCAGGCGCACGAACCCAGCCTCCGTGAGGCCACCATCTGGTCCGCCTTCTACGTGGGCGTGGCCGTCCTCTTCGGCATCATCCTGTGGATCTTCGGCGGCTCCACCATGGGCGTGGAGTACTTCTCCGGCTATCTGCTGGAAAAGGCCTTGTCAGTCGACAATCTATTCGTCTTCCTGATCATCATCTCCAGCTTCGCGGTGCCCCGCGCTGATCAGCAGAAGGTGCTGCTCTTCGGCATCGTGTTCGCGCTGATCGCCCGCTCCGGGTTCATCTTCGGCGGCAAGTGGATGATCGACAACCTCACCTGGACGTTCTACCTCTTCGGCCTCATCCTGATCGTCACCGCCGGCAAGCTGCTCGCCCCCGAGAAGGAGGGCGACGACGACGCAGACAACTTCATCATCCGCCTCGCCAAGCGCTTCCTGCACACCACGGACACCTACGACGGCGACAAGCTCTTCACCATCGAGAATGGCAAGAAGGTGCTCACCCCCATGCTGTTGGTGATGGTGGCCATCGGCGGCACGGACATCCTCTTCGCGCTGGATTCCATCCCCGCCATCTACGCGGTGACCACCAACGTCTACATCGTGTTCACCGCCACCGCGTTCTCCCTGATGGGTCTTCGCCAGCTGTACTTCCTGATCGACGGCCTGCTGGATCGCCTCGTCTACCTCAAGTACGGCCTCTCGCTCATCCTGGGCTTCATCGGCATCAAGCTCATCCTCGAGGCGCTGCACACCAACACCCTGCCGTTCATCAACGGCGGCGAGCCTGTCCCCGTGTTCACGTTCGACGCCTACACGTCGCTGCCGGTCATCATCGCCGTGCTGACCGTCACGGTGATCGCCTCGCTGGTGTCCAAGAAGGGCAAGCTCATGGCGGCGGTGCGCCGCGTCGATCGCCTGGCCCACGGCTACCTGGCCCACGATTACAGCACGGGTTTGGGCGAGCGCCAGGCCAAGTACGACCAGATGCTGGCCGCCCAGAATTCCCTCATGCAGTTCGACCAGCAGGACGTCGACGCCATGATGGAAGAGGTGGGCGCCAACTGGTCGGTGGAGAAGGCCCACCGTCTCCACCGCGGGGAGCCCGAGCTCTGACGTGCAGCTGATCAACGCGCTGAAGCGCCTCTGGCGGCACGCAGCCTTCCGCAGGCTGCTGACCCTGCGGGTCCTGAGCCAGGCGGCAGACGGCACGCTGCAGGTGGGGATGGCCAGCTACATCCTGTTCTCCCCCCAGAACCAGCCCAACGCTTGGGCCATCGCCGGCGTACTGGCCCTCACGCTGCTGCCGTTCACCATCATCGGCCCATTCGTCTCGCCGCTGCTCGACCGCTGGAGCCGCCGCAACGTGGCGCTCTACTCGGATCTGGCGCGGGCCACGCTCGCGGCCATCATCGGCGTGATCATCGCCACCGGAGCCACGACGGGGGCTTGGGCCATCGTCCTCTTCGGCGCCCTGCTCATCGCCATGAGCATCAACAGGTTCATGCTGGCCGGGCTCTCTGCCGGGCTGCAGCACACCGTCGACGAGGATGAGTACCTCACGGCCTCGTCCATCGTGCCGACGGTGGGGCCGCTCGGCGTGGTGATCGGCGCGCTGCTGGGCTTTGGGGCACGGTTCGGGCTGGGCGGTGTGCTGACGGCGGATCAGGCCAACGCGGTGGTCTTCGGGCTGTCGGCGCTGATGTTCGTGGGCTCGGTGCTGGTGTGTCGCGGCTTTGCGCGTGACGCGCTGGGACCTGACCTGTCTGCCAGCCCAACCGGCCCTTCGTCGTCGCTGGCTCGCAAGCTCGCAGGCGACGCTCAGGGACCAGTATCAACGCTGGCGGAGGCGGCGCGACACCTGCGCACCAGGCCGGTCGCGGTGCTGGCGCTGGGCCTCATGGCCGTCACCCGGCTGCTGTTCGGCCTGCTCAGCGTGGCCGTCATCCTCGCCGCCCGCCACCTGTGGCATCCGGCGGACAGGCCCGAACTCGCCCTTGCCGACCTGACGCTCTGGGGCTTGGCGACAGGGGTGGGCTTCATCCTGTCCGCCCCCCTCGTGCCCACGCTGGTTCGACGGTGGGGCCTCCGCCGCACCGCCGTCGGCCTCCTGCTCCTCGGAGCGCTCAACTCGGTGGTCATTGCGTCGTCCACTTCGAAGCCGGTGATCTTCGTCACCAGCTTCTTCGTGGGGCTCGCGGTGCAATCCTTCAAGATCTGCGTGGACACCATCGTCCAGGCGCACGTGGATGAGCAGTTCAAGGGCCGGGCCTTCACCTTCTACGACATGCTGTTCAACGGCGCCTTCGTCACGGCCGGCGTGCTGGCGGCGTTCGTGCTGCCGCCTTCGGGGTTGTCAGCGGCAGCCTTCATCGGCATTGGGCTGGGCTACGTGGCCTGCGCGCTCATTTTCGCCTCCTCAGCCCGCCGGCTGGGCAAAGCGGCCTTCGAAAAGGGCACCGAAGACCTCACCCGCAACGCATGACGGCGTTATTCCTGCAGATGTCGCCACATAGCCGACATGTGCAGGAAAAAGGCAGGTGAAGAAATCAGTCGGTGGCTTCGGCCCAGAGTTCGCGGCGGCGTTCGGCCTTCTGCCTGTCCACCACGCTGACGACAACGGAGGCCAGGGCAATCATCCCCAGCATCCACAGCAGCTTGCGCATCATGGTGCCCACAGTACCGAAGTATCCTGAGCAGCATCATGGGCAAATTCCGGCAGTCCCGCGACGGACGCACCTTCCTGAGCGACGGTGCGCTCGCCCTGGCGTTTGCCCTCGGCACCACCTTCCCCCTCATCACCGTGGGGCGGCCAGAGTTCGTGGGGCCCGCGCTCGCCTGGTCGCTCCTGATGAGTTCGGCCCTGCTGGTGCGCAGGCTGGCGCCCCTCGTGGCGCTGGGCGTCATCACCGTGGCCGGGGTTGGCATGGTGCTCACGCTGGATACCCCGCTGCCGGTGCTGCTCGTGGTGCCCGTCGTGGCATTCAGCGTCGGCCGCTACCAGCGGCCCTTCGCCGGCTTCTTCGTGGTGTTGTTCGCCATCACCGGATCCATCGCCGGGCCCTACTCCTGGACGCGTGACCTGCCCTCCACCTACGCCTTCCTGGGCACGTCCCTGTTGGTGTTGGTGTGCCTGGCCACCGTGTGCCTGGCCTACGTGTGGGGCCTGCTCCTGCGCGAGCGCGCATTCGCGCAGGCCCTCGACCGCGAGATCGTCACCGAGCGGTTCACCTCTGCCCAGCGCCACTCCGAGCAGGAGATCCAACTGGCAGAGGGCCGAGCGCGCACGCAGGTGGCACAGGAACTCCATGACGTGCTGGCCCACTCGCTGTCGATCATCGTGGTGCAGGCCGAGGGCGCGAAGGCCCTCACCGCCAAGCGGCCTGAGGCCGCCGTCGAAGCACTCGGCGTGATCGCGGAGACGGGCCGCAAGTCCATCAGTGAGGTGCGGCGGATCGTGGCGTTGATGAGGGGCGACGACGGGTCGCCCTCCTTTGGCCCCGCGCCCACCTTGACGCAGATCCCCACCATGGTGGCTGGTGCGGGTGACCGGGTGACGTTCGAGGTGCTGGGGGAACCCCCGCTGGTGCCCGAATCCCTGGGGCTGACGGCCTACCGGGTGGTGCAGGAAGCCGTCACCAACTTCCTGAAGCACGCCGGGCCGACGGCCCGCGCCACCGTGCGCGTCTGCTACGACACAGACGCCATTTCGCTGCACATTCGAGACGACGGCATCGGCGCGCTCGCCCCGTCGGACGACAAGGGCAGCGGCGTCACGGGGATGAAGGAACGCGTCACCGCCATGGGTGGAGATTTCGTGGCCGGGCCCAGGCCCGGTGGGGGATTTGAAGTGAAGGCTCGGCTTCCGTTGCCGAGCCGCATCGGCGCTAGCTGGCTGAGGGAGGCCCGGAAATGATCAAGGTGCTGTTGGCAGACGACCAGTCGCTGGTGCGCAGCGGATTTCGGATGCTGATTGATTCGGCAGACGATATGGAGGCCGTGGGTGAGGTGGACAACGGCCTGGAGGCCGTCGAAATCGTGAAATCCCGTCCGGTGGATGTGGTGCTGATGGACATCCGGATGCCCATCATGGACGGCACGGAGGCCACCAAGCAGATCGTGGCGCTGGGAGGCGACACGAAGGTGCTGGTGCTGACCACCTTCGATCTGGACGAGTACGTCTTCGCTGCGCTGCGCAACGGCGCCAGTGGCTTCATGTTGAAGGACATGCTGCCGGGCGATCTGCTGGACGCCATCCGTTCCGTTGCAGCGGGCGACGCCGTGGTGGCGCCGTCGGCCACCCGTCGGTTGCTGACGCAGTTCGCCAGCAAGCTGCCCCACAGCAGCGCCGGCGCGCACGACCCGCTCGAGGTGCTGACGGACCGTGAGCGGGAGGTGCTGGCCCAGGTGGCGCAGGGGGCCAACAACGCCGAGATCAGCGAGCGGCTGTTCATGGCCGAGGGAACGGTGAAGACCCATGTGGGCAGGCTGCTGAACAAGATGGGTGCCCGTGACCGGGTGCACCTGGTGCTGATCGCCTTGGAGTGTGGGCTCTAGCTACCAGCCGCGGGCGATCCACTCTTCCCGATCCGGGCGCTCGATGCCGATCGTCGTCGACGGCCCGTGCCCGGTGTGCACCGCCGTCGAATCCGGCAGCACCAGGAGCTTGCTGGTGATGGAGCCCACCAACTGCTCGAAATCCGAGTAGTCCCACCGCGTGGCTCCGGGGCCGCCCTGGAAGAGGGTGTCGCCGCTGAACACACAGCCCAGCGCCTCGGCCACCAGGCTGCAGGAGCCGGGAGTGTGCCCGGGGGTATGACGCACCTCCAGCGCCAGCCCCGCGACGGCGAGGCGTTCGCCGTCGATCAACGGCTGGAACTCTGCGCCGGGATGCTCCTCCTCCCACAGGAACCGATCCGCCTCGTGCAGCCGGATCTGCGGGCGCCCCACGAGATCCGCGAACTCCTGCACTGCGCGGATGTGATCCCAGTGGCCGTGCGTCAAGACGATCTGCGTGACGCGGCGCCCCGCCACCACCTCTGCGACGGCGGCCGCATCGTGGGCGGGATCGATGACGAGCACCTCCGCGTCGTCGCCGATCACCCAGACGTTGTTCTCGAAGCCCTGCCCAGAGGCCGTGACCAGCCGGTCAATGCTCACTGAGGCTTTTCCTCTGGCTTCGCGATGGGCTCCATCAGGTGTTGGGAGACCAACCCAATCAGGTGGCGAGACCGGTTGGTGTAGCCGATCTGGTTGGGGGAGTAGTGCAGCGCCTCGATGATCTCCAGCGCATCAGCCACGGGCACCGAGTAGCGCATGCCTGCGCGCGCCGCCTCGGTGACTGCCACCTCGACGTACAGCGGCATGACATCTGCACGGGCGGCACGCAAGCGCTCGCCGAACTCCGGGTTGCGCGCGGCCCGCAGCATCATCTCCATCTGCGTGGCGTGCAGCTCGTTGCTGAAGTTGGCCACGTCGAGCAGCGCGGGGACGATCCCCATCGGTTCGATTTCGTGCGGCATCCGTTCCAGTACCTGCCGGAAGTACGCGGCGGTCTCCTCCGCCGTCTGGCGGGCGATCTCGATGCACAGGTCATCTTTGCTCGTGAAGTTGGAGTAGAAGGCGCCGCGGGTGAAGCCGGCGGCTTCGCACAGCTGCTCCACACTCGTTGCATCGATGCCGTTGCGGCCGAACTCCACGATCGCAGCCTCGACGAGCCGTGCGCGGGTTGCGCGCCGACGGGCTGTGTCCATCTCGTTCACTCATACCTCCAGGTCTGAGGGGCACAAATTATTGACGACAAGTTCACCAATGTATCCTTGAGGGTGATCTCCCAGAAGGATATAAGGCAAGGCTAATGTCTGCTTGGCTATATGCGATAGGCAAATGGTGCTTCCGACGCCGGAAGACGGTATTGGGCGCTTGGCTGGCTGCCTTGCTGGCCCTCGGAGGCGCCGGTGTGGCCTTCATGGGGCAGTTCCAAAACAACTTCGACATCCCGGCTTCCTCCTCGCAGGAAGCGCTCGAAAAGCTGCGAATGACGTTCCCACAAGGGGCTGCGCTCTCCGCCATGGCCATCATCGTGGTGCCAGAGGGTGATTCGGTGGCCAACCACCGCAGCACCATCGAGCAGGCGGTGGCGGATTTCCAGAAACTGGATGAGGTGGAGCCGGATGGCGCAACCTCGCCATGGAATGAGTTCGTTGACGGCCTCATCGCCGACGACGAACGCGCCGCTCTCATCCAATTGCAGCTCGCGTTCCAGGGCGTGACACCCACGGAGGCGGATCTCGCCCCCATCACGGAGGTCGCCGATTCGCTCGAAGCGGCCCTTCCGCCCGGCAGCCAGGTGTCCATGGGCGGCGAGGCCTACAACATCGAACTGCCCGCCCTCAGCCTCATTGAGGTGGTGGGCCTGGTGATCGCACTGATCGTGCTCACTGTCCTGTTGGGCTCCCTCGTCGCCGCAGGCCTCCCGCTGTTGACCGCCATCACTGGCGTGGGCATCACCACCGCCCTCATGCTGTTGCTCACGCGGGTCTTCGACATCAACTCCACCACCCCCATCCTTTCCGTCATGCTCGGCCTCGCCGTCGGCATCGACTACGCGCTGTTCATCCTGTCGCGCCACCGCGACCTCCTGCGCGAAGGTCTGGAGCCCGAGGAATCGGCCGGCCGCGCCGTCGGCACCTCAGGCTCCGCCGTGGTGTTTGCCGGCCTCACGGTGTTCATCGCCCTGCTCGGCCTGGCTGTGGCCAACATCCCGTTCCTCACCGTGATGGGCATCTTCGCAGCGCTGGGCGTTGCGCTGGCCGTCGTCGTGGCGCTCACCATGCTGCCTGCCCTCATGGGCTTCATGGGGGAGCGCATGCGCCCCAAGCCCAAGAAGGTCAAGGCTCAGGCGAAGAAGGACGGCA
The DNA here is from genome assembly GCA_030538315.1 of Propionibacteriaceae bacterium. Classification (GTDB taxonomy): domain Bacteria; phylum Actinomycetota; class Actinomycetes; order Propionibacteriales; family Propionibacteriaceae; genus Arachnia. The sequence goes on from JAUNUF010000069.1 coordinate 9,174, forward strand.
AGGTCGTCGAGAGGAAGCCGCGTCAGGGCGCATTCGCCTGGTGGGTTGGCGTCACCACCAAGCACCCCGTCGCCACCATCGTGGCGGTGGTGGCGCTGTTGGCCGGCCTCACCATTCCGACGGTGGGGCTGCAGGTGTCGCTTCCCAACGCCGGGCAGCAGTTCAAGGAGCAGCCCGCCCGCATCGCCTATGACCTCATGGCCAAGCACTTCGGGGAAGGCGTCAACGGCCCCCTCGTCGTGACCGCAGACATCATCGGCTCCACGGATCCGCTGGGCATCATGGCCGGGCTCAAGGAAGACATCGAGCAGATGGACGGCGTGGCCTCCGTGCCGCTGTCCACGCCCAACATGAACGCAGATACCGGCCTCATCCAGGTGGTGCCCACCACCGGCCCGGATGACCCGGCCACCGCTGTGCTCGCCCGCGCCCTCATGGCCAAGCAGGACGAGTGGCAGGACAAGTACGGCGTCAACACCAACGTCACCGGCATGACCGCCGTCCAGATCGACATCTCGGACAAGCTCACGCAGGCGTTGCTGCCGTTCGGCCTGCTCGTCGTGGGCCTCTCGCTGGTGCTCCTCGCCGCGGTGTTCCGCTCCGTCTGGGTGCCCGTCAAGGCCACGATCGGCTACCTCCTGAGCGTGGGCGCGGCCTTCGGCGCCACCACGCTGGTGTTCAACCACGGCTGGTTCAAGGAAGTGGTCAACCTCGAGCGCGGCATGCCGGTCATCTCGTTCCTGCCCATCCTGCTGATGGGCATCCTCTTCGGCCTGGCCATGGACTACGAGGTGTTCCTCGTCAGCCGCATCCGCGAGGAATACGTGCACGGCAAGAACGCGCTCGACGCGATCCGCAGCGGGTTCATCGCCTCCGGCCCGGTGGTGGCAGCAGCCGCCATCATCATGATCGCGGTGTTCGCGTTCTTCGTGCCCGAGGGCATGATGGCCATCAAGTCCATCGCGTTCGCGCTGGCCATCGGCGTGGCAGTGGACGCGTTCCTGGTGCGCATGACCCTGGTGCCGGCCGTCATGACGTTGCTGGGCGACCGCGCCTGGTGGCTGCCGGCCTGGCTCGACAAGCTGCTGCCCGTCTTCGACGTGGAGGGCGAGGTGCTCTCCAAGGAGATGGAGTTGCAGGCCTGGCCCGGAGATGGGTCGGTCATCTTCACCGAGGATCTCGAAGTGGAGGGCGTCATGGCGCCCCTCACCCTGCGCGTGCTGCCCGGCGAGGTGCGGGGCATCGTCGGCCCCATCGGCCCCCGCACCGGCACGCTGCTGGCGCTCAGCGGCAGGCTCCAAACCACCGGCGGGCGCGCACGCGTCGCCGGAGCGCTCCTCCCCGAGGGCGCCGGCCGCGCTCACAGCCGGGTGACCTACCTGGACCTCGCGCACGTCACCGATATGGCGGCGGCGCTCAGCCGCGCTCGTGTCGGCAGCGTGGTGATCGTCGACTCCGTGGACCGAGTGGTCAGCCCACAGGATCAGGCAGCCCTGTCCGAATTGGTCCAGCGGGTCCTTCCCGATGGCGCGGTGCTGCTGGGCGCCGGAAGCTCCGAACACCTCGCCCCCTTCCCCCTCGACGGCGAGCTCGCCGTCGCATCCCCCCTGCATCAGGAGGCACGGGCATGAAGCTCAACCGCCCCACCACCGCCCAGATCATCGCGATGGCGCTCGTTCCGCTGCTCGCGGTGGGGTTGCTGCTCGGCCTCATCGGCCGAGGCGGGCAAGACCGCATCGACGCCGCCGTCGTCAACCTCGACAAGGCCGTGACCGTCCAGGGCCAGATCGTGCCCATGGGACGGCAGCTCGCCGCCGCCATGGTGGAGCGCGAGGGCGACAACATCAGCTGGACGCTGGCGGATTCGCCCAGCGCCCGCGACGGATTGGCCTCCGGCCGCTTCGCTGCCGTGGTGACCATCCCGGAGAACTTCTCCCAGAACGCCACCTCGTGGTCGGCCAACGATGCGGCCAAGGCGGAGCAGGCGCGCATCCAGGTCACGGTGAGCAAGAACTCGCCGGTGACGGACGCGCAGGTCGCGGAGCAGATCGCTCGGTTGGCCACAGACACCATCAACGCCCAGCTCACCGAGGGCTACCTCGATGGCATCTACGTGGGCTTCAACACGGTGGGTGAACAGTTCGGCCAGATGATCGACGGCGTGGGTCAGCTCGCGGACGGTTCGGCGCAGCTCGCGGATGGCACCGTGCAATCGGCAGATGGTGCCGCAGAGCTGGGCGACGGCATGCGGCAGCTGCGTGACAACGGAGACCTGCTCATCGACGGCGGCAACGAGCTCGCTGAGGGCGTGGGCGGCCTGAAGTCCGGCGTCGGGGCCCTGAACTCCGGCGCTGGTCAGCTCGCCGGCGGTGCTGGCCAGTTGGCTGATGGCATCGACGAGTTCGCTGGCCGCACCCCGGAGATGGTCAGCGGCGCACAGCAGTTGGCGGATGGCGCCAAGCAGCTGGCAGATGGCGTGGACCAGTTCGCGGCCCAGGCCCCGGCACTCGTCGATGGCGCCACCCAACTGGCCGAGGGCATGAAGCAGTTCGACGGCGGCCTCAGCCTGTACGCAGATGGCGTGGCGGAGTACGCCGATGGCAGCGAGCAGTTCAGCCAGGGCGTCGGCGCCCTTTCCGGGGGTGCGGGTGAACTCGCCACCGGCGCGGATCAGCTCGCTTCCGGTTTGGGCGAATTCGCCACAGGCATCGACCAGTTCACGGAGCAGATGCCGCAACTCATCGACGGCGTGAACCAGCTCGCCGTCGGCGGCGACGAGTACTTCAACGGCGTGATCCAATTCGCCAACGGAACCGCCGCCCTCGTGGGCGGCCTCGAGCAGCTGGCAGACGGCATCTCCCAGGCCGTCACCGGCATCGAAGGCATGCCCGAGATGGACCTTTCCGGCCTGGAGGAGTTGGCCCCGGCCGTCCGCCAGACCGCGGAGGGTGCAGCCGCGCTCAGCACCGGCCTCGTCCAGATGGACGGCGCGCTGAAGGCCTATGCCTCCGGGCAGAGCGCCCCGCCGCCGGATGTGCAGGGGATTGGCGCCGGGCTCGCCTCGGCCTACCAGTGCCCGGTCGACGACCCTGATACCTGCGCGCTGCTCGCAGAGGCCTACCGCCAAGGCGCCGAGGCTGGCGTCACGGCGGGCTTCCAGGCGGGCACCGGCCTGGCGTCGACCATGCTCAACACAGCGGGCCAGAACACCACCGCCACCCTGCTCACCAGCGCCCAGCAGCTGGCCGCGGCGGCCGGCACCATGGCGTCGGGCATCGCGGATTACCTCGAGACGCTCCCGCCTGATGCGCAGGAGCAACTCGGCCAGCTGATGAGCGGTCTGCGCCAGCTCGCCGAAGGCATCGGCACCATCGCCGTCAGCGCCCAGCCGTTGAAGGACAACGCCCCCAAGATCGTCGACGGGGCTCAGCAACTCAACGCCGGCCTACAGCAGCTCAACTCCGAGATCGGGCAGCTTCCCGACGGCGTGGCCCAGCTGACCGGCGGTGCTCGCCAGCTCGCTGACGGCTCGCGTGAGTTGGCAGCAGGCGCCCGGGAACTGGCAGACGGCACCGTCGGCCTGGCCGGCGGCGCAGAGGAGCTGGCCGTGGGCGCCCGAGACCTGGCCACCGGCGCTCGCTCGCTGAGCGGCGGCGCCTCCGAGATCAACAGCGGCCTGAGCCAACTGGCAGACGGCGTTGCAGCGCTGCCTGCCGGCGTCAACCAGCTGGCTGGCGGAGCCCGCAGCGTCGCCTCGGGCAACGTCCAGTTGGCCGATGGCCTGGCGGAACTGCCCGCCGGCGTGCGGCTGCTGCAGACCGGAGCGCGCGGCATCGCCGACGGCGCCTCTGGCCTCGCAGGTGGCATCGACAAGCTCGATTCCGGCGTCGGCAAACTGCAGGACGGCGCCGAGCAGTACGTGGCCGGCGTCGGCCAATATGCCGGTGGCGTGACGCAGGCGGCCGACGGTTCCATCGCGCTGGCAGATGGCCTCGGCCAACTCTCCGACGGCGCCGGCGAACTCGCAGATGGTCTCTCGCTGTTCAACACCGAACTGGCCAACGGAGCCAAGGATCTGCCGAACTACTCCGAGCATGACCGCAAGGTTCTCTCCAGCGTGGTCGCCTCGCCGGTGGCCAAGGGTGATGACCTGCCCAGCGCCGCCAAGGTTGCGGGCACGGCGCTGCTCGTGGTCGCGGGCCTGTGGCTGGGCGCACTCGCCGCGTTTGCCGTGTGGCGGCCGGTGCCGCGCGACGTCGTGTCGTCCCGCGCCGCCAGCGTCACCCTGTGGGCGCGCACCGTCTGGAAGCCGCTGCTGGTGGTGGCAGCCCAAGGCCTCATTCTGGGCCTGGTGGCCGCCGTCGTGCTGGGCTTGGGGATCGGCAACACGGCGCTGCTGCTGTTCCTGATGGCCGCGCTCGGAGTGTCGTTCGGCCTGGCGAACCACGCGTTGGCCGGATGGCTGGGCAATGTGGGCCGCGGCATCGCGGGTCTGCTGCTCGTGGTGACCGTGGGCCTGGGCCTGTCGTCGGCCGTGAACTGGCTGTCGCCGGTGGGCGCCATCTCGCCGGTGCAGAACGGGTTGGAGTTGGTGCGCACGCACATGGCGGACGGCAGCGGCGAGATCGGCCTAGCCACGATGGCCGTGCTGTTCGCCGTGATCGCGTTGGTGTTCTCGGTGATGGCGATTTCCACCAAGCGTCGCCTCACTGCGTCCAGCTTCCGCACCGCCCACGCCGGCTCCTGAGGAGCGTCCCGCGACGAAGTCGCCTGATGCTCACGAAGGAGGTCATCCGGTCCCTGAGCGGATCGCCTGCGACGAAGTCGCCTGATGCTCACGAGGGAGGTCATCTGGTCCCTGAGCGGATCGCCTGCGACGAAGGAGCAGCGCGATCCGACGAAGGGC
>JAUNUF010000185.1 GCA_030538315.1 Propionibacteriaceae bacterium
GGTCAGGCGTGTAACCGGCCAATGTGGTGGAGAAGAGGTCGCAGCCCGCCTCGAGGGCGGCGCGGGCCTCATCGGGGGTGGCGCAGTCGGCCATGATGAGCACCCCGGCGTCGTGGGCGGCGGCGACCTGGTCCGCCAGGCGGCTGCCGTCCTGCCGAGGGCGGAAGGTGGCGTCGACGCAGACGACGTCCGCGCCGGCCTCCGCGACCGCCCGCACGGAGGCGACCGACGGGGTGATGTACACGCCCTCGGAGCCCTCCTTGGTCAGGCCGAACACGGGCACGTCCACCGCGCCGGCGATCGCCCGGATGTCGTCGAGCCCGCCGTAGCCACCGCAGCGGATCGCCGCCGCCCCGCCGTCCACGCAGGCCCGCGCCACGTGGGTGAGGGTGTGGGTGTCGCGCATGGCGTGGCCGTCGGGGGCCTGGACGGAGACGATGAGCCGCCCCCGCAGATTCTCGATGGTCATCATGCTCCTTCCGCCCGCGCGTATTCGGCGGCGGCGATGAGCGGGGCCGCCGGGCCCAGGGTGGTGGTGAGGACGGGGACATCCGCCTGGATGGCCAGCGTGCCGGCGCGCAGGCCGCGGGCGAAGGGCTCCCGGATGATCTCCCCGAGCGAGCCGACCCCGCCGCCGAGGACGACCGCGGACAGGTCCAGCAGGGTCACCAGCGCGCCGACGGCGTACCCGAAGCCGCTGAGGTTGCCGTCGATGACCGCGGCGGCGTCATGCCGTCCGATGATCTCCGGCAGCGTGAGGTCCGTGCTCGCACGTTCGTTGTAGTACCGCGCCAGCCCGGGGCCGCTCACGGCGTCCTCGCACCGCACCGCGCGCCCGTCGAGGTCGGCGCACACCAGGTTCGCGGACTCCCCGGCACTGCCCGTGGGCCCCGGCAGAAGCCGGTGCGTATCGACGATCGCCCCTCCCACCCCCGTACCCAACGACAGGTAGTACACCCTCCCGGACGTTCCCTGTCCGGCGCCGAGCCGGTGTTCGCCGAACGCCCACACGCGGACGTCATTGTGGCAGGCCACCGGCACCCCGGCCAGGCGTTCGACCGTGCCGGCCACGTCCGACCCGGCCCAGCCGGGCACGGTGTCGCCGTTGTAGGTGATCTCCCCGTCGCGCACGACGCCGGGGCAACCGACGCCGGCGCGGACGATGTCCACGCCCGGGGTGTCCCGGGCCCGTTCGACGGCGACGGCCAGCTGGTCCAGTGTCCGGCCCTCCCGAGCGAGGCTGGGCACGCGGCCCTGCCCGAGGACCGTGTCGGGCGCGTCGTCGGGGACGATGCCGTAGGCGATCTTCGTGCCCCCGATGTCGACGGCCAGGGACGCGGACCTCATGCGGTGAGCCCCGCGTCGTCGATGAGGCGGGCGATGGTGGCCAGCTCGGCGTCGTCAAGCGGCTGGTGCGGCGGTGCCATGCGGCCGGAGGTGAAGACGCCGAGGTGGGCGAGTGCGGCCTTGAAGCCGCCGAGGCCGGCCGAGGAGCCGCCCATGCGCGCCGGGTCGCCGACGGTGGCGATGCCGAACAGCTGCGTGAGCCTGGTCTGCAGTGTCGCCGCCTCCGCCCAGCGGCCCTGCGTGCATAGGCGGGCGAGGTCGACGTAGGACCACGGGTCGACGTTGCCCAGGCCGGGGACCACACCGTCGACGCCCGCGAGGTAGGCCAGGTCGACGGTGGTCTCCGACCCGGTGAGGACCATGAAATCGCGGAGGCCGGCGGCGTTGCGGGCGTCGACGATCAGGCGGGTGGCGGCATCCACGCCACCGGAATCCTTGACGCC
>JAUNUF010000186.1:0-1099 GCA_030538315.1 Propionibacteriaceae bacterium
TATGACGCCATCGGCCCAAGCCCGCAGCCGGGCCTGGGAAGTCGGTGGCGTGTTGGCGCTGGCCACCCTCGCTGGCATCGCTGGCGGCTGGGCGGTGTCGTGGCTGGTGGTCGGTCCGGTCGGGCGCGCCGCGAGCACCGCGCGGCCGCTCTCGACTCCCCTCACCCTCGATCTGCTGCCCTGGCTGGGCCTGCTCGCCGTGGGTGCCGCCGCGGTGATCACCGTCGTCGCGGTGCTCACGCGGACGGTGCGGCGGCAGGCGCTGGACGCCGAATATCGGGAGGAGGTGCGATGATCCGACTCGTTTGGCGGCAGTTCGCCGCCAACCCATGGCCCGCCATCCTGCTGGTGTTCACCACGGCGCTGCTGGCGGCGCTCGCCGTCGCCACCCCCCGCCTGATCGCCGACCTCGACGACCGCCAACTCGGCGAGAAACTCGCCTCACTCTCGGCGCTGCAGGGCGACGTGTCGGGCACTTGGGCGCGCGAGGTCACTTCACCCGATGGCAACCTCGACGGCGGAATCTGGCCCGGCTACGAGGCCGCGGCCAACAACATCCTGCAAGCCCAACCGGAGCCACTGCGCACGCTGCTCAAGCCGGCCCAGTTCCTGGCCACGGCGCCCAACGGCCCCATCCGCTTCGTCCCACCGCAGGAGTCGGGCTACCACCTGGCCACCATCAACGTGTACGTCGACCGCTATCTCCCCCAGCACGCCGGACTCACCGACGGCGCCTGGCCGCAGCTGCAATCCGCCGACCCCGGCGACACCAGCCCGGCCGAGGTGGCGATCGTGGACAAGCTGGCCGAACGCATGGGCTGGACGCCGGGCTCCCTCATCAGCCCCCGGCTGGTGGTCAGCGGAGTGTTCCGCCCCACCGACCCAGACGACACCCGCTGGCAGCACGTGTTCTACGGCCGCCAATACGGCGAGAAGGCCGACCCCAACCTCGGCGTCGAACTCATCGCCGGCGCCTTCCTCGCCGCCAACAACGCCGGCCTGCTGGCCCCGCTTCCCGACGAGCATTACCAAGGCGCCACCGACTACGCCCTCTGGTTCGGCCTCGACGCCGACGCCGTGGCCGCCTCCGGCACCGACG
>JAUNUF010000186.1:1109-1786 GCA_030538315.1 Propionibacteriaceae bacterium
TCGCTGGACCCGGCGCGCTACACCGGCTGCGCCGCCATGCAGACCGACGCCTACGGCATCCTCGTCGACGACGAGGGCATCGTCGACGTGCAGGTACGCCTCATCAGCGAGCTCAACACCGCGCTCGATCAGGTGCTCGCCCAGCAACGCACCACCCGGGCGCTCGTGGCGATCAGCGCCGCCGGCCCACTCGGGGTGGCGCTCGCGCTGGTCATGTTGGCCGCCCAGCTCGTCGTCCACCGCCGACGCGTGGCGCTCGACCTGCTCCGGGCCCGCGGCCTCACCGAACAGCAGCTGCGTCGCGCGCTGGCGTTGGAGGGCGCCGCGCTCGGCCTGCCCGCCGCCGCCCTGGGCACCGCCGTCGGTGTGGCGCTCACCAGCGGCCCACTGCACTGGAGCGTGTGGCCGATCGCGCTGCTCGTGGCGGCGCTGCCGACGGGTGCACTGGCGGTGGCCGCCCGCGGTCTGAGTGCCGGGCGCACCCGCACCGACCTCAGCACGCGCGCTGGCCGGTGGCGGCTCGTGGCAGAGGTTCTGGTGCTGGCGGGTGCCGCCGCGGCACTCTGGCAATTGCTGCGACGGGATGACGCCGCGACCGCCGCCGGACTCGACCTGCTCGCCGCCGCCACCCCGATCCTGTTGGCGCTGGCCGCCTGCCTCCTCGTGCTGCGCGTCTA
>JAUNUF010000070.1 GCA_030538315.1 Propionibacteriaceae bacterium
AAGTCACTTCTGCGCAAGTCACTTCTGGATAACGACAGTGGCGGCGCCGGGCAGCACCTCGAACCGGATGGCGGTCACGGAGCCCAAGAGGTCCCCGTCAACCTGGCACAGCGTAGGCTTCGCGCAGTGCACCGCGACGTCACGCCCGCTCATCCTGCTCACCAACGGCATGCGCCGGGCGCGGAACACCACTCCAGCCATCATCGTCAGCACGTCACCCAAGTGGCGTGGTGCGGCTACAAGCACGCTGAGCTCGCCGTCGGCTCCGGTTGCCCGAGGGAAGAGCCTGAGCCCCCGGAGCAGCTCGCCCACGTTGCCCACGGCCACCAGCGAGGCGTTGCCCACAACAACAGCGCCGTCCACCGCCACCCTCGTCTCCACGGGCCTGGTGCGAATGTGCCGCAGCGCAGCGGCCGCGTAGCCCGCCCAACCCCAGCCCTTGAGTCGATCGTGCGTGTCGGCCACGACGGCAGCGTCAGCCCCCAGGCCAGCCATCACCGTGCCGAAGCCCCGGATGCCGGTGGCCCCGTTCTCGTCGAGCACCTCGTAGCGGAGGAGATCCAATGGGCGGGGCACACCGTCGAGGGCCAGCCGGACGGCGGGTCTCAGCCGTAGCGGAATCCGTAGGTTGCGGGCCAGCACGTTGCCCGTTCCCGCCGGCAGCAGCCCCACGGGTGTTCGCGTGCCTTGCAGGGCGCCCAGCACCATCCGCACGGTGCCGTCGCCGCCAGCTACGAGGATGCGCGTGGCCCCGTCGTCGAGCGCCTGCCTGGCCTGCCCGGCCCCGGGGTCGTCGATGGTGGTCAGGAGATGGTGGGGTGGGGGCAGGCCGCGGGCGGCGAGTTCGGCCTCGAGCACCTTGCGGAAGCGGGCACCGTGACGCACCTTGGCGGGGTTCACGATGACCGCGATGCGCATCAGGCCCGCCGTGGGCGCTTCACGAAGAACCAGGGCACCATGGCGGCGCCCATCACGAAGGCCGTGGCCGCCCACGCCCAGCCGAAGCCCAGCGCATCCGCGATGGCACCCGCGAGGAGGGTGCCGGCGATGGAGCCCAGATCTGTGGCCATGGAGAACGTGGAGAGCGCCTGGCCGCCGTTGCGGTTGGAGCCAATCAGATCGGCCAGCAGCGCCTGCGAGGCCGGCGCGATGAAGGCAGCGCCGGCGCCGGCGAGCGTGGAGAGGGCGAAGAACCAGATGAGGGTGTCGAACCACCCGAACGGCAGCGTCACGAGGGCGGAGAGCCCGAGGCCCAGCACAAGGAAGGGGCGGCGGCCCAGCTTGTCGATCAGCCGGCCGGTGGCTTGCTGAGTGACGGCGTTGCCCAGGGCGAAAAGGGTGAGCGCGATGCCGGCCGCCGGTGCGCCGATCCTCGGCACCGCCTCGGCCATCAGGGGCAGCAGCGCGATGCGCACCCCGAAGTTGGCCCACCCATTGGCGAAGCCCGTCACCAGCAGAGCGCGGTAATACGGCATGGCCATTGCTTCCTGCAGCGACATCTTGGGTTGTGCCTCGCCCGCCGCGGGAGGGGCGCCGGTGTCGCGCCGCAGGAAGATCATCACCACCAGCACGGAGGCAAACACTGCCGCGGCGTAGATGAAGAAGGGGATGCGCAGGCCCAAGCCCTGGAGGGCTGAGCCGAGGATGGGCCCGAAGATGTTGCCCAGCAGGAAGGCGGAGCCATACAGCGACGCGGTGCGGCCTCGCTGGGCGGGCGGAGACAGGCGCACCAGCAGGCCCATGGACGAGACGGTGAACATCACCGAACCCATGCCGCCCAGCCCGCGGAAGAGCAGGAGCGTCCAGTAATCCGGGGCCAGGCCGCTGAGTGCGCTGGAGAGAGCGACGATGCTGAGGCCCCATAGGTAGATGCGTCGCTCGCCGAACTTGCCGATCAACGCGCCGCCCGCGGGCGCGAACACCAGCCGCACGAATGCGAAGACGGACACGATGGCGGAGGCGGCCATGACGCCCACGTCGAAGGACTTCGCGAACTGGGGCAGGATGGGAGCCACGATGCCGAAGCCGAGCGCGATCAGGAACGCGGCGGCAACCAGTACCCAGATCTCCGCCGGGATGGGCTGTCTGCGCGTTGTGGGTGCCACCGTCCTCCTTGTTTGGGACAACCCTAGCGCTGTCCTTCGTGAGCATCCGGCGGGTTGGGGAGTCGGATAGCCTGGCGGCCCTTCGTCGTGCCGCGGCCCTCGTTCCTCGGGCGCGGCACGCTCAGGGACCAGCGGGGCAGTTCCGCCGGGTGCTCCACGCTCGGTAAGGTGGGCCCATGATTGATCCCAAGGTGCTGCGTACAGATCCAGATCGCGTCAGGCGCTCCCAGGCCCTTCGCGGCGCCTCCGTGGAGCTCGTCGACGAGCTGCTCGCGGCGGATGAGGCCCGCCGCGCCTCGATCGCCTCGTTCGAACGCCTCCGCGCCGAGCAGAAGAACATCGGCAAGGACGTGGCGCGCGCGCAGGGCGAAGAAAAGGCCGCACTCATCGCCCGCACGCAGCAGCTCGCGGCAGACGTCAAGGCCGCTCAGGCGGATGCTGATGCGGCGGGCAACAGGTTCGACGAGCTGATGGCCCAGGTGGGCAACCTCGTGATCGACGGCGTGCCCGAGGGCGGCGAGGACGACGGCGTGGTCATCGAGACCGTCGGCACCCCGCGAGACTTCGCGGCCGAGGGCTTCGAGCCCAAGGACCACCTGGAGCTGGGCGAGCTGCACGGCGCCATCGACATGGAGCGCGGCGCCAAGATCTCCGGCTCGCGGTTCTACGTGCTCACCGGCGTGGGCGCGCAGCTCGAGATCGCGCTGCTCAACCTGGCAATGACCAAGGCCGCCGAGTGGGGCTTCACGCCCATGATCCCGCCGGCGCTGGTGCGCCCGTCCGCCATGGAGGGCACCGGCTTCCTCGGCCAGGCCGCGCAGGACGTCTACCACCTGCCCGCAGATGACCTGTACCTCGTGGGCACCTCCGAGGTGGCGCTGGCCGCCTATCACTCGGATGAGATCCTCGACGCGAACACCCTGCCGCGCCGCTACGTCGCCTACTCGCCGTGCTTCCGCCGCGAGGCCGGCTCGCACGGCAAGGACACCCGGGGCATCTTCCGCGTGCACTGGTTCGACAAGGTGGAGATGTTCATCCACTGCGACCCGGCAGATGCCGAGGAGTGGCACCAGAAGCTGCTGGGCTACGAGAAGGATTTCCTCAACGCGCTGGAGGTGCCGTTCCAGGTGCTCGACGTGGCCTCAGGCGATCTCGGCCTGAGCGCCGCCCGCAAGTATGACTGCTACGCCTGGCTGCCCACGCAGAACCGGTACCGCGAGGTGACCTCCACCTCGAACTGCACCGAATTCCAGGCCCGCCGCCTGGGCATCCGCGGCCGCTTCGACGACGGCGTGCGCCCCGTCGCCACCCTCAACGGCACCCTGTGCGCGATGACCCGCATCATCATCATGCTGCTGGAGAACCACCAGCAGGCCGATGGGTCGGTCTACGTGCCCGAAGCCCTGCGCCCGTATCTTGGGGGTCGAGACCGGCTATAGGTGGGAGGGAATGCTTGGCGGCCCTTCGTCGCCACTGGCTGCTCGTTCCTCGCAGCTGTGACGCTCAGGGACCAGTCTGGTTACCCGCTGTTTCGCTGCCCTGCACCGTTGGTTTACCCAGCGGTGGCATGCTGGGTTTCGAAACATGCTTAGCAACCAGGCGTCCCCGAAGGCGGGGAAGAGAGGAAACGCCATGGAGTTCACACCGAAACTCGTAGCGCTCGACATCGACGGCACACTCGTCGATGCATTCGGAGTCATGCCCCCGGAGGTGCGGGCCGCGGTGCGGCGCGTCGTGCACGCTGGCACCACCGTCGTTCTTTCCACCGGCCGGTCATGGCTGTCCACCAAGCCCATCGCTGATCACCTGGAGCTGCCCCCGGGCTGGCACGTGTCTGCCAACGGGGCGATGGTGGTCACCTACCCGGAGCTGGAGATCCAGCACGAGACCCGCTTTGATCCGCACGACGTGGTGCGTCAGGTCTCCGAGATCGCCCCGCACGCGCGGATCGCCGTGCAGGACGGGCTGCACTGGCGCGTCAATCAGGAGTTCCCACCCGGCGAGCTGCTGGGAGACGTTGCCGTGGTGCCGACGGAGGAGTTGGCTCGGGAGGACGTCTCGCGCGTGATCGTGCGTGATCCGGATACCACCGAGGAAGCCTTCAGCGAGCTGGTGGGCAAGCTGGGCCTGCAGGAGGTCTCGTACTTCGTTGGCTGGTCCGCCTGGCTCGACATCGCGCCCAAGGGCGTGGACAAGGCCTTCGGGCTCAGCATGGTGTGCCGCGAACTGGGCATCAGCCCCGAAGATGTGCTGGCCATAGGCGACGGGCGCAACGACATCGAGATGCTCGAATGGGCCGGCCGCGGCGTCGCCATGGGCGACGCGCCAGACGAGGTGAAGGCCGCCGCAGATGTGGTGACCGGCAACTTCGTGGATCTGGGCACCGTAGAGGAGCTCAACCTCTGGTTCCCGCCGATGGCCGCAGAGGGCGCCGCCTAGCGGCCATCGCCGGTTGTGTGGCTGGGGCAGGCTAGGCGGCCTGGCCGCGCACGCTGCTCTTGACCAGGGCGGCCATTGCCATGATCTGGCCGGGCGTGGGAGGTACCTGGAGCACGCGGGGCTTGACCTCGACGTTCTCGAGCCTCCGCAGGTGGCGCTTCACGGTGGAGACCGAGCAGCCAATCTTGGCCGCGATGGTGCTCAGCGGCTGATCCGGGTTGGCGTTGCGCAGCCGGAGGATCTCCTCGGTGTCGAACTGGCGCCCGGAGCGGACGCCCGTGAACTGGTCAAGATCCAGCTCTTGCACGCGAACGTTGAGCCGACGCCGCACCTCGATGCGCTGCCGCTGGGTGGTGCCAGCCACGAAGCCCGCGGCATCATGCTTGATGATGGCCTCTGTGAGGCACTTGTCGACGACTGGGCAGCTGCCGCACAGCCGCTCTGCCTGCATCTCGAGAAGCTGCTGCTGACGCCGCTCGCTGCGCGTGTTGGGCATCGTGGAGTTCTCCAGCAATGGATGCAGAAAAATGTGGGAGTGTGTCACGCAATGCGTGGTTGAATGTGGCATGCCAACTCCGTCCCTGTGATCCCTTACATCAAGCTTGACCGAGGGCGGAAGGGTGGATCTGCCAGATCACTAATGGGTGTTACTCGAATTGCCTGAGCCCAACGCGAAGGCTCAAGTAAGTACCAATACTCATTTATATAACGGTGTTTGAGTTGCCCTCAAATGGCAACGTTGACAGTGAGCGCAGCGGGTGGAAAGTAGCTGTGGTCACCTAGTTTCTCGATGTGGCTGATCAATTTGCGCGTTGCGGCAGCCCTGCTGAACCGCTCGGCCCGGGCCGGATCCGTGTGGGCTGTTGGTTGGTACTCAGAAAGGAATTCGGTGATTTTTGTAACGTCGTTTTCCACCCAGTGGATGCCCTCGGTATCTCCCAGCAGGGCGTGCAGCGCGCTGTCCGCCGGTGCGCCGTCGTGGAGCACCAGAATGTCCAGGCCCAGAGCCAGGTAGTCGAACACTTTGGTGGGTGTCTCGAAGCCCTGCGCCGAGCTGAAGGTCACGCCGCAGTGCATGGTGGCCAGCTCTCCGTACAGCTGCGTGCGGCCACGGCGGCCATGGTTCAACACGTTGGGAACGCCGTCGGAGGGCAGATCCGGCCCGAATTGGTGCAGCGTTACATCCGCCGCTGCCACGGCCTCGATGAGATCTGCCGGATGGGTGATCTCGTACCACTGCCCGGCGTGTGTCAGCCTGATCTGCCCGTGGGGCGCGCGCTCCTCGTTTCGGCCAGGGAGGTTCGACGTGTCGTCCCAGCCATTGGGGATGATCTCGATCTCAGCTTGGGCGTTCTTGCTCACCACCAGCTCTGCGCAGGCGCTATTGACCACGGTGATCATGTCTGCCGCGAAGTTCCAGGTGGCCTCGTCGTGCGTTGCGCGCTCCAGCTGTTCTGGGGTCAGCTCGAGGCGTGGGCTGCGGGAGAAGGGATCCCGATAGTCGAGGATGGTGGCGGCGTACCAGCGTTGCTTGGCGTACCGGGCGAACTCGAAGTAGCTGAACGGGTTGCCGGAGATGATGACGACGTCGTACTCGTCCTCGCGGGCATCGAAGTAGCGCTGCAACGCGAAGGGCCAGTACCCGCCGGTCACGGAGTAGGCCTTGGAGGCCTCGTCCGTGTTCTTCACATGGGCCAAGCCCCAGGGCTCGATGGCGCCCCCCGGCTGGAACACCTCGGCGGGGCCCATGTCTGGCACCACGTGCGCCCGCTCTGGCGCGTCTGGCCACGCCGTCGCCATCACCAGATCTGCCTGGACCCGGCCCTCCGAGAGCCTGGCGAGGTTGTTGAACCAGTAGTTGATCCGCTGCACTCCGACGGTGGGGCTGGGGCCCGCGTAGTAGCCCACCAACAGCACCCTGGTGACACCGGGAGTACGGAGGGCAGGTGGGACGGCGGGTTGGTCCACCAGTTCCACGAGGGGCGAATCCTGGAAGCTGGGCAGCGGAGTGGGCCAACTTGCCCTGAACGTGGCCTCGGCCTTGGAATCCGTGAAGACCACCCCGGAAGCTGAGGAGAGCAACGCCAACGCAGAGGAGGTGAGCGAGACGATCTGGTTGGTCAGCCAGGCGCCGTGGGGGATACCGTGCGCGGCATGGGCCCACAGGGCAAGATCCGTCAGCCCATGGTTGGGGCCCATCACCAACAGCGGGTTGGCGACGTGGCGCCGCAGCCAGGCGATGACGGCGTTCCAACCGGGCACGTGTGCAGGCTCGAATGCGCCCACCTGGATGTTCATGTGAGAGGTGGGCATCTGCATGGTCTCGCGGGTGCCGATCAGCCGCAGCATGACGCTCTCCTGCTCCACGACACGCCAGCCGCGGGCCATGGCCGCCCGCTCGATGTCCGGATCCTGGTTGGAGAAGACGACCGGGGTGTACAGCGTCATGGCCGCAGCCTTTCGATCAGGGAGATCTCCCTGCCGATGGTGTTTGCGTGCCCGCACTGTTCGCGGACGCGGCGCGCAGCCTCGGTGGAGAGCTGGGGGAGGAGCTCGGGATGGTGGACGAGATACCAGAGGGCCTCAGCGAAGGCCCACGGATCATCCGGCTTGGCGAACACCACGGAGGCCTCGTCGGTGAACTCGGGAATGGCGGCCACCGGGTTGGTGATGCAGGCCATGCCGCTGGCCATGGCCTCGCCCAACATGACGCCCTGGGTGTCGTAACGCGAGGGGCACAGGAACACGCCGTGCTCGTAATGGGCGATGGCCATCTCCGCGGGGCTGGAGTAGCGGCGGTGGATGTCCACGTTCGGTAGCGCCGCCACGCGGGCGGTCTCCCCGTCGAACAGCCGGCCGAAGCCGCGGATGGTGAAGTGCAGATCCGCGAAGCCCTCGCGACGGGAGAGGTGGCTGATGGCCTGCAGCGCGATGTCGTTGCCGTAGTTGCGCTGGGCGAAGCCGCGCATCAGCAGGATGCGGTTGGCCTCCGCGGGCTGCCGGACGCGTGCGGCGAAGAACTCGCCGTCGATGAAGTTGGGGATCACCTCGAAGTTCTCCACGGCGGTGCCCACATCCGTCTCGGAGGTGCGGCGCTGGAAATCCGAGACGAACACCTTGGTGACATGCGGGTTGGCGAACAGCCGGCCGGCAGCCTCGAAGCGGCTGGCGTTGACGGCGGTGTGCGCTTCGCGGATCTGGGCCGCCTCACCCATGGAGACGTTGCCGTGGAGGCGGCGGGTGTCGCGCACCTCGTACCCATGGAACCATGCGCCCACTGGCCGGCCGGGCAACTCGTCGAGGAGCAGGTGCTGGAGCTCTGGCACGGGAGAGTGGCACACGATGGCCGCATCCGTGCGGCCGAGGGCTTCGACGACGGCGGGCAGGAGTTGAGTGGGCACCCGCACCAGCGGGATGCCGGATTCGACGGCGCGCACGTCGTCTGCGTCCACGTTGGGGGAGTAGTGCACCACGAAGCCGTTGAGCCCAGCGGCGGCGTAGGCGAGCACTCGGGTGCGGATGAACTCGCCGCCCGTCGCCCAACTGCGGGGGTAGGCCGGCGTCAGCACCACGAAATCTGGGGAGGAGGCGAGGTACTCATCCAGGACGGCGAGCGGGAACTCCACCTGCTGGGCGGTCATCCGCGAGCACCGGGCCGCAGGGTACGAGTTGCCTTCTTCACGACGGCGCGCAGCGGCTTGTCGAGCTGCTGGCGCAGCCGCTCGATGTAGGCCTTCTGCCGCGCCGCCACGTCTTTGGCCTCAGCGAGCTCCTCTTCGAGGCGCCCCTTCTCCTGGGTCATGGCCTCATGCTCAGCCACGGCCGTCACCAGCAGCTGGTTGGTCTTGATCAGATCCTCCCGCGCCCGCTGGAGCCGGCTGACCGTCTCGGCAAGCTGATCACGCGTGGATTCGAGTTCGGTGACCGCCAGTGCGCGGAGGCGTTCGTTGTCTTGGGCTCGCTGCTGAAAATCCTCGCTGAGGTCCATGCGCCGCAGTATAGCTTTGCGGCCCAGCTCCTAGTCGGTGCCGGAATCCATCGCAGAACGCTCGACGGCCTCGTCGACATCCGAGGGCCCGGCTGCGCCCAACTCGGCGATTGCCTCAGCGCCGCCTCGCTCCAGGCGGCCGATCAGATCGGCGTGGCCGGCCAGCAGGGTGCCCTGCTGCGCGTAGAGCTCCAGCTTCTCGCGCGAATCCGCGATGTCGAGGTTGCGCATGGTCAGCTGGCCAATGCGATCCGTGGGGCCGAACGCCGCATCCGCCACACGCTCCATGGAGAGCTTGTGCGGCTGGTACGACAGGTGGGGGCCGCGGGTGTCCAGAATGGTGTAGTCATCGCCGCGACGCAGGCGCAGATCCACCTCGCCGGTGACGGCCGAGGCCACCCAACGCTGAATGGATTCGCGCAGCATGAGGGATTGCGGGTCCAGCCAGCGGCCTTCGTACAGGAGCCGGCCCAGCTTGAGGCCCTGCGTGAAGTAGTTGGCCATGGTGTCTTCGTTGTGGATGGCAGACAGCAGCCGCTCGTAGGCGATCCACAACAGCGCCATGCCCGGCGCCTCGTAGATGCCGCGAGACTTGGCCTCGATGATGCGGTTCTCGATCTGATCGCTCATGCCCAGGCCGTGGCGGCCACCGATGGCGTTGGCCTCCATGACGAGGGCCACCGAATCGTCGAACCGGGTGCCGTTGATGGCGACGGGGCGGCCCAGCTCGAAGCGGATCGAGACGTCCTCGGTATCGATGTCCACCGAGGGATCCCAGTACTTCACGCCCATGATGGGCTCAACGGTCTCGAGCGAGACGTTGAGCTCTTCCAGGGTCTTGGCCTCGTGCGTGGCGCCCCAGATGTTGGCATCCGTGGAGTAGGCCTTCTCCTTCGAATCCCGGTACGGGAGGTTGCGCTCACCCAGCCACACGCTCATCTCGTCGCGGCCGCCCAGCTGGCGCACGAACTCCTCGTCGAGCCACGGCTTGTAGATGCGCAGCTGCGGGTTGGCCATGAGGCCGTAGCGGTAGAACCGCTCGATGTCGTTGCCCTTGTACGTGGAGCCATCGCCCCAGATGAAGACGTTGTCCTCAGCCATGGCGCGCACCAGCAGCGTGCCGGTGACGGCGCGCCCAATGGGGGTGGTGTTGAAGTAGGCCTTGCCCGCGGAGCGGATGTGGAAGGCGCCGCACGCGAGGGCGGAGAGCCCCTCGTCGACGAGTTGCGGCTTGCAATCCACCATGCGGGAGAGCTCGGCGCCGTACTCCAGCGCGCGCCCGGGCACGGATTCGATGTCTGGCTCGTCGTACTGACCGATATCTGCGGTGTAGGTGCAGGGAACCGCGCCTGCCTCGCGCATCCACGCGACGGCGACAGAGGTATCGAGACCGCCGGAGAACGCGATCCCAACGCGCTCGCCGACCGGGAGGGAGGTCAGAACTTTAGCCATGGCCGTCACTCTAGTTGTTCGAACAGAACGTTCGACGGGGTGCGCACGCTGTGGACA
Source organism: Propionibacteriaceae bacterium (assembly GCA_030538315.1). Taxonomy (GTDB): domain Bacteria; phylum Actinomycetota; class Actinomycetes; order Propionibacteriales; family Propionibacteriaceae; genus Arachnia. The sequence goes on from JAUNUF010000070.1 coordinate 10,042, forward strand.
GTGCCTCCGCACGGCCCGCTCTGGGTGCCGGGCGGCGCCTCCTCCCCGCCTATACTGCCTTGAGTAGTTTCGAAGCTGAGGAAGGTTCCCCGATGCAGCAGCCCCACGCAGTGATCGCGTTGCCCAACAACATCGAGATCGATGCCCGGGCGCACCGCAACGCGCTCGCGCTTGCCTCCGTCGGGTTCCGGGTGACGATGGTGGGCTTCGGCACCGGCATCCCCCACACCGGCGAGATCAGCGGCATCCCCTACTACCTCATGCACCGCCCCGTCGCGAAGAAGAAGCTGAGCGTGACGTACCGTCTGGTGCGCAAGGCCTTCCACCTCACCATGAAGCGCCGCCCACCGCAGGCGGCGCTGAAGGCGGTGGCCCTGGTCGACGGCGCCACCGGCCGCGTGAAGCGCGAGGCCGTGAAGGTCATCGACAAGGCCCGCCCCAAGCCGCCCGCCGTCGGGCGCCCAGATACGTGGCAGGGCATGCTCCCGTTCATCGCAGACATGGAAGCCGCGATGTACGACAAGCTGGTGGAGTTGCAGCCAGATCTGATCGTCACGGACGTGCACCTGCTGCATCTGGCCAACCGCGTCAAGGTGCGCTCCCGCAACGAGGGGCGCCGCACCGCCGTCATCTATGACGCGCGCGAGTACGTCTACGGCCTGGCCAGCGAGGATCCCAACGTGCTGGAGGGCTTCCCAGCGCTCGAATCCGAGTACATCCGGGAGTGCGACGCGGTGCTCACCGTGTGCGAACCCATCGCGGATTTCCTGGCCAACAAGTACGACATCCCCACGCCGCCGCTGCTGCCCAATGCACCCATCGCGAACCTGCCCAGCATCGGCAAGCCCATGACCATCCGGGATTTTCTCGACGTGCCGGAGGACGTGCCGCTGCTGGCCTACGCCGGCGGCCTCTCGGTGCACCGCGGCGTGCACGACGTCATCTCGGCCCTGCCGGAACTGCCCGGGGTGCACTTGGCCATCGGCTCGCGCCGGCCCAGCTCCTACACGCTGGAGCTGGATGAACTGGCGCGCAAGGCCGGGGTGCGTGACAGGGTGCACTTCGTGCCGTTCGCGCCCACCCACGAGGTTGCCGAATATCTGGCCTCGGCCACCGCTGCCATCTTCCCGTTCCTCCCCGTGGGCAACCACAACTGGGCAGCCCCCAACAAGTACTTCGAGGCCGTGCAGGCGCGCCTGCCCATCCTCACCTCGAACATGGAGTGGCTCAGCGAGAAGATCACCAGCTTCGGCATCGGCGAGGTGTTCGAGCACTCCAACCCGTCGTCGTGCGCTGAGGCCACCCGCAAGCTGCTGGCCAACCTTGATTCCTACAAGGCGAAGCTGACCGACGAGTTGGTGCAGGCCCATACCTTCGAGCACTTCAGCCAGAACCTCATCGATGAGGCCCTGCGCGTGGTGGGCCCTGAACTGCAGGCAGGCCTGCGCCCCCACGACCTCACGGATCAGCTCTACAGCATCCGCCGCGACATGCTGGGCCAGCGCGCCCGGTTGGCGGATTCGGATCTCTTCGAGCCGCGGCCACGCCTGCGGATCGGCACCAGCAACTCGGCCGGGCAGGCCAACGAGTGGGCCGGTGCCCTCATGCGCCACTTCCCGGAGGCCATCGCGGATTCCGTGTGGCGCATGACGGAATCCATCTCGCCGTACCCGGTGACGGAGCAGTTCAACGAGACGCAGGCCGTCACCCGCTACTGGCAGACGCGGATGAAGGAGAAGCTCGCCAGCCGCTACACGCACGTGCTCAGCGAATCCGGGCGCCCCATCGCCGGCGCCGCCCTGGGCAAGTACTTCTGGCAGGAGACCGAGTGGCTCACCCAGCAGGGGATCCGCCAGGGGCTGGTGTTCCACGGCTCGGACATCCGCAACCCGCGGCGCCATGCCGAGCTGGAGTCTCACTCTCCGTTCGGGCTGCCGGCAGGCTCGGTGCTCGACCCGGAAACGGGCGACGACCTGCTCACCCCGCTGGCGGAGGAGCTGCAGAAGCGCACGGAGGCGCTGCTGCCGCACGTGAAGGCCTTCGACGGCCCGGTGTTCGTGACCACCGCGGATCTCTTCGACTACCTGCCGGAGGCCACCTGGCTGCCGCTCACCGTCGACACTGATCTGTGGCACCCCACGGAGCCGCCGCTGGCGCACGGGAAGCCGCCGCTGGTGCTGCACATCCCCAACAAGATTGGGTTGAAGGGCTCCGAGGTGATCGACGAGGTGTGCCTCGAGCTGCAGGCGCAGGGCCTCATCCGTTACGTGCGCGAGACCGGCGTGCCCCACGCGCAGGTGCACACGCTCATGGAGCAGTCCGACATCGTGATCGACCAGTTGCGCATCGGGGATTACGGCGTCACCGCCATCGAGGCGATGAGCATGGGCAAGGTCGTCGTCGGTCATCTGGCAGACAGGGTGCTGGCCCGCTACCCGGAGGAGCCGCCCATCGTGCGCGCCACGCCCACCGATCTGCGCGAGGTGCTGACCTCGCTCATCGCAGATCCGGAGCGCGCCGCGGAGATCGGCGAGCGGAGCCGCCGCTACGCCGTGACCCACCACAACGGCGAGCGCGCCGCGCAGGTGTTGGCTGAGTTCATGCAGCTCGAGCGTGACTGAGCGCGCCGTGAACCGGCCCAGTCTGGCGGTCTGCACGCCTTGGTACCCCTCGCTCGGCAACCCCGTGCTGGGCAACTTCGTGGCGGATTGGAGCCGGCTGGCGGCTGGCGCCTATGACGTCAGCGTCATCCACCACACCGAGTGGCCCGGTGGGCCAGCAGAGTTGGTTGCCGCCCATGGCCCAGCCTTCGACGCGCTGATCGCCCGGATGGGGCGGGCCGGAAAGCTGACCTCCCGTGGTGATTTCGGTCAGATCGTGCGGGTCCCGCACGCACTCGTCGGCGGTTGGAGTGTGCCCGAACGCGCCGAGAGCGCTGTGGCCGCCACCCGCCGGGCCTTGACCCCGCTGGAAGCGGAGGTGGTGCACGGTCACGTGGGCTACTTCGGGGGTCTCGTCGCGGTCCGCCTAGCGGATCCGCAGGCCCGGGTGGTGGTGACGGAACACTCCAGCGAGCTGGGCAACGTGCTGGCGGATGCCAAGGGCGTGGAGATCTACGACGAGGTGCTGGAGCGGGCGGCTTACCTCACGTGCGTCACGACGGGCGTGCGAGACCTCCTCGTCGAGAAGCTGCCCCGGCACGCAGACAAGCTTCTCGTGGTGCCCAACCCGGTGGATTTCGACGCCTCGCCCAGACGCGCCAGCCGGCCCGAGCGGCTCGACCGCTGGGTGTTCGTGGGCGGTCTGGCCCCCATCAAGGGCGTCCACCGGCTGGTCAAGGCCTTCGCGCTGTTCGCGGCAGATCGGCCTGAGGCGCGCCTGGACCTGTTCGGCGACGGGCCGCTCCGCGCCGAGCTGGAGGATCTGGTCGCCGAGAAGGGGCTGAAGCAGCGCGTCGCGTTCCACGGCAACGTTCCGCGCGCCACCGTGCTGGCCGCGCTGCCCCGCTTCGACGTGCTGGTGGCGCCCAGCCTGCTCGAGACGTTCCACTTGGCCGTGCCCGAAGCGGTGGCGGCTGGGTTGCCCGTGGTGGTGACCAGGTCTGGTGGGCCGGAGGAGGCCATTGGCGAGACCATGAGGCTGTGCGGGCGCTTCGTCGACGTCAACGACGACGCGGCTGAGCTGGCCGACGGTGTGCGGGCCGTGGAGGCAGATCTGCCCTCCCTGGATCTCGACCTTGCGCGGGCTGAGCTCGCGGCTCGCTATGGCGTTGACGCAGTGCGCGAGCGGCTGGGAGAGCTGTATGGCTCGCCGGCCCTTCGACAGGGCGCAGGGCGCCCGGCTCAGGAGACG
>JAUNUF010000187.1 GCA_030538315.1 Propionibacteriaceae bacterium
GGCGAGCCGGCGCAGGGTGCCCGGCACGAACGTGGACGCCCCCACCAGCAGCGCGGCCCAGAAGAGGATTAGGGCGACCACCGTCAGGTGGGCGATCCACTCTGCGGCGAAGGCAAGCACGAGCAGCACGCCGGCCACCGCCGCCCGGCGTAGTTCGGAAACATCACGCAGGCGCACTGGTGGCTCTTCGCGAGCCGCAGCGACTTCGAGGGGTTCGACGACGGTGTCACCGCCGCAACAGGCATCAGCCATGGTTCACCAATCCGTTCCCTGGCACACACCGCCAGAAGTCGACTCAACCTGCAAGGTGGCGTGCTCGATATGGAACTGCTCGCGCAGCAGGGTGCTGGCCGCGCTCAGCACGCTGGCCTCGGCCCCGAGGTCGGCGGCCACCAGATGCGCGGTCGCGACGTCCATGCCTGAGGTGAGTTGCCACACGTGCAGGTCGTGCACGTCGACAACCCCCTCAACCCGGGCCAACGCGTCCAGGATCTCGCGGGGCTCGACGCCGGCTGGGGCGTGCTGGCCCAGTACGGCGATGACTTCCCGCCCCAACATGAGGGCACGCACGGCGACGAACAATGCGATCGCCAGAGCCACCACCGTGTCCCAGAACGCCTGCTGCGTGTACAGCACCAACAGGCCAGCCACGATGACACCCACCGAGCCGATGGCGTCCGCCATCACCTCCAAATAGGCACCCTTCACGTTCAGACTATCGGACGCCCCGCCCCGCAACAGCACGATCCCCACCGCATTGATCGCGAGTCCGATCAAGCCGACCGTCAGCATCACCCCCGACGTCGGTTCCACATCCTGCCCAAACCGGCGCACGGCCTCGACCACGATGTAGACGGCAACACCCAGCATCATCAGCACCGCCAAGCCCGAGGCGAACACTTCCGCCCGGTACCTTCCGTACGTGCGACGGCCACTCGCATCGGGCAGGGTAGCCAGGCGCGTAGCTACCAGTGCGGCCCCCAGCGTCACGACGTCGGCGGCCATATGTCCCGCGTCGGAAACCAACGCCAACGACCCACTCACTAGCCCAGCAACGAGCTCGACGAGGAAGAACGTAGCCGTCAGACCGAAGGTGACGGCCAAGCGCCAGCGGTGGCGCCCAGAGGCCGACAACCCGTGCCCATGGGCATGCCCGCCACTCATTGGCCGCCCTCCTCAACGTGCAAGGCGTGCTCGCGCGTGACGTCCAGGAGGAGCCGGACGTGCGCGTCTGAAAGCCGGTAGAAAACGTTGCGGCCCTCCCGACGCCCGGTCACCGCAGCCGAGGCGCGCAGCAGCCGCAACGCCTGCGATACCGTTGCCTCGGCAGTATCTGTTGCTGCGGCGAGGTCGCACACGCACATTTCGCCAGCCTCAAGGAGCGCGTACAGCAGCCGGGCCCGAGTGGGGTCGCCCAACAACTTGAACAGGCTTGTAACCCGGGTCAACGCCTCCTCGTCGGGCGCGGCATCCCGCACGGTGAGCACCTTTTCAGGGTGTACACAGGCGATCGCGCAGCCGTCGAGTCCCACCACTTGGGCTTGAGTCATCGAAATCTCCTCATCTGATCATATGCTCAGATGAATTGGAACATGGATAGCCTTGTGGCGCAAGTACGGACGGAGCAGCGCTCCGAAGCCCGGACAGTGGCGTTGACTCACCGCGGGCGATTATCGTCGCTGGAGCAGCGCTCCGAAAAGACAAAGGCCCCCGCTTGAGGCGAGGGCCGTGTCACAGGGGTGGAGTTCAGGGGGCACGTGTCGAACTCCA
>JAUNUF010000071.1 GCA_030538315.1 Propionibacteriaceae bacterium
GAGTTCGCTGGGCACGATCCACATCTTGTTGGCGTCGCCGCTGGCGAGCTTCGGCAGCATCTGCATGTACTGGTACGCGAGCAGCGCCTGATCCGGCTGGCCGGCGTGGATGGCCTGGAACACACTGGTGATGGCCTGCGCCTCGCCCTCGGCCCGCAGCATGGCGGCCTGACGATCTGCCTGGGCGCGAAGGACCGCCGCCTCCCTGTCGCCCTGGGCGCGCAGGATCGACGCCTCGCGGTCGCCGCCGGCGGACAGGATCTGGGATTGGCGCTGACCCTCGGCCAGCAGGATCTGGGCGCGCTTGTCGCGCTCCGCACGGGCGCCCTTCTCCATGGCGTCGCGGATGGTGGCGGGCGGCTCGATGGCGCGCAGCTCCACACGGTTGACCTTGATGCCCCACTTGCCGGTGGCCTCGTCCAGGACGGTGCGCAGCCGCTGGTTGATCTCCTCACGGGAGGTGAGCGCGGCCTCCAGATCCATGCCGCCGATGATGTTGCGCAGCGTGGTCATGGTGAGCTGCTCGATGGCGGCGCGGTAGTTCTGCGCCTCGTAGGCGGCCCTTTGGGGATCAACGATCTGGAAGTAGATGACCGAGTCAATGGAGACCATCAGGTTGTCTTCGGTGATGACGCCCTGAGGCGGGAACGGCACCACCTGCTCACGCATGTCCAGCGTGTAGCGCACCTGGTCGAAGAACGGCACCACGAGGTGGGGGCCGGGGCGCAGTTCCTTCTTGAACTTGCCGAGGCGCTCCACCAGCGCAACCTGCTGCTGGCGGATGATCTTGAGGGTGGCGGCAAGCAGCAGTACGACGACCACCACCGCCCCGATGAGGATGAAGACGATCGGATCAGGCATGGAGGTTTCCTTCTCGTTGTTTCTACTGGGTCAGGGGGCGGTGCGTGGGGTACACGCTGAGGGTCACGCCGTCGATACCGAAGACCTCGATCTCCTCGCCGGCCTCAATGGTGACGCTGGGGTCGAAGGCGCGGGCCTCCCAGACCTGGCCGTCGATCTTCACCTCGCCGACGGAGCCGGTGATCATGGCCGTGGCACGGCCCTGGGAACCGATGATGGAATCAAGGCTGGAGCGGTACCCCTTGGAGTTGCGCACCTTCTCGAGCAGCGTGGGGCGCAACAGGAACAGCGTGGCGACGGCGGTGACAAGCGCCACCACCACCTGCAGCCACACCATGCCGGGCACCACGAACGCGACCAGGCCACCCGCCAGCGCACCGGAGGCCAACATCAGCAGCGTGAGATCAAGGGTGAGCAGCTCGGCGGCAGCCAGCGCAAGCGCCAGCACGCCCCACCCCGCCCAGAGGTTGTCTCGCACCCACTCCATGAACTCACCCACGACGGCTCCTGGCGCTCCAGCGGCCGTCATGGCGGCCGACGCTGAGCGGCATGTCGAAGGTGACGCTGAGGTTCTCATCCGTCAGCGTCTCGGCCACGGGGCCAGCTGCCACCACGCGGCCGCCCTTGAGCAGCAGCGCGTGCGTGATGCCCTCAGGGATCTCCTCAAGCTGGTGGGTGACCAGCACGGTGGCCGGCGAATCCTCGTCGAGGCAGATCTCCGACAGGGTGTCGACGAGCGCCTCGCGCCCGGCGATATCGAGGCCGCTGGCGGGCTCGTCAAGCAGCAGGAGCTCCGGATCTGTCATGAGCGCGCGGGCGATCTGGACGCGCTTGCGCTCGCCTTCGCTCAGGGTGCCGAAGGTGCGCTCCGACAACTGGTTGACCCGCAGCGAGGCCAGCAGGTCATCTGCCCGGGCCTCGTCGTAGACGTCGTACTCCTCGCGCCAGCGGCCAATCACGCCGTAGGCGGCGGAGATCACCACGTCTCGAACCTTCTCGCGGCCGGGAATGCGATCTGCCAGGGCCAGCGACGTGAACCCGATCCGGGGACGCAACTCGAACACATCGACGGCACCCACCACTTCGCCGAGCAGCCCGACGACGCCGTCGCTGGGGTACATCTGGGCGGAAAGCACCTGGAGCAGCGTGGTCTTGCCGGCGCCGTTGGGGCCGATGACCACCCATCGTTCCTCTTCGTGAATGATGAGCGAGATCTGATCGAGCAGCACGTTGGTGCCCCGCTTGATCGTCACTCCTGCCAGCTCTGCCACCGTCGCCATGACATCAACCCTACCGGGGTTTCGACACGTCGCTCGCAAGACTCGCGACGGCTCAACCAGCGTGAGCCATCACTCATCGAGAGGCTCAGCCAGCGTCAGGCGCCGGTGGAATGGAGCCCGCCGTCGACGTGGACCATCTCGCCGGTCGTGGCGGGGAACCAGTCGCTCAGCAGTGCGACGACGGCCTTCGCTGACGGCACCGCATCTGCCGCGTCCCACGACAGCGGCGCGCGCTCGGCCCAGATGTCGTTGAACGACGAGGCGCCGGGGATGGCCTTCTTCGCCACCGTGTCCACTGGGCCGGCGGCCACGAGGTTGACGCGGATGCCATCTGGGCCCAGGTAGCGGGCGAGGTACCGCGACGTGGATTCGAGCGCCGCCTTGGCCACACCCATCCAGTCGTACGCCGGCCAGGAGACGCGGGCGTCGAAGGTGAGGCCCACCACGCCAGCCCCGCGGTTGAGCATGGGTTTGGCGGCCATGGTCAGCGACTGCAGCGAATATGCGGAGATCTGCATGGCCTGAGACACCGTCTCCCAATCCGTCTCCAGGAAAGCGCCACCCAGCGCCTTCTCCGGATCCGCGTAGGCGATGGAGTGGACGATGCCGTCCAGCCCGCCGTCGAAGTGGGCGCCCAGCATGGTGGGCAGCGCCTCGAGGTGTTCCGGGTTGGTGATGTCGAGTTCGATCAGCGGCGGCACCTTGCTGAGCTTGGCGACGGCGCGCTCAGCCGGGCGCACAGCCCGCCCTGCCGCGGAGACGACGACGTTGGCGCCCTCCTGCTGGGCGATATCAACCACCGCGTACGCGATGGAGGTGCGCATCGTCACGCCGGTGACGAGGATGTTCTTGCCTTCGAGAATGCCCATGGTTGGTTCCTTCGTCTCAGTGACCCATGCCGAGGCCGCCGTCGACGGGCAGCACGGCTCCGGAGATGTAGCCCGCCTGATCCGAGGCGAGGAAGAGCGCGGCCTGGGCCACGTCGTCGACGCTGCCGAGGCGGCCTGCGGGGATGCGCTTGTTGTAATCGGCGATGACGTCGTCGCCCAGCACGGCCGTCATGTCCGTCTCGATGAAGCCGGGCGCGATCACGTTTGCGGTGACGTTGCGGCTGCCGAGCTCACGAGTGAGGCTGCGGGCCATGCCCACGAGGGCGGCCTTCGACGACGAGTAGTTGATCTGGCCGGGCGAGCCCAGCAGAGCGACCACGGAGGACACAAGGATGACGCGGCCAAAGCGGGCCCGGATCATCTTCTTCGTGGCGCGGCGGATGACGCGGAAGGTGCCGGTGAGGTTGGTGTCGATGACCTGGTTCCAGTCATCGTCCGACATGCGCATCAGGAGGGTGTCCTTCGTCATGCCGGCGTTGGCCACCACGATCTCAACAGGGCCGAGTTCAGCCTCGATGAGATCGAAGGCCTGATCCACCTGACCCTGATCCGTGATGTCACAGGTCACGCCCAGCACCCCGTCTGGCACGCCGCCGGAGCGGTACGTGGCCGCCACCCGGTAGCCGGCATCGCGGAAAGCCTCCGCCATGGACCGGCCGATGCCCTTCGAGCCGCCGGTGATCAGTACTACGCGTCCTTGAACTTCAGCCACCCCTGCAACCTACCCCACGGGTGAGGCCCGCCGTCGTTGTGGAAACCCACCAGAAACGGCGGGGCAGCGTGTCGAATGACAACAGGACTATGCTCGATCCCATGGCAAGGGCACAGGATGCGGCACTCATCACGAGTGCTGGCCGAAGCCGCAGCCTCGATCTGGAGGAGCGGCAGAAGCGCTATCTCCTGACGATGGGCGTACGCACGGCGATGTTCGTCGCGTTCCTGGTGGTGCCCGGCTGGTGGAAGCTGATCACGTTGGGGTTGGCCGGTGGGCTCGCCCTGATCGCCGTGCTGCTCGCCAACCAAGTGGATCACCGCCCACCACCCATCGCCACCCCGGAGACGGAACCCATCAACGCACTGGCCCTGACCACCGGAGAGGTGCTCCGTGGCACGGTTGAGGAAGAGGACGCAACGTGAGCCGCAAGCAGATCATCCGCTACATCGCGATCGTCGTGATCGGGATCATGCTGGCGATCACGTTCGTGCAGTTGGGCCGATGGCAACTCGACCGCCTGGATCAGCGCAGGGATCGCAATGCAAACGTCGTGGCGCATGAGTCTGAGCCGGTTCGCCCGTATCAGGAGCTGATGAACCGCGAGATCGGTGATCAGGATCAGTGGTACCGCGTCAGCGCCACCGGGGAATACCTCCCGCAGCAGTTCCAGGTGCGCTACCGCTCCCTCGACGGCGCCTACGGCTCCGAGGTGCTCGGCGTACTGAAGACGGATGAGGGCGAGCACCTCCTCGTCAACCGAGGATTCCTTCCCCGCCAGGGCGCCGCCCCCACCGCAGAGTTGCCCCCCACACTGCCGGGAACCGTCTCCATCGTCGGGTTCGTGCAGCGCAACCAGCAGGGTGACGACGTGGCGATGACCCCGCATGAGGGGCAGCTGCGTTTGATCAACTCGGAGTCCATCGGAGCTTCGATGGGCATCGAACTGGTCAATGGCTATGTGTCCGTGCTCGAATCCACCCCCGCGGATTCGAGTGAGCTCACCCCGCTCGGCCGCCCGTCGTTGGACGAGGGCAGCCATTTCTCCTATGCGTTGCAATGGTTCGCGTTCACCGTCATCGGCGTGATCGGCCTCGTCGTGCTGATCCGCGGAGACATCCGCGACCGCAAGAAGGCGCGCAAGAAGGCCCTCCAAACCAACCAGCCCAGCCAATGACCGAGCATCCGTTCGACTGGCTCGCCTGCCCGCACTGCGGCGGCCCTCTCTCCCGGCACGACGGCGCACTCAGCTGCCCGAACCACCACAGCTTCGACATCGCCCGCCAGGGCTACGTGAACCTCCTCGGCCACGCAGCTCCGCACAACGCCGACACCCCCGCCATGCTGGATGCCCGCGCCCGGTTCCTGGGCTCGCACCTGTACGACCCCATCGCCGACGACGTGGTCGCCGCCGTGGGCAAGGCCCGGCGCATCGTGGAGGTGGGCGCCGGCACCGGCTTCTACCTCGGCTACCTGCTCGATGAGCTCCCCGAGGCCATCGGCCTCGCCACCGACGTCTCCCCCGCGGCCGCCAAGCGCGCGGCCCGGGCTCATCCCCGCGCCGCGTCGATCGTGGCCGACACGTGGGCCGGTCTCCCCCTCCGCGACGGCGTTGCCGATGCCATCCTGTGCGTCTTCGCGCCACGCAACTCGGCGGAGTTCGCCCGCATCCTGGCACCCGGTGGGCGGTTGGTCGTCGTGGTGCCCACCGCCAAGCATCTGGCCGGGCTGCGCGAGAGGCATGGCCTGCTCGACGTGTCCGATGACAAGGCGGACACGGTCGCAGCCGCCTTCCCCGGCTGGCGCTCCCGTCGCTCCCCCGTCGATTACCAGATGGCGCTCACCGGCACGCTGGGTGCAGACCTCGTGGCCATGGGCCCCAACGCATTCCACACTCCCCCATCGGACATCCCGGACGAATTCGCCACGGTTTCCGTCACCGTGATGACGTTCATCCGCCCAGAGTGACGGTGCGCATCACTAGGGTTGGCCCATGGCTCTCGACCCAGAACTGCGCAGCTTCCTGATCCAATTCCAGCAAGTCGCGGAAATCGCCGCCCAGCAACAACACGACGGCAGCGGCCCGTCCCTCGTCGAGGCGCTCCAAGCGCACCTCCAAGTTGCGCCCGCGAGCATCGCGGCCGTGAGCAAGGAAGTCGTCGCCTATCGCTTCGCGGACTACGACGTCGCGCTCGAGCAGTTGGCTGGGCCAGAGGCCGTCAACATCGGCATCGGCGGCGGAGATCAGCGCCACCACATGTCGCTGGCAGACATGGTGGGCAGCCCCTGGGCGCGCATGACCACGGGCCAGGTGGACTGGACCAACGTTGCCGTGGGGCCCACCGAGACCAGGCGCGTGATGTCGCTCGGCATCCGGCTGTTCACCTATCGCGGCCAGCAGGCGGCCGTCCTCCAGCGCCGCGCATCGCGCATGCACGGCAACGGCACCGGCATCATCGAGGTGCTCTGCCCGGAGCCGGAGATCGCCAACGAACTGATCGACGAGCTCACCACGCTCGGTACCGAACTCTCGCTGCTGCGCGGCAAGGTGTTGAGCCTGGAGATGGTGGGCTACGAGGGAGAGGGCGACGGCTTCCGGTTCGTCGCACGCCCGGATCTGCCCGCGGAGAACGTGATCCTTCCGCCCGGGGTGCTGGAGCGCGTCACCGGGCACATCAGCGGCATCGCCCACCACTCGGAGACGCTGCGCCGCCACGGCCAACACCTCAAGCGGGGCGTGCTGTTGTACGGGCCGCCCGGCACCGGCAAGACGCACACGGTGCGGCACCTGATCAGCGCCACGCCGCAGCACACCGTGATCCTGCTATCGGGCCAGACGCTGCAGTTCGTGGGCCAGGCCACCGCCATCGCCCGCAACCTGCAGCCGTCCATCGTGGTGCTGGAGGATTGTGATCTCGTCGCCATGGATCGCGGCTTCTCCCCCACCGGCAACCCCCTGCTCTTCGACGTGCTCGACGCCCTCGATGGCTTGGAGGCGGATTCCGATGTGGCGTTCCTCCTCACCACCAACAGAGTCGAGGTGCTTGAGGAGGCGCTCACCCAGCGGCCAGGCCGCGTTGACCTCGCCGTCGAAATTCCGAAGCCAGATGAGGACGCGCGCCGCCGGCTCCTGACGCTCTACCGCGGCACCGTGCCCTATTCCGATGACGTGCTCGACGAGGTGGCCGCCCGCAGCGACCACCGCACGGCGTCGTTCTTCAAGGAGCTCATGCGCCGCTCCGTGCTCGTGGCAGCCGAAGCCGGCGAGGAACCCGCAGATCATCACCTGACAGCCGCGCTGGATTCCCTACTGGCGGATCAGGCCACGCTGGATCGCAACCTGTTGGGCGGCGGGGATTACGACGACGGCGCTCCAGACGAGTTCGGGGGCCCGTCCATCGGCGCCTTCGCCTATCATCCGCTGGCCTGACATGGCACGTACGCGTTGGGGCTTCGGGCTCGGCACGCTGGGCCGCGACATGGTGGCCGCCCTGGTGTCGATGTACCTGATGTTCTACCTCACTGACGTCCTCGACGTCAGCGGGGCGCAACTCGCCGTGATCACCATCATCCTGGTGGTCATGCGGGTCTTCGACGCGGTCAACGACCCCATCATGGGTGTGGTGGTGGACAACACCCGTAGCCGTTACGGCAAGTTCAAGCCCTGGATCTTCTGGGGCGGGCTGCTGTGGGGCATCGCCACGCTCATCCTGTTCTTCGACACCGGCGTGCACGGCTGGGGCTACGTGGTGCTCTTCACCGTGCTGTATCTGGTGTGGGAGATCGCGTTCACCATCAATGACATCGCCTACTGGTCCATGCTCCCCTCGCTGACGATCGACCAGAAGGAGCGTGAGCGCATCGGCGTGGTGGCCCGCATCTGCGCCAACATCGGGCTGTTCTCGATGGCAGTGGGGCTGGTTCCAGTGACGGCGTGGCTCACCGATGTCTTCGGCTCAGCCCGCACCGCCTGGTTCGTCCTGGCCGCCGTCCTCGTGGTCATCATGGCCCTGTTCCAACTGCTCACGCTGTTCCTCACGAAGGAGAAGGTTGCGGCAGATCCGCAGAACACGCCCCTGCGGGAGCTGTTCCAGGTGATCGTGCGCAACGACCAGTTGTTGTGGGTGGCCGTGGCGATGGTGGCTTACATGAGCGGCTACATCATCACCACGTCGTTCGGGCTGTACTACTTCAAATACATCTTCGGCGACGAGAACGCCTACCCCCTCTTCGCAGCGGTACTGGGCGTCACGCAGATCACCGCTCTGGCCCTGTTCCCGCTGGTGTCCAAGGTGCTGAAGCGCCGCCAGATCCACCTGTGGGCAACTGTCGCGTGCCTGATCGGGTACGTGTTCTTCCTGCTCTCCGGCACGTCGCTGGTGCTGGTGGCGGTGGCTGGTGTGTTCCTGTTCACGGGCCAGGGCGCCATGCAGTTGCTCATGGTGATGTTCATCGCGGATTCGGTGGAGTACGGCCACTGGAAGCTGGGCCGCCGCAACGAATCGGTGACGTTCTCGCTGCAGCCGTTCATCTACAAGCTCAGCAACGCCGTCGCCAGCGGAGTGGTGGGTCTCACCCTGATCCTCTCCGGCATCGACACGGCGCAGAGCGCGGCAGACGTCACGCCGGAGGGCGCCACCATCCTGCGTACCGCGATGATGGTGCTACCCATGATCCTGATGGCCGTCAGCTATCTGGTGCTGCGCGCCAAGTACCGCCTACACGAGGACTTCTACGCACAGGTGATCGCAGATCTGAAGGAGCGCCATGGCCACGAAGCTGCTCACTGAGCGCAGCACCGTCCTCGATCTCTACCGCACGCCGGTGGGCCGCGACATCGTGGACAAGCTGTTCCTCCAAACAGGCATGCCAAGGCGCCTGATCTACCTCTTCTCGGGGCTTCCGCTGGGCGTGATCGACAAGCTGACCCGGCGCATCACGGGCCCAGGCCTGGTGGACATGATCCTGGATCTGGTCAACGGCGAAGCGGACCGGCCCCTACATGGGAGGGCACCAGATCCCACGCCCTGGTGGCGCGAGGCCGTCTTCTACCAGGTCTACCCCCGCTCGTTTGCTGATTCCGACGGCGACGGCGTGGGCGATCTGCGCGGCATCATCGGCAAGCTCGACTACCTCGCGAAGCTGGGCGTCGACTGCTTGTGGCTCTCCCCCGTGTTTGATTCCCCCAACGAGGACATGGGCTATGACGTGCGGGATTACCGGGCGATCATGGCGGAGATGGGCACGCTCGAGGACATGGACGAGCTCATCGCGGGCTGCCACGAGCGCGGCATGCGCATCATCCTCGACCTCGTGGTCAACCACACCTCTGAGGAGCACGAGTGGTTCCAGCAGGCCCTCACGGATCCAGACGGGAAGTACGGCAACTACTACTTCCTGCGTGAGGGCAGCGCGGGCAATCCACCCAACAACTGGAAGGCCTTCTTCTCCGGCTCCGCGTGGCGCTGGTTCCCGCAGGCCAAGCGCTGGGGGCTGAAGCTCTTCTCGGACGGCCAAATGGACCTCAACTGGGACAACCCCGAGGTGCGCGAGGAGGTTGCAGACATCGTGCGCTGGTGGATGCAGCGCGGCGTCGACGGCTTCCGCATGGATGTGATCAACTACATCTCCAAGAAGCCAGGGCTCCCAGACGGGCACCCCTTCATCGGCCAACTCCTGGAGTTCGTGGGCGTCGAGCACTACTTCTACGGCCCGCGCCTGCACGAGTTCCTCCGCGGGCTCCGGCGCGAGGGGTTCACGCGGCGGGTGGCCCCGTCGTCGACCCCCCGCCGCAGGCTGCCCGGCGGCGGGCTGGGAGATCCGCTACCGCCAGACATGATCGGCATCATGGTGGGCGAGACCCCGGGCATCGGCATGGAGCTTGGCCGGCTGCTCAGCGGCTACGGCCGCGGCGAGCTTGACCTGATCTTCAACTTCGATGTGTTGGACAACCCGGGCCGTACCCGCTGGGACACCTACGAGTACCAGCTGGGCTAGCTGAAGAAGTTCTACCGGGCCTACGACAGGCACCTGGCGCCGAATGACTGGATCGCCGTGTTCCTGGACAACCACGACAACCCCCGGATGCTGTCCAAGTTCGGCGGCGGCAAGGAACAGGACCCGGCTGTCCGCACCGCGATCGGCAAGATGCTGGCCACCATCCAGCTGACGATGCGCGGCACCCCCTTCCTGTTCCAGGGGCAGGAGTTGGCCGCCACCAACCATGCGTTCACGGAGGTGGAGCAGCTCCGCGACGTGGAATCGATCAACCGGCACGCAGACCTGCTGACGGCGGGAATGAGCCCGGTAGACGCGTGGGGCCAGATCCTGGCTGGCACCCGAGACCACGCCCGCGTGCCCATGCGCTGGAATCCCGACGGCGGGTTCAGCGAGGGGGCAGCCTGGCTCTCCGGCACGGATGCCACTCCGGGCTTCTCCGCCGAGGAGCAGTGGGCGGATCCGGATTCCGTGCTCAACTGGCACCGCGCACTGATTGCGCTGCGCCGCAAGTACCGGGCGTTGACCATCGGCGATCTGCGGTGGGTGCACCGGCGTGACAAGTACTACTTCGCCTACCAGCGCACGCTGGGAGCGCAACGCTTCCTGATCGAGTGCAACACCTCAGGCAAGCCGCTGAAGCGGCCGCGGGTCAATGGCACCATCGTGCCCGTGCTGGGCGGCCCCCGCAGCCCCGTGATGGAGCCGTGGGAAGCCGTCGTCAGCCGGATCTACTGATCACAGCCCCAGGAACTGGCGCATCTCCTCGCAGGCGGCCTCGGCGCGTTCCTGGTTGGGCAGCTCGCAGAAGATGCGCAGCAGCGGCTCGGTGCCGGAGAACCGGGCGATGATCCAGCCATCCTCGAAGTACACTTTCGCGCCGTCGCGGTAGGACACGTCGACGACCTTCTCGGTGAAATCTGGCAGCTTCTTCTCCACCATCAAGGTGTTGAGGATCTCCGGCTTGCGCTCCACGGGGAACTTCATGTCCATCTCGGCCATGTAGTGAGGATCGAACTGGCCGGTGATCTCCTCGTAGATCTGGCTCATGGGCTTGCCCACCACGGCGATCATCTCCACCAGCAGGGCTGCAGCGTAGATGCCGTCCTTGCCGGAGATGTGCCCGCGCACGGTCAGGCCGCCGGAGGATTCGCCGCCGATGATGGCGTCGGTCTCGAGCATCTTGCCCGAGATCCACTTGAAGCCCACCGGCACCTCGTAGGACTGCTCACCGAACTGCGCGGCCACATCGTCCAGAAGCGAGGTGGTGGCCACGTTGCGCACCACAGGCCCCTTCCAGCCCTTGTACTTCAGCAGGTAGTAATACAGGATCACCAGCAGCTGGTTCGGGTGGAGGAAGTTGCCCTTGTCATCGATGACACCAATACGGTCCGCGTCACCATCCGTGGCGATGCCCAGGTCGCAATCGTTGTCGATCACATAGCGCTTCAGCGACTCCAACGTGGCAGACGTCGGCGACGGCATCCGGCCACCAAACAGCGTGTCATGGCGGTCATGGATGACCTCGACATCCGCACGCGCGGTCATCAGAATGGTCTGCAGCGAGGTCTTCGACACGCCAAACATGGGGTCCAGCGCGATCTTCAGGTTCGCTTCCTTGATGGCCTGCATATCCACCTGCGCGATGATCGAATCGATGTAGCCGTTGAACGGGTTCATCTCCACGACCTGGCCAGTGGCCACCGCCTTGTCGTAATCGACATGGCCGATCTCGTCTTCACCATCTGCCTCAAGCGCGGCCATCCGCGTCTCGACGTCCTGGGTGATCTCCTCATCGGCGTCCTTGCCACCTGCGGTGAACACCTTGATGCCGTTGTACAGCGCCGGGTTGTGCGACGCGGTCACGGCCATGCCGTACGGCAGGCCCTGATCCTTGACCGTCCACATGATCATCGGAGTGGGCGCCTGCGCCACCTTGATCACCTGCGTGCGGATGCCCTCCCCCGCGAAGACCTCCGCCGCCCAACGAGCCGCGACATCAGAGAGGAACCGCCGGTCATACCCGATCACGATCCCCTGATCCTGAGCGCCCTCGTCCTTGATCCGCTGCGCCAGTGCACCGCAGAGCAACCGCACGTTGCTCCGGATGAACTCATCGCCAATGATCGCTCGCCAACCGCCGGTACCAAACTTGATTCTCGCCACGTCTCCACAGTAGACCCGCTGATCCCCACGGCACTGCACGGGTGCACAATCAGCGAGCGAATGCGCACATTTTCTGCGCAGTGCGCCTAAGCCAGGTCGACGAGTTCCTTGTAGTCGTCAGACCAGAGGTCCTCCACGCCGTCGGGCAGGATGAGCACCCGATCCGGCTCCAGAGCCTCCACCGCTCCGGGGTCGTGCGTCACCAACACGACGGCGCCCGCATAGGTCCGGATGGCGTTGAGCACCTCAGCGCGCGACGCGGGGTCGAGGTTGTTGGTGGGCTCGTCGAGCAGCAGCACATTGGCCGCGGAAACCACCAGCATCGCCAGGGCCAACCGCGTCTTCTCGCCGCCGGAGAGCACCTTCGCGGGCTTGTCCACGTCGTCGCCGGTGAACAGGAACGAGCCCAGCACCTTGCGCACCTCGGTGTCACCCAGATTGGGGGACGCGGAGACCATGTTGTCCAGCACGCTGCGCTGCACATCGAGCGTCTCATGCTCCTGGGCGTAGTAGCCGATGCGCGCACCATGCCCCAGCTCGACCCGGCCAGCCGTGGGCTCCTCGATGCCGCTCAGCAGCCGCAGCATGGTGGTCTTGCCCGCACCGTTGAGCCCGAGGATGACCACCTTGGAGCCCTTGTCGATGGCCAGATCGACGGCGGTGAAGACCTCGAGCGACCCGTAGGACTTGCTGAGATCGAACCCACGCAGCGGCGTCTTGCCGCACGGCGCTGGCTCTGGGAAGCGGATCTTGGCCACAGCGTCGCTCTGGCGTTCCCCCTCGACGGAGGCCAGCAGCCGCTCGGCGCGCCGGGCCATGTTCTGCGCGGCAACTGCCTTGGTGGCCTTCGCGCGCATCTTGTCGGCCTGCAGCAAGAGCTGGCTGGCCTTGCGTTCGGCGTTGGCGAGCTCGCGCTTGCGGCGGCGCTCGTCCGTCTCACGCTGCTGGAGGTAGCGCTTCCAGTTCATGGAGTAGATGTCCAGCTCAGCCCGGTTGGCGTCGAGGTGGAAGACCTTGTTGACCACGGCGTCGAGCAGTTCGGTGTCGTGGGAGATCACGATGAGGCCGCCAGGGAAACCCTGCAGGTAGCTGCGCAGCCACACGATCGAATCCGCATCCAGGTGGTTGGTGGGCTCGTCCAGCAGCAGAGTGTCGGCGTCGGAGAAGAGGATGCGGGCCAGTTCGATCCGGCGACGCTGGCCGCCAGAGAGCGTCTTCAGCGGCTGAGCAAGCACCCTGTCCTGCAGGCCAAGGTTGGCGGCGATCCGTGCCGCCTCAGACTCTGCGGCATACCCGCCGGCGGCGACGAAGGCCTGCTCGGCACGGGCGTAGGCGGCCATGGCCTCCTCGCGCACCCGTCCCTCGGCCGTGGCCATGGTGTCTTCCGCCTTGCGCATGCGCTGCACCACCAGATCCAGGCCGCGGGCGCCCAGGATGCGGTCGCGGGCGAGCTGCTCGGGGTCGCCTGAGCGGGGATCCTGCGGCAGGTAGCCGAGCTGACCGGTGCGGGTCACCTGGCCAGCGGCCTGCTGCCCCTCTCCAGCAAGAATGCGCGTCAGCGTGGTCTTCCCGGCGCCGTTTCGGCCCACCAGCCCAATGCGGTCACCGTTGATCACCTGGAAGCTCACAGGGGACAGCAGAAGCCGCGCGCCAGCGCGCACCTCGATGTCCTTGACGTGTAGCACCGCGCCAGTCTTCCAGTTATCCGGCGTCGAGCAAATTCTGGTCCCTGAGCGGGGCGCGTGCGAGGTACGAGCACCGCGTCACGACTTCTGGTCCCTGAGCGGGGCGCGTGCGAGGTACGAGCACCGCGTCACGACGAAGGGCCGCT
>JAUNUF010000188.1 GCA_030538315.1 Propionibacteriaceae bacterium
TGGTCCCTGAGCGTCACAGGTGCGAGGAACGAGCACCCAGTGGCGACGAAGGGCCTCCAGGCGTGCCTATTGCCTCCACCCCAGAGGTGAGTTCCGCGTAGCTCGGGGAAAGAAGGACGCTCGCGTAGACATTCGGCTGGGCTCCGCGACGTCGGCCCTCAGGAACCTCAGGCGGCGTTGAGGTCGACCGGCTCGGCGTAGAACAGCACGCGCGAATCCCAGTTCTTCGTCCGCTTGTCGTAATCCCAGCAGATGATGATGGCCAACTCGGGATCTCCGGTTTCCCGGATCATCACGTCCGAATCCGGGTCGTATTCATCCATCCAGAACTTGTGGTCCTTCGTGTACTCGTAGCAGAGGACCTGACCGTCCTTGCCGTACAGCTTGATGAGGTCGCCCGCCTTCAACTGGGGCTCGCCGCCCTCGTACATCTCGTTGCCCAACGCAGGCGGGAGGGATGGGTTGTAGGTGTGGATCGAGAGCAGGGCGCGGCCTTCGTCGCCCGGCTTTGGGCCGCCACTCCACCACGAGGCGGTGCGCGGCTGATCGAGCGGGGGAGCGGCGATGTTGCCCTGCTGGTCAACGTCGAGGGCGAGGACGGTTTCATCGGCGTTCAGAGCATCGATGGTGAAGCGCTGGGGGACGAAGCCGTCGGTCACCTCGGTGCACTCCGCCAAGCGGGCATCCGTGGCACCGGCTGAGCCAGACGCGGTAGCGCGCGCAGGGGTGGGCGTCGAGGCCGCAGGCTCGGCGCCGGTGCTGGCGGGTTCTGTTGCCGCGGGCGGCTCCTGCGCCGTGGGTGTGCCCGGCTTCACCAGGTTGAAGATCACCAGCCCGAGTACGAGTACCAAGGCCACCCCCACCACGATGAGTGCGGTGCGAGAATGGGACTTTGATCCTGGGGCTTGAGTCACGGTGACCAGCATAAACACTGGCGGGGCCAGCGATGACCCGCTAGAGTTCCCCGGTCGACCGCACGGCCACCCCAGGTTGCTCCTGAGCGGGGGTGCGGGGTAGGCTGATCGGGCACTGTGGCCTGAATTTTTTGGGCTGCCTTGCGAACAAGTCCATCCCATCTATTTCGGAGCCCTACTACATGACCTCCTCCACTGAGGCATCGACTGTCGCAGTCGATGACATCGGCACGCGCGACGACTTCCTCGCTGCGGTTGACGCCACCATCATTTCTTTCAACGACGGGGACATCGTCTCCGGCACCGTCGTCAAGGTTGATCGGGACGAAGTCCTGCTCGACATCGGTTACAAGACCGAAGGCGTCATCCCCTCGAAGGAGCTCTCCATCAAGCACGACGTCGATCCGTTCGACGTCGTCCAGGTGGGAGACCAGATCGAGGCCCTCGTCCAGACCAAGGAGGACAAGGAAGGCCGCCTCATCCTGTCCAAGAAGCGTGCTCAGTACGAGCGCGCCTGGGGCACGATCGAGAAGATCAAGGAAGAGGACGGCGTTGTCACCGGCTCCGTCATCGAGGTCGTCAAGGGCGGCCTGATCGTCGACATCGGCCTGCGCGGCTTCCTGCCCGCCTCGCTGGTGGAGATGCGTCGCGTCCGCGACCTGCAGCCCTACGTCGGCATGGAGCTTGAGGCCAAGATCATCGAGCTGGACAAGAACCGCAACAACGTGGTCCTGTCCCGCCGTGCATGGCTCGAGCAGACCCAGTCCGAGGTGCGCCAGACGTTCCTCACGCAGCTCCAGAAGGGCCAGATCCGCAAGGGTGTCGTGTCCTCCATCGTCAACTTCG
>JAUNUF010000072.1 GCA_030538315.1 Propionibacteriaceae bacterium
CCGGCGAATCCAAGATGATTCACTCGGTGTTCGAGTTGGGCGACACCATCGTCAAGGAGGTCATGGTGCCGCGCACGGACGTGGTGTTCGTGACCCGAGACAAGACTCTGCGGCAACTCCTCTCATTGGCGCTGCGCTCTGGCTTCTCCCGCATTCCCGTCATCGGCGATGATCTCGACGACGTGGTGGGCGTTGTCTACCTCAAGGACGTGGCCAAGCGCATCCACGAGTTCCCGGATTCCGAGCGGCTCGAAACGGTGGGCGACATCATGCGCCCCGCCGCCTTCTGCCCGGATTCCAAGCCGGTCAGCGAACTGCTGCGTGACATGCAGCTCAGCCACACCCACCTGGTCATGGTCATCGACGAGTTCGGCGGCACCGCCGGCTTGGCCACCATCGAGGACATCCTCGAGGAGATCGTCGGCGAGATCGTGGATGAATACGACCACGACACCCCCGCCGTCACGGAACTGGGGGAGGGCCGCTACCGGGTGTCCTCCCGGCTGGCGCTCGACGAGTTGGGCGCCCTGTTCGGTGTTGACCTCAGCGACGACGAGGTCGAGACCGCGGGTGGGCTGATGGCCAAGCAACTCAACCTGGTGCCGATTCCCGGGTCGCGCGCCATCGTGGGCGACCTTGAACTGATCGCCGACCGCGCCGTCGGAAGACGCCATCAAATCGGCACCATCCTGGTGCGCCGGTTGACCCCAGAAGAGCTCGCCGATGATGGCCAGCAGGAGGACCCCGATGACTGAGCCCACCTTCCGATCCGGTTTCGCCTGTTTCGTGGGCCGCCCCAACGCGGGAAAATCCACGCTCACCAACGCCTTGGTGGGGCAGAAGATCGCCATCGCCTCCAGCAAGCCGCAGACCACCCGCCACGTGGTGCGCGGCATCGTCACGCGGGACGACGGCCAGCTCATCCTCATCGACACGCCTGGCCTGCATCGCCCACGCACTCTGCTTGGCCAACGCCTCAACGATCTGGTCTACGAGACCTGGAGCGAGGTGGACGTCGTGGGCGTCTGCCTGCCCTGTGACCAGCGCATTGGCCCCGGTGACAAGTTCATCATCAGCGAGATCGCCAAGCTGACGCGCCGCCCGGTGCTTGTGGCGCTCGCCACCAAGACGGATCTGGTGAGCAAGGAGCGCATCCTCTCGCATCTGGTGGATGTGGCTGCGGTTGCGGAAGAGCTCGGCATCGAGTGGGCCGAGGTCATCCCTGTCTCGGCCACGGCCAACGATCAGGTGGACGTCGTGCGAGACACCCTCCTCAAGCTCCTGCCCGAGGGCCCGAAGTACTACCCCGACGGCGAGATCACCGATGAGCCCACCGAAACCCTCATCGCTGAACTGATCCGCGAAGCGGCGCTCGAGGGGGTTCGGGAGGAGCTGCCGCACTCCATCGCGGTCATGATCGACGAGATCCTTCCGCGTGAGGACCGCCCGGAGGACAAGCCGCTGACCGACATCTTCGCCACCATCGTGGTGGAGCGGGATTCCCAGAAGGGGATCATCATCGGGCATCAGGGGGCGCGTCTGCGCGAGATCGGGACGGTGGCGCGCGAGCAGATCAACAGGCTGCTCGGCACCCGAGTGCATCTGAAACTGCACGTGAAGGTGCTCAAGGAGTGGCAGCGCGACGCCAAGCACCTCAACCGCTTGGGCTTCTGATCATCATGACCTGACAAAGTCCGCCATTTCGCTTCCGAATTTGGTTCGGAGACGCTCAAAAGGCGGCCCGAGACACCGGACATCAGACAAGTGATCACTATTTCTGCGCATTCCAGTGTTAACGGTAACTATTTGGTTACAACGTGGTGTCCTTAGGGGGTGCAACGGGGCAGGAGTTCTTAGTATCGGAACCAACAACCGCCCGGTTGACCCTTTACCTGAAGGAAAGGACTCACACGTGAAGATGCGTGTTTACAAGCTCGGCGTGGCCGCCCTCGTCGGCGCCTTCGCCCTCACCGCTTGCGGCGGCGATGCTGCCGAGACCCCCAAGACCGACGCCCCTGCTGGCGGCGAGACCTCTGCTGCAGGCGAAGCTCCTGCCGCCTCCGCTGGCGACCTGAACACCACCATCAAGATCCTCGCGCCGTCGTACTCCGACAGCTCGCAGGCTGACTGGGACCGCATCACCGCGAAGTTCAACGAGGAATACCCCAACGTCAAGGTTGAGCTGCAGATCGACGGCTGGGACAACTTCTCCCAGAGCGTCCAGGCCCGCATCCAGGCCAACGACTACCCGGACATCCTGAACGACAACGCGTTCTCCTCCTCCGCTGAGGCCGGCCTCCTGTACCCGATCGACGAGCTGCTCAGCGCAGAGACCCTCGCCAACATCGACGCAGGCCTGATGGACAACGGCAAGGGCCCCGACGGCACCCAGTGGGCCGCTCCGGACATCGCATCCGCCCGCATGCTCGTCTACAACACCGACATCTTCGAGAAGGCCGGCATCTCCGAGGTTCCCAAGAGCTGGGCAGATCTCGAGGCCGCCGCTGAGAAGATCAAGGCCCTGGGTGACGGCACCTACGCCTACGGCATGCCTCTCGGCTCCGAAGAGGCTCAGGTCGAGTCCTCCCTCTGGGTCTGGGGCGCCGGTGGCAACTGGACCGACGGCGAAGCGCTGAAGGCCAACTCCGACGTTGCCGTCGAGGGCTTCACCCAGATGAAGAAGATGTTCGACGCGGGCTACACCCAGCCCAACCTCGAGGACAACCGTCAGGACACCACTGACCTCCTCGCCGCTGGCAAGCTCGCCATGGCCATCGGCCACGGCCAGGTTGTGGGCGATGCTGAGGCCAAGGGCATCAAGGTTGCACTGGCTCCCGTTCCCTCGAAGGACGGCGAAGGCGTGGCCATCGGCGTTACCGACTTCATCGTCGCGTTCAACAACAACGACGCTGACCGCAAGGCTGCCACCGCTGCCTACCTCAACTACCTCTACTCCGATGAGCTCTACGAGCCCTGGTACAAGGGCACCGGCCTCCTGCCTGTGACCACCAGCACCATCGAGAAGGGCAAGGCTGAGGCCACCGGCAACCAGGGTGCGTTCCTTGACGCTCTGTCCGTCGTGAAGTTCCAGCCCGTGTCCAACCCGGCATGGGACGCCCTGCAGACCGCTCTGCAGCAGAACGCCTACAAGATCGGCACCGAGGAGCCCGCGGCTCTGCTCGAGCAGATCGAGGCCCAGGTCGCAGCCCAGAGCTGATCTGACCCAACAGTGAAAAACGGGGTGGCGCGGACAAACCCGTGCCACCCCGTTTACGCTGAGACATTCTTCTCGTAGAAGGGACGACGCCGGTGTCGTTGATAGCCACCCCGAAGATGGTGGAACAGACCAAGAAGCGCAAGATCTCAGGTGGATGGGAGACCCTCCGCGCGCTGCCGTGGCTGCTGCCCACGCTCATCCTGATCGCCGGGGTGGTGTTGTACCCCGCAGGTCTGATGATCTACACGTCGTTCTTCAAGTACAACAACAAGGGCATCCTGCGCAGCCCCGATCCGGTGGGTCTCGACAACTACATCGGCAAGGCCGGCGCGCTGACGTTCCCCGGCGTCCCGATCGCCCGCATCCTGACCAACACCGTGGTGTGGGTCGTGGTGGTGGTGCTGATCACGGTCATCGTCAGCCTGCTGCTCGCCCAGTTCCTCAACAAGCCGTTCCGGGGCCGCAAGCTGCTGCGCCTGTTCATCATCCTGCCGTGGGCCTGTTCCGTGGTCATGACGGCCACCGTCTTCCGCTACGGCCTCCAGCAGAACGTCGGCCTCTTCAACCGGCTGCTCGTGGACACGGGCATCCTCGAGACCACCCGGGCCTTCACCAAGGACCCCACCAGCGCGTTCTGGGTGGGCGTGTTCGTGGCCGTGTACGTGTCGCTGCCCTTCACCACCTACACCATCCTCGCCGGCCTTCAGGCCGTCCCCGGTGACGTCCTCGAGGCCGCCCACGTCGACGGCGCACACTCCGCACAGCGCTACTGGCACATCGTGCTGCCGCTGCTGCGCCCTGCCATCGCCACCGCAGCGCTGATCAACATCATCAACGTGTTCAACTCGCTGCCCATCCTGCGCATCCTGCAGGAGACCCCCGGCTACCACACGGGGCACATCACCACCACGCTCATGTACGAGTACCAGAGCGCGCTCGGCCCAGGTGTGTCGTCGGCGCTCTCGGTTGTGAACTTCTTGTTCTGCCTCGTCATCATCGCGATCTACCTGATCATCGTGCAGCCCACGAAGGAGGTGGGCTGACATGTTGAAGAAGCCCAAGGTTGAGCACAAGTTGCGCGGCGGCATCGACAAGCCGCCGAACCTCGTTGGCGTGGTGATCGGCTCGCTGCTGATCGTCCTGTTCTTCGGTTTCCCCTACGCGCTGATGTTCATCACGTCGCTGAAGACGCGCCTTGAGGTCACCGACATCCCGCCGGTGTACTTCCCCGAGGAGCCGCGCTGGGCCAACTACCTCGACGTGTGGACCTCCGCGGTCAACCCTGCGTCGTCGCTGCTCGCCACGACGGTGATCGCCGTCGGTGCCACCCTCCTGGTGCTGCTCGTGGCTACCCCGGCCGCCTACTACATCGCTCGCTTCCGCTTCCCAGGCCGCATGATCTTCCTGCTGCTCGTGCTCGTCACGCAGATGCTGCAGCCCACGGTGCTCGCCGTCGGTCTGTTCCAGGAGTTCAAGGGCTGGCAGGGGTACGCCGTCTGGGGCGCGCTGATCCTGATCAATGGTGCGTTCAACCTGTCGTTCGCCATCTGGATCATGCAGGCGTTCTTCGCCTCAGTTCCCAAGGAGGTCGACGAGGCTGCCCTGATCGACGGCCTCGGCCGCCTGCAGACGATGTTCCGCATCTCGCTGCCGCTGGTGTGGCCCGGCATCGTTACCGCCATCGTGTTCGTCTTCGTCAACTCGTGGAACGAGTTCGCGGCCGCCCTCATCCTGGTGCGCCAGAACGATCTCCAGCCGCTGACAGTGTCCATGCCCCGCTTCCTGGGCCTCTACGTCCAGGACTGGCAGTACCTGTTCACCGTCGCGCTGGTGGCGATCGTTCCCGTGATCATCCTCTTCTCCTTCATCGAGAAGCGCCTCATCGGCGGCCTGACGGCAGGGTCTGTCAAGTAACGCAGCAACACTGATCAGAATCGCGGGCGGACGGGTCATTGACCTGACCGCCCGCGGTGCTATTGTGACGCTCGTGGCACGGCATCACCTGCTCCTTGGCTGCCGCAGCGAGGCCCAGAATTTCTGAGCCGGATCTCCTCGCTGCGGTGCTTTGTCGTGTCTGGCAAGTGAACCCCAGCCCAGGAGACCGAAAGAAATGATCAACCACCGCCCTCAGCCCAAGCCCGTCCAGCAGCCCACCGCCATGCCGGTGCACCGCTACACCCCGTTTGTACCAGTGGATGTGCCGGATCGCACCTGGCCCGCCAAGCGCATCGAGAAGGCGCCCCGCTGGCTGTCCACGGATCTGCGTGACGGCAACCAGGCCCTGATCGACCCCATGACGCCCTCGCGCAAGATGCGCATGTTCGAGCTGCTCGTCGAGATCGGATACAAGGAGATCGAGATCGGTTTCCCGTCCGCATCGCAGACGGATTTCGACTTCGTGCGCCAGCTGATCGAAGAAGACCGGGTGCCGGACGATGTCACCATCTCCGTGCTGACGCAGGCCCGCGAGGATCTGATCAGCCGCACTGCTGAGTCGCTGATCGGCGCCAAGCGCGCCACCATCCACATGTACAACGCCACCGCCAAACTGTTCCGCGACGTCGTGTTCCGCATCTCCGAGGAGGAGTGCGTGCGCATGGCCACCAACGGCACCGAGATGGTGATGAAGTACGCAGACAAATACCTGCGCGACGTGGAGTTCGGCTACCAGTACTCGCCGGAGATCTTCACCCAGACCCCCACGGATTTCGCCGTCGAGGTGTGCAACGCCGTCTCCGACGTGTGGCAGCCGGGCGAGGGCCGCGAGATCATCTTCAACCTGCCCGCGACGGTGGAGCGCTCTACGCCCAACACCTACGCGGATCAGATCGAGTACTTCATCCGCAACGTGATGCACCGCGAGAACGTGGCCGTGTCGCTGCACCCGCACAACGACCGCGGCACTGCCGTCGCGGCCGCTGAGCTGGGCCAAATGGCGGGGGCGGATCGCGTTGAGGGCTGCCTGTTCGGCCATGGCGAGCGCACCGGCAACGTCGACCTGGTCACCTTGGCGCTGAACCTGTACACGCAGGGCGTGGATCCCGAGCTGGATTTCCACGACATCGACCACGTGCGCCGCACCGTCGAGTACTGCACCGGCCTGCCCGTGCACCCGCGCCATCCCTACTCGGGCGATCTGGTCTACACCGCCTTCTCCGGCTCCCACCAGGACGCCATCAAGAAGGGCTTGGAGTACCTGGAGTACGTCGCGGAAGAGGCTGGCAAGCAGGTCAGCGAGATGCCGTGGGAGGCCCCGTACCTGCCCATCGACCCGCACGACGTGGGCCGCACCTACGAGGCCGTCATCCGCGTCAACTCGCAGTCCGGCAAGGGCGGCATGGCGTACCTGATGAAGTCCGAGTTCAAGATGGACCTGCCGCGACGGCTGCAGATCGAGTTCAGCCGCGCCGTGCAGCAGCACACCGAGAACACTGGCAGCGAGATCACGCCGCAGGAGATCTACGACATCTTCACCGAGGAGTACCTGACGGACGGCCCATGGCGCCTGACGGCCGCTGGCACCACGTCCAGCAACGGCAGCTTCGTGGTCAACGCCACCGTCGACGGCCCGCACCGCCAGGGTGTCGAGATCACCGGCGAGGGCAACGGCCCCGTGTCCGCGTTCGTCGACGGCCTGGTGCAGGCCGGCGCGAACGTGCGGGTGCTGGACTACTCGGAGCACGCGCTGGACTCGGGCGGCGACGCGCAGGCCGCGGCCTACGTCGAATGCGAGGTTGGCGAGGGTGACGAGACTGAGGTCCTCTGGGGCGTCGGTATCGACCCGAGCATCACGAGCGCGTCGATGAAGGCAATCCTGAGCGCCCTGAACCGCTCCGAGCACGCCTGACCCGCTGGTCCCTGAGCGGATCGCCTGCGACGAAGGAGCAGCGCGATCCGCGAAGGGCTGCTAAGCGCGTCCAGCATCGCAACCCCTTCGCCAAGGATCGTTCCGCGTAGCCCTCCTTGAGGCTTGGGTGCGGTGGTTGAGGCGAGATCCGGTAGCGTGGCCCGCATGGCCAAACTCACCGACCCCGTCGCCGGTGACGCCGACACCCTGTACGAGCACTTCACGGCATGGGCCGACGCCGAGGGCATCTCGCTGTACCCGCATCAGGATGAATCCGCGATCGAGTTGTTCTCCGGCAACAACCTCATCCTTGCCACGCCCACTGGCTCCGGAAAGTCCATGGTGGCGCTCGCCGCGCACTTCGCGGCGCTGAACACCGACCGGGTGAGCTTCTACACAGCCCCCATCAAGGCTCTGGTGAGCGAGAAGTTCTTCGCCCTGTGCCAGGTGTTCGGGGCGGACAACGTAGGCATGGTCACCGGCGATGCCTCCGTGAACGCGGATGCGCCCATCATCTGCTGCACGGCAGAAGTGCTGGCAAACATCGCGCTCCGTGAGGGTAAGGCCGCAGACGTCGGCATGGTGATCGCGGACGAGTTCCACTTCTACTCGGAGCCGGATCGTGGCTGGGCCTGGCAGGTGCCGCTGCTGGAACTGCCGCAGGCCCAGTTCCTGCTCATGAGCGCAACCCTGGGCGACGTCGACCCGCTGATGCGTCAACTCTCCGAGCTCACCGGCCGCTCCACCAGCCTCATCGACGACGCCGAGCGGCCGGTGCCGCTGATCTTCGAGTGGTCCATGACCCCGCTCCAAGAGAAGGTCACGGATCTCGTTCAGGAGCAGAAAGCACCCGTCTACATCGTGCACTTCACGCAGGCGGAGGCTCTCGAGCGTGCCCAGGGCCTGCTGAGCGTCAACTTCATCACCAAGCACGACGCGGATCAGATCGCCGAGGAAATCGGCGCGTTCCGGTTCGGGCCCGGCTTCGGCAAGATCCTCTCCGGGCTCGTCCGGCGCGGCATTGGCGTGCATCATGCCGGGATGCTGCCCAAGTACCGGCGGCTGGTCGAGCAGCTCGCCCAGACGGGCCTGCTCAAGGTGATCTGTGGCACCGACACCCTCGGCGTGGGCATCAACGTGCCCATCCGCACCGTGCTGTTCACCGGACTCAGCAAGTACGACGGCAACCGCGTGCGGAGGCTCCGCTCACGCGAGTTCCACCAGATTGCGGGCCGGGCGGGCAGGGCCGGGTACGACACCGTCGGCTTCGTGGTGGTCCAGGCACCCGAGCACGTGATCGAGAACGAACGTGCCCTCGCCAAGGCGGGCGACGACGAGAAGAAGCGACGCAGGGTTGTGCGCAAGAAGCCGCCGGAGGGATTCGTCGGCTGGACCGAGGACGCCTACGAGAAGATCATCGTGGCGGAGCCGGAGAACCTCGTCTCGCGCATGCAGGTCACCCACGGCACCATCCTCAACCTCGCCCAGCGCCCCGGCAACGGCTACGAGGCGATGGTGCGCCTCATCGAGTCGAGCCACGAGCCGAAGGAACGGAAGAAGGCGCTTCGACGGCGGGCTCTCGCCCTGACGAAGGGCCTCCTCAGCTCGGGAGTCCTCGTGAAGCTCGACGAGCCGGATGCCACGGGTAGTTGGTGCGCGCTGGGGGAGGGCGTCAGCGAGAACTTCGCGCTGAACCAGCCGCTGGCCCCGTTCGCCGTCGCGTCCCTGGATCTCCTCGACCCGGATTCCCCGACGTACCACCTCGACATCATCTCCGTCATGGAGGCCGTGCTCGAGGATCCATTCCAGGTGTTGCTGGCCCAGCAACACCTGGCCCGGGGCGAGGCGATCGCGCAGATGAAGGCCGACGGCATCGAGTACGACGAGCGGATGGAACTGCTCGAAGAGGTGACGTGGCCCAAACCCCTGGCCGAGCTGTTGGAGCACGCGTTTGGGATCTACGCCCAGGCCCATCCGTGGGTGGATCCCACCGGCCTGTCGCCGAAATCAGTGGTGCGCGACATGTGGGAGCGTGCCATGAACTTCACGCAGCTCATCTCCAACTACAAGCTTCAGCGCAGCGAGGGCACCATGTTGCGCTACCTCACGGACGCGTACCGCATCCTGCGCCACACGGTGCCCGACGAGTACCGCAACGAGAGCTTCGACGACATCGTCGAGTGGCTGGGGGAGACCGTCCGCCAGACGGATTCCTCGCTGCTGGACGAGTGGGAATCCCTGACGGATCCCGACAAGGTGGCTGCCGCCGCAGCATTGGCGGCCCAAGGTGCGCCCCCGCCGCCGCCACGGCCGGTCACCGGCAACGAGCGAGCGTTCACGGCCATGATCCGCACCGCCATGTTCCGCAGGGTCGCGCTGTTGGCCGACGACAAGTGGGAGGCGCTGGGCGAACTGGAGGAATCCACTGCCGCCCTCACCGACCCGCCCATGGAGGTCCTCATGGACGCGGCCGCGTGGGACGACGCGCTGGCCGATTACTGGGATGACTACGAGGAGATCCTGCTCGACGGCGACGCGCGCGGTCCGGAACTCTTCCGCCTAGAGAAGGGCCCCAAGGTGTGGAAGGTCACCCAGGTCATTCACGATCCGGACGGCAACCACGATTGGCGCATCCTCGCCGAGGTCGATCTGGAGGCAAGCGACGCCGTCGGTTCCGCTCTTGTCCGCGCAACGGCGTTTGAACGTTTGGGCTGAGCGTCATCGCATAGGGTCAGAGGCGGATGATCGGAGACCGACATGGCTGAACCGCGCCGCGGTGTGACCCTGCGCTTCCTGGCCGAGCCCTTCGACGCGAACGTGCGCGGCACGATCGACGCGGGCAAGGTGCTGGAGTGGATCGACAAGGCGGGCTACGCGGCCGCAGTCGGCTGGGCCGGCACCTACGCCGTCACTGGTTATATGGGCAACACCCACTTCGTGAAGCCCATCCGCGTGGGTGACCTCGTCGTCGTCCAAGCTCGCGTGGTGTTCACCGGGCGCACGTCCATGCAGATCGTCTGCACCGTCTCCTCAGGCGACCCCCGCTCCGGCGAGCGCGTGCTGAACACCCAGTGCATCCTGCAGTTCGTGGCGATGGAGGACGGCAAGACCGTGCCCGTGCCCAAGTTCTTCCCCCAAGATGAGTGGGAGTTGGAGCAGCACGCCCGCGCCGTCGAGCTCAACGCGGCCCGCCGCGCCATCGAAGCCGACATGGGCACGCAGGTCTACAGCGACGAGACCGAGGCGTGCCGCGAGACCCTGCGCTTCCTGGCCGCGCCCACGGACGTCAACTGGGGCGGCAAGGTGCACGGCGGCTACGTGATGGCGTGGATCGACACCGCGGCCAAGATCGTGGCGGAGCGCTGGCACGCCGGCCCGGCCGCGTCGGTCTACGCGGGCGGGGTGCGCTTCTACCAGCCCATGTTCATCGGCGATCTCGTGGAGGTCGACGCCCGGCTCATCCACACCGGCAACACCAGCATGCACGTGTCGATCTCCGTGCGCTCCGGCGACGCGCGCACCCGCAACCTCCGCGAGACCACCCACTGCACGTTTGTCTACTGCGGTGTTGACGGGGAGGGCCGGAAGCGCCCCGTGCCGTCATGGGAGCCACGGCTGCTGGGCGACATCGCCCTCGACGAGCACGCCAAGAAGGTCATCCAGCTGCGCCAGCAGCTGCTGCGGCCGCTGCCCCGAGAGCTGCCGCCGGATCTCGCCTAGCCGGTCAGGCGCTGCCGAAGCGACGTTCGCGGTCTGCGTACTGCTCGACGGCGGCCCACAGGTCGCGGCGGTCGAAATCGGGCCACAGCCTGTCCAGGAAGATGAACTCGGCGTACGCGCTCTGCCACAGCAGGAAGTTCGAAATCCGCTGTTCCCCAGAGGAGCGTAGGAACAGGTCCACATCTGGGATCTCGGGCTCGTCGAGGAACTTCGCGAACCTGTCCTCCGTCAGCCTGTCCGGGTCGAGCTTGCCCTCGCGCGCCAGCCGGGCGATCTCACGTGCCGCATCGACGATCTCCGCGCGGCCACCGTAGTTGACACAGAACTGCAGAGTGAGCGTGGTGTTGGTGCGGCTCATTTCCTCGGCCACCTCCAACTCCTTGATCACGGAGCCCCAGAGGCGGGGGCGTCGGCCGGCCCAACGGATCCGGACACCCAGCTCGTTCAGTTCGTCGCGACGGCGGTGGATCACGTCGCGGTTGAAGCCCATGAGATAGCGCACCTCATCTGGCGAACGCTTCCAGTTCTCCGTGGAGAAGGCGTAGGCCGACAGGTAGGGGATTCCCATCTCGATGGCGCCGTGGATAACGTCCAGCAGCGAGGCCTCGCCCATGGCGTGCCCCTCGGTGCGCTTCAGGCCGCGTTGCTTGGCCCACCGGCCGTTGCCGTCCATGACGATCGCCACGTGGCGGGGCAGCGACCCCTTCGGGAGGCTGGGAGGCGTGGCGCCACTGGGATGTGGGGTGGGTCGACGGCGAGGCTCAGGCACGCCACGAGCGTACCGGCCTATCATCGAATCCGTGCCCACCTACCGTGACGAAGCAGTGGTGTTGCGGACCCACCAACTCGGTGAGGCAGATCGCATCATCACGTTTCTGACGCGCCGCCACGGCAAGGTACGCGCCGTCGCCAAGGGCATTCGCAAGACCTCCAGCAGGTTTGGCGGCCGGTTGGAGCCGTACTGCCAGGTGGACATCCAGTTCGCCGAAGGCCGTGGGTCGCTGGAGGTGGTCACCCAGGTGGAGGCGCTCCATGTCAGCCGGCTGGCGGGGGACTACTCGCGCTTCACCGCCGCTGAGGTGCTCGTGGAGACGGCAGACCGGCTGGTAGCGGAGGAGGGCAGCCCGGCGCTCCAGCAGTACCGGCTGTTGGCGGGGGCCCTGCGAGCGCTCGAAGACCCTGAGCGGCCGTATCCCCTCGTGGTGGATTCCTACCTGTTGCGCTCGCTCGCCGTGGCCGGCTACGCCGTCGCCACTTCGCACTGCGCCGGGTGTGACCACGCTGAGGTCAAGTGGTTCTCCCCGCAGGGCGGCGGGGCCGTCTGCACGGGCTGCCGAACGTCCGGTTCCACCCAGTTGGAGCCTGATGCCGCCAACCATCTGGGTGCGTTGCTGGCGGGCGACTGGTCCACCGCGACGGCCACGGATCGGGTGGTTGCGAGGCGCGTTGACGGGATGGTGGTGGCCTACGCCACCTGGCACCTCGACAGGGCCCTGCGCTCTCTGCCCTACTTCGAGCGCTGAGCCCGGCTCGGATAGGGTCTGAGCCATGGTCAAACTTCTGGCTACGGACGTCGACGGCACCCTGCTCAACTCTTCGCACCAGATCTCTCCCCGCACCCAAGCGGCCTTCCAAGCGGCGAAGGACGCGGGTCTGGCAGTGATCGCGATCTCGGGGCGCCAGCCCTACTCGATCAGCGGAATCGTGCGTGGCACGGCCCTCGACGGGGACGCCATCGGGTCCAACGGCGCAGTGGCCATGAACCTCCCCACCCGAGAGCTGCTGTTCGAGGAGCTGATGGAGCTGTCAGCCCAACAACTCATCGCAGATGAAATGCGGGCGATCTTTCGGGGTGTCAAGCTGGTCTCGGTGCGGTCTCCCGGCGACGCCTACATCGCCGAGGAAGGCTATGAGGGGTTGCATGACCCTGGGGCTCAGGTGGCCGGTTGGTCTGTGCGGCAATGGGTGGGCCCCCGCTCAGAGGTGCTCGCTGAGAGATCGCTCAAGCTCGTACTGCGCGACGACTCGGTGCAGCCCGCAGATCTGCTGGAAGCGGCTCGCGACCTTGCTGTTCCCGGCACGCACGCCACCACGTCGGGCGCGCCCTTCCTCGAGGTGGGGCGAGCGGGCGTGACGAAGGCCAGCGCTCTGGAGAAGTACTGCGCGGCTCGGGGGATTGCCCGCGAAGAGGTGGTGGTGTTCGGCGACAACCTCAACGACGTGGAGATGCTGCGCTGGGCCGGGTTGGGCGTCGCGATGGCCAACGGCGAGCCCGAGGCGCGTGCGGCGGCAGATCACGTGACGCTGCGCAACGATGACGACGGCGTGGCCGTCGTCATCGAAGAGATTCTGCGCTCGGCGGGTCAGCGGTAGAGGGGCCACACCTGACCGGCGGCGAAGGCCAGCACGACTGCAGCAACGGTGGCCACCAGCAGTGCCGCGTCCGCAGCCTGCATCTTCAGTTGACCCAGCCGAATACCCCGTCCGCGCCCATCCACGGTTGCGTAGGTGAACCCCCGGGTCTCCAAGGCTTCAACGGTGGTGCGGACGTTCTTGGCGGTGTTGAGAAAGATGGGGTAGAAGCTCAGGATCGCCATCTTGCACCAGTGCACAATCGTCCGCCAGCCGAGGAGCCCGTGCTTCTCCGGCGGCGCCATCCGCAACCGGAAGCCGTCGAAGACCGTGTTGAACTCCTCCACCATGATGGGCAGCATCCGGTAGCCGTAGCTCACGCCGAAGGCGAAGAGCTCGGGCATCTTGAAGGCCAGGAGCGCATCGGAGAGCTTCTCCGGGTCCAGTGAGACGAAGGCCGCCATGGATGCCATGGAGATCACGCCCAGTTTCAGATTGACCACGGCCAACGCCGCAAGCGTGCCCAGGTTGCCGCCGAACAGCAGAGACACGATCAACAAGTAGACGATC
>JAUNUF010000073.1 GCA_030538315.1 Propionibacteriaceae bacterium
CGAGGAACGAGCAGCGTGGTCCGACGAAGGGCCGCCAGGCTCCCCCACCTCCCTGGTCCCTGAGCGGACCGCCTGCGAGGAACGAGCAGCATGGTCCGACGAAGGGCCGCCAGGCTCCCCCACCTCCCTGACCCACAGGTCAGTGACCCGGTGATAGGGCCCGGCGCACAGGCACGTGATGTAGGTCGACAACGTCAGCGTGGGCTCGAACTCCACGCGCACCACACCGTCGGCAACCTGCTCGCGCAACGCCTCCGGCTGGTTGGACCCGAACCACCAACCGTCGGGCCCGGTCAGCGAGAAGGTGAAGGGCGCCCGGATATCGGGCTGCTCCATGTTGGGGAACACGCGGCGAGCATCGGACGGCTCGTACTGCGTGTAGAGGTAGGTCTCTCCATCCACGGGATCCGTGAAGCGGTGGAGCCCCTCGCCCGTCCGGGAGTAGCGGCCACGGGCCTCCACCCGCACCTCGCAGCGCTCGCCCACCGGCAGCCCGCTCAGTGCGATGCGGGCGCCGTCGTACACGACGGGGATCTCGGCGCCGTCGACGAGCACCCTGTCCACCTCGCCGATGAAATCCAGCCAGGTCTCCGGTTCCTGCGCCGTCAGCTCAATGGCGCTGACAACGGGAAACAGCGCCTTAGACGGCACCACCGCGCCGCGGACATCCACGTCCACTTGGTAGGAATGGACCTCGACGTGAGCGGCGCGGTGGGCGGTTTCGTGCTGGTTCAGGTTCGCAGACGACATGGTTCAGGAGTCTATCGACGTCCGCCCTCTCGCCCGCCCAGCAACGTCGCAGGGCTTTGGCCTTCGTCGCAGCCCTTCCGGCTGTTGGAAGGGCTGCGACGTGAGCTGAAGCCCTGCGAAGTTGTCCCACGGCCACGGGAAGCCCTGCGACGTGGGGCAAAGCCCTGCGACGTCCAACGCAGGTTCGCGGGGCAGCTACCTGTTAGTTGAGGGCAGCTCGGTAGCCAGCGGCCAGTGCGTCCGCCGGGATGAGCGAGACAGCACGGTGTTATTCCTGCAGATGTCTCCCTATGGCCGACATCTACACGAAAAAGGCAGTCATGTTTTTCAGACGCGGGAACTCAAGAAGCCCAACACCGACTCAAAGAACCGCCGCCCATCCAAGGATGGCCCGGTCAGCTCCTCCACGCAGTGCTCGGGATGCGGCATCAACCCGACGACGTTGCCCCGCTCGTTCGTGATGCCAGCGATGTCGTTGGCTGAGCCATTGGGGTTGTCCAGGTAGCGAAACACCACCTGATCATTGCCTTCCAACCGACGTAGCGTCTCAGGGGAGGCCTGATAGTTCCCCTCCCCGTTCTTCAGCACGATGGTGATCTCTTCACCCTTGCTGAATCCGCAGCTCCACACGGTGTCCCGGGTCTCCACCCGCAACCGCTCGTCCCGGCAGATGAACTGCTGCCCGGCGTTGCGGATCATGGCGCCCTCCAGCAATTTCGCCTCGCACAGTATCTGGAAGCCGTTGCAGATGCCCAGCACCGGCATGCCCTTGTTGGCGGCGTCGATCACAGTCCCCATCACGGGGCTCAACGCCGAGATGGCACCACACCGCAGGTAGTCCCCGTACGAGAATCCGCCCGGCAAGATGATGGCATCCACGCCCTGAACGGAGTCAGACCCGTGCCACAGAGGCACGGCCTCGGCGCCACTGAGGCGCACGGCGCGCAGGGCATCGTGATCATCAAGCGACCCCGGGAAGGTCACCACCCCCACGCGCGCCATCAGCCCTCCACCGCGGCTGCGTGCTGACCGGCCCCGTCGGCCTCAACCTCGAACGCCTCGATCACCGTGTTGGCCAGCAGCTTCTCCGCGGCCTGGCCGATCTGCGCGAGCACCTCGGGCGTCACTTCGCCCTCCACCTCGATCTCGAAGCGCTTGCCCTGCCGCACCTGCATGCCCCGGAAACCCAGCCGCTGGAGCGCGCCGGTGACGGCCTTTCCCTGCGGATCCAAGATCTCCGGCTTGGGCATGACGTTGACAACGACGCGTGGCATAGCTGAAGCGTAATGGACATGGCGCGATAGCCTCACCCCATGGCCTCCTCCCGTTCCGCCGTCCCACCGTTCGAGGTGATGCAGGTCCTCGACCAGGTGGCCACCCTGCGCGCCGCTGGCCGCGACATCATTTCGCTGTGCGCCGGCGAACCCGCGGGCGGTGCGCCCTCCGCCGTGAACCAGGCCGCCGCGAAACTCCACGCAGCAGGCCAAGTCTTCGGCTACACCTCCCCGCTCGGCATTTGGCCGCTGCGCGAGAAGCTCGCGGAGCATTACCGACGGTGGTACGGCCTCGACATCAACCCCGCCCAGATCGCCATCACCACCGGCTCCTCCGGCGGTTTCCTGCTGACCTTTCTGGCGGCCTTCGAGGCAGGCGACCGCGTGGCTCTGGCCCGCCCCGGCTACCCCGCCTACCGCAACATCCTCACGTCGCTCGGCTGCGAGGTGGTGGATCTGGAATGCGGCCCGGACGTACGGTTCCAGCCCACCGTCGAACTCCTCGACGCCGCCCTTGCCCAAGCACCGCTGAAGGGCCTCATCCTCGCCTCCCCCGCCAACCCCACCGGCACCATGGTCAGCCGCGACGAGCTGGCGGCGCTCACCACCTGGTGCCAGCAGCAGGGCGTGCGCCTGATCAGCGATGAGATCTACCACGGCGTCACCTACCCCGTCGGCACCAACCGCGGCACGTCCGCCTGGGAGCTCACCCAGAGCGCCGTCGTCGTGAGTTCGTTCTCGAAGTATTGGGGAATGACGGGCTGGCGCATTGGCTGGTTGGTGCTGCCAGCCGATCTGGTCGACGCCGTGGACGCCCTCGCCGGCAACCTCGCCCTCTGCCCGCCCGCGCCCGCGCAGTACGCCGCGCTGGAGGCCTTCACGGACCAGTCCTACGCAGAATGCGACGCCCAAGTGGCCGAGTTCGCTGAGGCCCGCCGCCTCCTGCTCGACGCCGAACCCCGCCTCAACTGGGGCGTCTCGGCGCCCGCAGATGGCGCGTTCTACTACTACGCGGATCTCGGGCCGCAGCTCGAACGATGGGGCACCTCAGGTGCCTACGCCGCCGCCCTGCTGGAGCAGACCGGCGTGGCGGTGACCCCCGGCCGCGACTTCGACGCCGCCCTGGGCAGCCGCACCGTCCGGCTGTCCTTCGCCGCCGGGGCCCCCGCCATCGGGGAGGCGATCGAGCGGATCATCGCCTTCCAGCGGTGAGACTTGAGAGCCGCACATACATCCAGTGCCACAGCCATTCCACCGGCCCGCGCTTGAAGAACCGCAGCCACAGCGTGGAGAACGCGATGAGGATCACCCACACGAAGCCAAACGCGATGAACTCGTTCCACACCCCAAACCTCATGTGCCGGGCCAGATTGAAACCCCACTCGTAGAACAGCACCGAGGCAATGAGGTTCTGGCCGATGTAACACGTCAGCGCCATGCGCCCCACGTTCGTCAGCATCTTTCCGACGACGCCCGTCTGGCGACCACTGGCGTAGAAGTGCGCCACCAGCGCCAGCAGCCCAATGCTCACGCACGCCGAGGTCAGGTAGCGGTTGGTGGACGCCAGCATCCCATTGGCGAAGAGGCGCGTGCCCCAGTCGATGGGCAGCGCCACACCGAAGGAGAGGATCATCACCCAGCGTCGCAGCTTCCTCCCGCTCTCCTCGAAGATCCCCGCCCGGTACAGGTAGGCGCCCACCAGGAACAGGCCCATGCCCATCATGAACATGATGGGGATCTCCGCGCGCCCGCCGTCCCAGAAGGTGTGCCAGCGCATGCTGACGCCGTCCCAGTACGTGGCCGGGCCCTCCGTCGGCACCATCCAGTCTTGACCCATCCCCCACTCGGCCTCGAGGCGAGCCAACTCCTCCTCGGGGAGCTCAGCGTAATCCCCGGCTTCGGCCGCGTATTGGTCGAGGAACATGAACCCGAAATCCATGTACAGCAGCACGCCCACGTGCACCGCCACAGCGATGCCCATCACCCACTTCTGCACCCGCGGCGAGGTGACCAGCACCACCGCCACCACCAGACCGGTGAGCCCGTAGCCCATCAGCACGTCGTACTCGAAGATGAAGAGGTAGTTGAGCAGGCCGTCCAGCACCAGCAGCGCGGCGCGCCAGGGATAGGTTCCCAACCAGCGCTCCCCCTTGCGAATGGCGGATTGGCGCTGGATCTCCAGGCCGATGCCGAACATGATGGTCAGCAGCCCAATCCACTTCCCATCGGTGACCAAGCCCAGCGCGGCGGCCACGAAGCTGTTGACCGCCGACGGCGCCTCCACCCCGTCGTCGGCGTAGGCCGCGCCAAGGAAGATGCCTGCGTTGGTGGCGAAGGTCCCGAGGATCGCCATGCCGCGCAGCACGTCGAGGGCGACGATCCGACGCAACTGCACGGCTGGTTCAAGCGGTTTCTGATGCACCTTGTCAGAGTAGGTCGCCGCAGCTGGGAATCGTGAGAGACCAGAGTCCTCAGCAGGGGTAACTAAAGGCCTGATTCGGGGGACAGAGCGTCAGACCAGGGTCACCAGACGGTCCGGTCCAGGTCGCCGTAAGGGGTGACTGCCTTGGCCTGAGACCTCAGCGCGACACCGTCGGGTCATCGGCAATCGAGAAGCGCAGCGGGAAATCCTGCGCCGCCCCCACCCCAATCCGGGGCCCGGACACCATCACCGGCGGAGGGCCTTCACGGGGCGTCAGCAGCAGCCCGGTAGAGCCGTCCAGCGGCGCCCCCGTGTCCGCCACGAGAATCCCCAGCGCCACCGTGAGCCGCGCGGGCCCCGCAGCCAGGTCGACATCCGTCCTCGTTCGCCCGACGGCGGCTCGCCGCGCGCGAGCCACCTCCACGCCGCTCACAATCTGCCCAGCACGGATCAGTACGCCGGTGGCCACGCCGTCGGGCCCTACCTTCACGTTGAAGCAGGTGTGCAGCCCCATGTGGCGGTACACGTAGGCGTGCCACGGCGGCCCGAACATCGCCGCGTTGCGGGCGTTGGGTCCGCGATAGGCGTGCGACGCCGGGTCATGCGGCCCGCCGTAGGCCTCCACCTCGGTGATCCGCATGGTCACCGGGCCTGGCTCCCTGTCGACGGTGAGGTGGGCCCCCAACAGGCCCTTGGCCTCGCGCACCACGGCGTCCAACGCCGCCAAGGCCTCAGGGCCCAGCTGCGTGAACGTCGCATCCCGCGGAACCAGCATGCTCACGACAGTACCGCCCCCCTTGAAGCGTCTGGCGGCCCTTCGTCGGAGCACGACCCCTCGTTCCTCGGGTGCGCTCCGCTCAGGGACCAACTTGCTGGCGCCACAGGCGCGAGGCACGAGCGCCCCGGCAACGAAGGGCCGCTAAGCTCGCAATCAACCTCAATGCAGAGCGGAGACGATCATGAGCAAGGTTCTTCTGGCTGGCGAATCCTGGGTCAGCGCGGTGATCGACCACAAGGGGTTCGACGCCTTCCCCCACACGCAGGTGCACATCGGCTGCGCGGAACTCCTCGAAGCCCTCGCGGTGGCCGGGCATGAGGTCACCCACCTGCGCTCCCACGACGTCGCCGAACAGTTCCCCCTCACGCTCGAGGAGCTGGATGCCTACGACGTGGTGATCCTGTCCGACGTGGGCGCCAACTCACTCCTCCTTCCGCCCCAGGTGTTCGAGGAAGGCAAGCGGGCGCCGAACCGGCTGAAGCTCCTGAAGGAGTGGGTGGAGCGCGGTGGCGGATTGATGATGGCTGGGGGCTACCTCAGCTTCCAGGGCTTCCAGGCCAAGGCGAATTACCACGACACCGCCATCGAGGAGATCCTGCCCGTCGACATCCTCCCCTACGACGACCGGGTGGAGACTCCCGAAGGCGTCCAGGGTCGCGTCGTGGCTGCCCACCCCGTCACGCAGGGGCTCGACGAGATCTGGCCGCACCTGCTCGGCTACCAGAAGCTCACGCCGAAGGCCGACGCCACGGTGCTCGCGGAGGTTGAGGGCCGCCCGCTGTTGGCGGTGCGTGAGGTCAAGGAAGGCCGCACCCTGGCCTTCGCCTCTGACATCTCGCCGCACTGGGCGCCGAAGGAGTTCATGGCGTGGGCCGGGTACGGCCTTCTCTTTGGAAACGCGGTGACCTGGTTGGCAGGCTAGAACGCCAAGCGCTCGGGCTCCGGCCCGAGCTCGGCCTCCTGCGGATCAACCACCTCGAAACCGTTGGCCTTGTAGGCCTCGTAGTCGAAGTTCTCGCACTCGTCATAACCAATGCGGTGGTATTCGTAGAAGCCATCCCAATCCTCGTAGCCGTCTCCCAGCTCCGTCTCAAGGAACGCATCCGCCATGGCCATGCCCAGGCGCGGCGCCGTCCAGAAGCCACCCATGGCCAAGAGGTTGCAGTTGTTGGCTGCGGCTGCCCGCTTGGCGCTGCGCACTGATTCCGCGACAGCGGCGTGCACGTGCGGGCACTTGCTGGCCGCCACGTGGATGCCCATGCCGGTGCCACAGAACGCCAGCGCCTTCTCGAACTCGCCCTCGGCGATCTTGGAACCCAACAGGAAGCCGGCGCGGTGGTACATGGGCGCCTCCTCCTTGACCGGAGTCAGGTCCGTGACCGTCCAGCCCTTCTTCTCGAGATGCGCCTTGACGTATTCCTTGAGTGGGAAGCCAGCGAAATCTGCCCCCACGACGACGTGGCGCTCTTCAGTGGTCTTCATGATCACTTCTCCTTTCTCTTCTTGAATCTGCCCAGCAAGTCCTTGCCGAGATCCTGCGTGCTGATGACGATCAGCAGGACCGCGCCCCAGATGAGCGGCCGGTAGAAGTTGCTGATGTTGGGGAACATGTTGAGCCCCGAGCTGAGGATCTGGAGGATGGCGATG
Source organism: Propionibacteriaceae bacterium (assembly GCA_030538315.1). Taxonomy (GTDB): domain Bacteria; phylum Actinomycetota; class Actinomycetes; order Propionibacteriales; family Propionibacteriaceae; genus Arachnia. The sequence continues at coordinate 6,872 of JAUNUF010000073.1, forward strand.
GCCAGCACCACGCCGATCAGCTTGCCGCTGCCGCCGTTGGGGTGCACGCCACCCAGCACCACGATGAGGATGGTCAGCAGCGTGTAGGCCACGCCGTAATCAGCCTTCGCGGAGTTGTAGTTGGCCAGCATCACCAGGCCGGCGATGGCCGAGGCCAGGCCGGAGATCATGTACGTGCGCAGCAACAGGCTCGTCGAGTTGAGGCCGCTGAACTTCGCCGCCGTCGCGTTGCTGCCCAGCATGTACAGCTTGGAGCCGAAGGCCATGCGGTGCAGCACGAACCAGATGGCCACCGCCACCACGGCGAACACGATCAAGGGAATGGGCACGCCCAGTACCTTGCCGCCGAACACCGCACCGTAGACCGGGGGCAGGCCGGAGACGGGGCGGCCAGCGCTGATGATGATGGCGATACCGGTGAACAACTCCAGGGTGCCCAACGTCACGAGGATCGCTGGGATCTTCACCTTGGCCACGAGGAAGCCGTTGAACAGGCCAGCCAGGGCACCCATGACGAGTGCCACGAGGATGCCGACGGCGATGCCTGCGGCCTGCTGCCCCTCGTCGGCCCCGGCGGGCGCCATCTTCAGCATGATGGAGGCCGCCGCGATGGCGGACATGTTGGCGATGCCCACCACCGAGAGGTCGATGCCGCCGGTGATCATGGTCAGCATGACGCCCAGCGCCATGAGGCCGTACTCCGGGAACTGCACGCCCATCGACTGCCAGGTTCCGGCGCTGAGGAAGGCGCTGGATCTCACGATGAGGAAGAACGCCGTCAGCGCCAGCAGGATGCCGAAGAGGCGGATGATGTGTGCGTCGCGGGTGAACCCGGAGCGCTTGCGAGTGGAAACAGTGGCTGTGCTCATGTCAGTGGCCCTCTCACTCCGCCACCAGGCGTTGGCGCTTGCGTCTGCGTGTCAACTGCACCGCCGAGATGCCGGTGCCCACGATGATCAGCAGGCCCAGCGCGAAGCGCTGCCAGAAGGTGGGGATGCCCATCAGGATCATCGAGTTCTGCACGATGACGATGAGCAGGGTGCCCAGCATCACGCCCGTCAGCGACCCGGTGCCACCAGTGATGGCCGTGCCGCCCAGAACGACGGCCGCGATGACCATCATCTCGATGCCGAGCAGGTTGGTGGGGTGCATCTGGCCCATCATGGAGGCGCGCACGAGGCCGCCCAGCGCCGCGATCACGCCCACGATGACATAGAGCCAGAACTTGATGCGGCGCACCTTGAAGCCGGCGCGGATGGCCGACGACTCGTCGCCGCCGATGGCGTAGATGCCGCGGCCGAACATGGTGTAGCGCATCACGAAGAACACGATGGCCACCACGGCCACCAGGATCAGGAAGCTGGTGGGCATCATCGAGGTGAGGCCAGACTTGGGGTTGGTGGCCGTGAACAGCGACGAGCGGCCGAAGGCCTCCATCGACGGCGGCAGCTTGGGAATCTGCACCGAGGACAGGGCGCCCTGCATCACGCCGGAGAACACGTTGGCCGTGCCCAGCGTGATGATCAGGGTGGGCACTGCCAGCCTGGAGGTGAACAACCCGTTGAACGCACCCAACAGGGCGCCAAGGATCATCACGGCCAGGAAGGGCACGATGATGCTGCCTTGGAAGCCGGTGTCCACCAGATAGCGGGTGACCGCGTACACGGCCAGCGAGGCCAGCGCGGGGAACGAGACGTCGATGCCGCCGCTCACCAGCACCATGTAGGTGCCCACCGCGAACAGGCCCGGCACCACCATGGCGTTGGCCAGGTCAACCAGGTTGTTGGGGGTGAAGAACTGGCCGCTGCGCGCCTGGATGATGAGGCTCACGGCCACGATGACCAACAGCACGTAGAACTCGTTGGCGCGCACGATCTTGTTGAGCAGACCCATCTCAGTTCTCCTTGCCTTCGGCTGCGCCGGTGATCAGGTTGGACAACTCCTGCTGCGTGGTGGTGGCCGGATCCACCTCGGCCACGATGCGGCCCTCCTGCAGCAACAGCACGCGGTTGGTCACGCGCAGCAACTCAGGGATGTCATCGGAGATGACGATGATGCCCATGCCGGAATCAGCCAGATCCTTGAGGATCACGTGGATGTCGTGCTTGGAGCCGATGTCGACGCCGACGGTGGGGCCATTGAGGATGAGCACGTCTGGCTCGGTGGCCAACCACTTGGCCAACACCACGCGCTGCTGGTTGCCGCCCGAAAGCGTGTTGGCCGCGTTGTCGGGGTTCTTGGTGGCGATGCTCAGCTCCTCAACCCACCTGTCCACCTCCGCCTGACGGCGGCGCGGGCGGGTGACGCCCAGGGCGGTAGAGAGGTCGTCGATCTCGGAGATCACAATGTTGTCTGCGATGGAGCGCTCAAGCATGAGACCCTCGGTGAGGCGATCCTCCGGAACGTAGGCGATTCCGTTGGCCACGGCGTCGCGGATGCCCTTGAGCCGCACGGGCTTGCCGCCCACCTTGAGCTCGCCGCCGTCGGGTTCGAACACACCGAAGAGGGTCAGCGCCAGCTCGGTGCGGCCGGAGCCCAGCAGGCCGGTGATGCCCAGCACCTCGCCCTTGCGCAGCGCGAAGCTGACGTCCTCGAAGGCCTCGTGCAAGCCGAGGTTGACGGCCTCAAGGGCCACCTCGCCTGGCTCGCCCGTGGGGGCGGTGGATTCGTCGCTCACATCGCGGCCAGTCATGTACTGGGCGAACTTCTTGTGATCGAGCTCCTCCGGCTTGGTGGTGACCACCAGCTTGCCGTTGCGGATGATGGTGAACCGTTCGGAGATCTCGAAGACCTCATCCAGCTTGTGGCTGACGAACAGGATGGCGATGCCGCGGGATTGGAGCTCACGCACCACCTTGAACAGCGCCGCCACCTCACGATCCGTCAGCGCGGTGGTGGGCTCGTCCATGATGATGAGCTTGGTATCGGTCAGCAGCGCGCGGGAGATGGCGATCAGCTGCTTGTCTGCCACGGAGAGATCCGCCACGCGGGCGTCGAGATCAATCTTGAAGTTGATCTTGGAGACGGCTTCCTCGGCGATCTTTCGGAACCGCTTCCAGTTGACCAGCTTGCGCTTCTCGGACAACTCGCTGGTGAGGGCCAGGTTCTCCATCACCGTGAGGTTGGGGAACACGGAGAAATCCTGGTAGATCACCTGGATGCCGTGATGGATCGCCTCGATGGGCGTGAGTTTCGAGTAGGAGCGCCCGCCGACGATGAGCTCACCCTCGTTGGGTTCGTACACCCCCGAGATGACCTTGATCAGCGTTGACTTGCCGGAGCCGTTCTCACCGGCGAGACAGTGGATCTCGCCCGGATACATCTCGAAATCGATCTGATCGAGCGCTTTCACGCCGGAGAATGCCTTGCTGACTCCGCGGACGGCGATCACCGGTTCCGCCATTGTTGCCTCCACATGGTTGTGCGTACGGAGCCCGCATCACTGCAGGCCCCGTACGCCACGGTTTGTCGGATCAGAAGCCGAGGCTGTCGACGTTCTCGGCCGTGATCACGATCCAGCCGGAACCCTCGAGCACCTTGTCGCTGCCTTCGGCAAACTTCAGGTCCTCGTAGCCCTTGATGCCCAGGTTGAGGCCGTTCTCGATGGGGGTGCCGTCGAGGACTGCCTTGGCCAGAGCGGCCATGGCGTAGCCGGCATCTGCCGGATCCCACAGGGTGAGGGCGGCGACGAGGCCCTTCTCCAGGATGTCCTTGTTGGCGGCCGGCATGCCGGTGCCTGCCGTGAACACCTTGTCCTTGAGGCCGAGTTCCTCGATGGCTCGCGCCACGCCGGGGGCGTCGAACGAGGAGGTGCCCATGATGCCCTTGAGATCCGGGTACTTCTTGAGGAGTTCCTTGGCCGTCTGGTAGGCCACTTCGCCGTCGTCCTGGGATTCGACGCGGGGCTCGGCCTCCAGGAGCGTCATCTTGGGGTACTTCTCCTTCTGGTGCGCAACGCCGCCGTCGGCCCACTCGTTGTGGGACGCGTTGGTGACGTGGCCCACCATGGTGGTGTAGACGCCCTCTTCACCCATGGCCTTGGCCAGGTTGTCCATGATGAAGCCGCCGTATGCGGTGTTGTTGAAGGCCTCAACGTCGTACTGCGTGTTCTGCTGGCTGGCGCCCTCATGGGTGACGACGACGATGCCGGCGTCCATTGCTTCCTTGAGGACGGGCTCGAGTGCGCCCGGATCAACCGGGACGACGCCGATGGCGTCCACCTTCTGGGCGATGAGGTCTCGGATGACCTGAGCCTGCATGGTGGCATCCGTCTCCGACGGGCCCTTCTGGTACACGTCGAGGCCGGTATCTGCCGCGTACTTCTTGACGCCTTCGTCCATGCGGACGAACCAGGGGTTGGTGGCGTCCTTCGGGACGATGACGATGGTGTAATCGCCGCCGCCACCGCCGCCAGGGGCGGTGGTGTCGCCGCCAGCGGCGGGGGTCTTGCCGGGCTCAGTGGCATCGCCGCCGCAGGCCGTCAGGCCAATGGCTGCTGCGCCCGCGAGGCCGCCGATCTGAATGAAAAAGCGCCGCTTCATAGGGATCCTTTCGACAGGTTTCAACCAGCAACATCGCTGAATTGAAGCGCTTCAAATGTCTTGAGAAAAAATGTACTCTGTTGGGGAAGGTCTGTCACCCCCTTCCGAGGATTGATACCTTTCCGTGACCATTGGCAGCAGAAGAAATCTGGAGAAGCCCATGAAACCGCTGCGCGTGAGCATCGCTGACGTGGCCAGGCACGCGCGCGTCTCCACCGGCACGGTCTCCAACACGCTCAACCACCCCGAACGGGTGACGGCCCGCACGCGGGAACGCGTGATGGAATCCGTGCGCACCCTGGGCTTCATCCCCAACCAATCCGCCCGGATCCTGACCGGAGCCCCCAGCAAGACGCTGGGCCTCATCGTGGTGGACGTGATGAGCCCCTTCTACATGGAGGTGGCCCACGCCGTCGAACGCGCCGCCTCTGCCGCGGGCTACGTGATGATCCTGTGCAATTCGGAGAACGAGCACGAGCGGGAGTTGGAGTTGCTGCAGGTGCTCACCGCGCAGCGCGTGGCTGGCGCGCTCATCACGCCTGCCGGTGGGGGCCAACCCATGACGGAGGAGGCGTTCGGCACGCCCACCGTCCTCATCGACTACGAGGATGACGCCCACGCCTGCTCCGTGCGGGTGGATCACGTGGCCGGCGGCCGGATGGCAGCTCAGCACCTCATTGATCTGGGGCACCGCGACATCGCCTTCGTGGGCGGCCTCCCCACGCTGCGCCAGTTCGACGAGCGGGTGCAGGGCTGCCAAGAGGCGTTGGCGGCCAGCGGGCTGGATCCGGAGTCGCTGCGGCGGGTGCGCACGGAGGGCATCGGCATCGAATCAGGCCAGCGCACCGCGCAACTGATGATCGAATCGGGCAGCCTGCCCACCGGCATCGTCTGCGGCAATGACCTGCTCGCCTTCGGCGTCTACCGCGGCCTCGCCGGGGCTGGCATCGAGGTGCCGAAGGACGTGGCGCTGGTGGGCTACGACGATGTGGACTTTGCCGCCAACTGGATCGTGCCCCTCACCTCCGTGCGGCAGCCCACGCGCGAGATGGGCGAGCTCGCAGCACAACTGCTGATCGACCACGCCACGAACCCGGAGCACGAACACCAACGCATGGTGCTCACCCCTGGCTTGGTGATCCGCCGCTCCAGCGGCTGCTACGAGGAATAACTGGTCCCTGAGCGTCACAGGCGCGAGGCACAGCCTGTCCTGAGTGTTCGTGAGGAACGAGCGAACGTATCGAAGGAAGCGCCCCGTGACGACGAAGGGCCGCTAAGCGTCCCCTCCAGCTCCAGGCACACCCAGCAGCTTGCACAGCGCGCCGTCGAGCGGCGAGACGGGCAGCTGCTCGCCGTCGGCGTGCGTGACGCGCACCGCGAGTCGGCCGCTGCTGAGCAACCACGCACCGCGCGCACGTCTCAGATCCTCGACGGTGAGCGGCTTCATCTCCACCGGCATGCCCACCTCGGGGGCCTTGGCGAGCAGCTCGGCGATGGTGATCGAGCGGAGGATCCCGTCGAGCGGCGGGGTGGTGAGCACGCCGTCGAGATCCAGCACCACGCTGGAGGTGGGCCCCTCGAGGATCCCGCCTGAGGGCGTGACGAAGATGACGTCATCTGCACCTTCGGATTGGGCGTAGCGGCGCGCGGCCATGTTGATGCCGTAGCTGAGCGATTTTGCACCGGGCAGCAGCCAGGGCAGGTCGACGATCTCCGAACCCTCGAAGCCACGATCCAGCAGCAGCACCTTGACGCCCTCGCGGCGCTCGCGCAGCGTGCGCTCGTCCATGGGCGCGGCCATGACCCAGCCGCTGGGCTCGTCGATGCCCTCGCGCCCGCGCGTCATGATCATGCGGAGCACGGCCTCGCGATGCGTCTCCCAATCCCACGCGTCCACGACGGCGGCGATGGCGCGGCGGTAGCCCTCGGCGTCGGGCGCGGGCAGCCGCAGGATGGCCGCGGAATCCGCGAGTCGGCCCAGATGCGCATCGATGTGGAGCGCTTCGCCGTCGACCGCGAGCAGCGAATCAAAGACGCCATCGCCGCGGACCACGCCTTGGTCGTCTGCGCAGACGATGGGCGTTGAAGGGTCAACGAGCGTGCCGTCGAGGAGCGCAACCATGTCAATAGCCATGGTTCGAGCCTACGCCAGGGTATGAGCCTGCGCTGGTCGAAATTCGCTTGGCGGCCCTTCGTCGGATCACGACCCTCGTTCCTCGGGTGTGCTCCGCTCAGGGA
>JAUNUF010000189.1 GCA_030538315.1 Propionibacteriaceae bacterium
TCTCCTCATGAGCGACGAGGCTGAGGTCATCCTGTTCGAGGACGGCGACGGATTCCTGGTGTTCGGCCGCGAGGCGGCGCTGGCGGAAGTCGAGGCGTCCACGCCCGTTGCCACCCGCACGATCGAACCCTCCAAGCTGGCGCAGCTGGGCAACATCGTCTCCGGGATCGGTCAGTGGCAGGAGATGTCCGGCCGCTGGATGAAGCTCACACCGGAGTCCGCACACCTGAAGCAGATGGCAGGCGCGATCGGATCCAAGGACGGACACCTTCTAGGCATGGTCCGAGGAGACAAGGGGCAGATCTACAAGCACCTGCGCTTCGAGCACGCCATGCTCACCCCGGCTGCTCCAGCTGCGTTGGGTGCCATGGCCACGCAGATGGCGCTACAGGCTGCACTGGACGAGATCACCGAGTACCTCGAGGTGATTGACGCCAAGCTCGACCGCCTCCTCAAGCAACGCAAGCTGGAATCCCTCGGCATGCTCGGCGGCGTCACGTTCGCGATCGAGGAGGCCGAATCCATCCTCGAGCAGACCGGTGTCGTCTCGGCGATCACGTGGTCGAAGGTGCAGGCCAACTCGCTCGCACTACAGAGCATGCAGGCTGAGTCCGTCGCCCAGCTGAACGCCCTGGGCGATCTGGTGACGCAGGCGGGGCGCGATCCCGACAAGATCGCGGACATCCTCGCTGACGTCACCGAGGACGCGCCCTTCTGGCTCGGTGTGCTGGCGCGCACCATCGCCCTGCAGGATCGCCAGTACGCGCTCGAACTGGAGCGCGTGTCCGAAGCCGAGCCCGACCAGCTGAGCTCCCACCGGGAAGGGATCCGCATCGCGCGGGCCGAGCGCCTCCGCCGCATCGGTGCCGCCCTGGCGACCATCTCGACGTCTGTGCGCGAAGCCACCGATTCGTCGACGCTGACGAAGGTGCTGAACCCCCTGTCGGTGCCACGCGTCATCACCCGGGCCAACACGGTCAACGGTGAGGTGGCGCGGTTCGCGGACAAGGCCGGCCTGGGTGATCTGCCTGCCGAAGAGGTGGCCGGGACGCCGTGGGGCGCGGCCGTCCAGACCCTCTTGGGGGACGCCGCGGGTGCAGTCAGTGCCACCAGCCTTGATGCCGCGGGGAAGGTGGGCGACTTCGTCACCTCCACCGGATCGAACGTGTTGGAGGGCGCGAAGTCCTTGGGGCGTCACGTGGACGAGTTGCGCGAGCGCGCGCTCAGCAGGAGGGCGGACACCCCCGAGGAGAGCATTGCTGAGTCCGACGACGAGCCACGCGAGGTGCCCGAGCCGCGCTCCCGAGGTCTGGGTGCTTTGGCCGATCGGATCCTGCGCCGCGGGGAGCGCGACGGAGCCGAATGAGAGGCATCGCCGTGTCATTGTCGGACGAGCCCTTTGGGGCGTGAATCTGATGCGGATCGGCACGTGGAATCTCGAGGGGCGGTGGACGCCTGCGCATCAAGAGGCGCTGGCGAGCGTCGATTGCGATGTCTGGTTGCTCACGGAAGTGAATGCGCGCACGCACCTGCCCGGCTATCACCGTCACCTGACGTCAGCGCTGATGGGGGAGACCAAGCACTGGGCAGGAGTGGTCTCGCGTCATGAGCCCACTGTGCTGGCTGATCCGCATCCTGCCAGCGCCGCCGTCGTGGTCGATGACCTTCTCTGGTGTTCCAGCGTCCTTCCGTGGCGTACCGCGAGCGAGAATCCTTGGGGATCAGGCGATGTCACGGAGCGCACTTCGCGAG
>JAUNUF010000190.1 GCA_030538315.1 Propionibacteriaceae bacterium
GACCGGCGACGCTCAGGGACCGGTGGCGCTCAGGGACCGGTCAGCGACCGATGACGGTGACCGTCTCCTGCGCCATCGCCAACTCCTCGTTCGTCGGCACGACGAGGACCTGAACCTTCGAATCCTCCGTCGAGATCCGGCGAGGCTCCTTCGAACGGACCTTGTTGGCCTCCTCGTCCAGCGTCAGGCCGTAGAACGCCAAGCGATCCACCACCATCTTGCGGATGTGATCAGCGTTCTCGCCCACGCCAGCGGTGAAGACCAGCGCGTCGACGCCGCCCAGCACAGCGATGTAGGAGCCGATGTAGCTCAGCAGGCGATGCACGTACACGTCGAGGGCCAGCTTGGCCTTCTCGTCGCCCGCGTCGATGGCGCTCTTCACGTCACGCATGTCGGAGTAGCCGCACATGCCCTGCATGCCGGACTTCTTGTTCAGCAGCGTGTCCACCGCGTCGATGCTCATGCCGGTGCGCATCAGGTACTTGTGCAGGCCCGGATCCACATCGCCGGAGCGGGTGCCCATCACCAGGCCCTGGAGCGGGGTGAGGCCCATGGAGGTGTCGACGGCGACCCCACCGTCGACCGCGGAGATCGAGGCACCGTTGCCTAGGTGACAGACGATGGTCTTCAGCTCGCCGAGGGGGCGGCCCAGGAACTCGGCGGCCTTCTTCGACACGTAGCTGTGCGACGTGCCGTGGAAGCCATACTTCCGAACGCCCAGGTCGTGCGTGGTGTCGTAGTTGATGGCGTAGGTGTAGGCCTCCGCTGGCAGGGTGGAGAAGAACGCGGTGTCGAAGACGGCCACGTGCGGCACGTCCGGCAGGATCTGCATGGCCGCGCTGATGCCGGCGATGCCGGGCGGGTTGTGCAGCGGCGCCAGATCCGAGAGCTCCACCAGCTTGGCGATCACCTGATCGTCGATCTTGACGGATTCGACGAACGTGGAGCCGCCGTGCACCGTGCGGTGACCCACCGCGACCACATCGTGGATGGTGGGGCCGTGCTCCTCGAACATCTTCACGACGGCGGCCACGCCCTCGGTGTGATCCGCGAACCGGCGGGCCTCCTGGAACTCCTCGCCACCCACCTCGTGCGTGATGGTGCCCACCTCGAGGCCCACGCGCTCAACGAGGCCAACGGCCTCCGGCACGCCCACCTGGGGATCGAGCAGCTGGTACTTGATCGACGACGATCCGCAGTTGAGCAGAAGGATGCGCTGGCTCACGGTGACTCCTCAGGGGCGTTGGGGGAGAGTTCAATAACGGGATAACTCTACGGTGCTTGTGGCAACGATGTGCCCCGGGGGGTACAAACGACGGCGGCCCACCCCACAGGGGGCGGGCCGCCGGCGGGGGTTGTCAGGCTAGATTGGCTGGGCCGGGATTGCGGGGGTGGTTATGGTGGTAACGATGTCGTCCACCAGGGCGCCGCGTGACAGGTCGTTGACCGGCTTGCGGAGACCCTGCAGCACCGGGCCGATGGCGATGGCACCGGAGGTGCGCTGCACGGCCTTGTAGGTGTTGTTGCCCGTGTTGAGATCCGGGAAGATGAACACCGTCGCGCGACCAGCCACTTCGGAACCCGGCATCTTCTTGGCGGCGACCACCTCGTCGACGGCGGCGTCGAACTGGATGGGGCCTTCCACCTTCAGCTCGGGCGCGCGCTCGCGGACGATCCTGGTGGCCTCGCGCACCTTGTCGACATCCGCGCCGGAGCCCGAGTCACCCGTCGAG
>JAUNUF010000191.1 GCA_030538315.1 Propionibacteriaceae bacterium
GCAGCGCCGCGATGAGGCGCGGGAACAGGTCGCGGTACCAATCGGCGTCGGGGGCCTGCGCATCGGCGACCAGCGCGCGGACCTCCGGCACCACGCGGCCGATGCGTTCGATCAGCAACAGGCTGAGCTCGACGGGATCGTTGTAGGTCTGGTCCAGAGGGATGAGCACCACGCGGGGATGCGTGAGCTGCCACGTGGTCAGCAGCGTCGACTTGCCGTACCCCGCGCCCGCCGCGACGGTGACGAGGGTGGGTTCCGTGAGCCGATTCAGCCCGCGGTTGAGGCGGGCTCGGGTGGAGACGCTGCCGCGGCTGTTCACTGCATCAGCCCCCTACGCTGGGCCGCCTCCACTGCACCGGCGCGGTCGTTGACACTCAGCTTCCCGAAGATGGAACGGATATGGGTGCGCACCGTGGCGGGGCTGACGAACAACTGGCCGGCGATCTCCGGCACGCTCGACGGCCCGCCCAGCTTGCGCAGCACCTTCAACTCGGCAGGCGTGAACACCACCTGCGGCCCCTCCGCCTCGGCGCCGCTGAACGCCTCGAACTCGGCCGCGATGTCGGGCTCGTCGAGGGCCAACGCGAGCGCCAGTGCGTCCTTCGACAAAGAGGCGATCGCCTCGCCGTCGCCCAACCACTTGGCCGCGCGAAGCGCCTGCAAGCTCGCCACGAGCCGCAGCCTGTCCATGCCGTGCCGGACCTGGGCCAGCTTCGCCATCGACTCCCGCAGCCAACGCTTGGCCTCCGCCGTGTCGCCCGTGACGGTGGCGTAGTAGGCCTGCATCGCGTCGAGCAGCACGAGCCAGAAATGACGACGGTGGCCAGCCCGCAAGGCGGCGTACTCCAGGATCGGTTGGCCCAACTCGGGGCGCCGCGTCTCCGCGTACACCCACGCCAAGGTGACCGCGCGCCACACGTCGAGGAGGGCGTAGTTGCGGGTGAACGGCGTAGCGGCCACCAGCATGCGCTCGGCCTCGCCCATCCGACCCGCGCACGCCGCCTCGAAACCGCCCATCACCTGGCCGAGCACCACCCACGGCGTCTCGTAGGGGTCGCGGGCGGGAGCGCGGAGCGCCGCGTCGGGGTTGTGCCACGGCAACTCCGGCCCGGCGTCCTTCGCGTGGACGCCGCCCTCCATCGCCGCGGTCAACCAGGCCGCCACGATCCCCAAGTCGCCGGTGGCAGCGCGCTCGATGGCGGCGACCAACTGGAGGCGGGGGTCGGCGTCGATCTCCTCCAACGTGAACGCCGACAACCACTTGGCCAGATGGCGCGGGTTGCCCTGCAGCGAGTGGTGCGCGCCGCGGGTGTAGACGAGCTTGGTGAGCAGTTCCCGGTCGCCCCAGCGCTGCGCCAGGTCGAAGGCGTTGTCGTCCTGGTTCTCCTCGACGAGCAGCGCCACCGCCGACGCCGCCAGCGCCTGATCGCCAGCTGCCCGCAACTCCTCCAGCAGGAGGCTGCGCAGGGGTTCATGGACGACGACCGACACCGGCGGCAGGCCGACGTCGACGAACGGCAGCGGGCGCCGCCACAGCTCCGGCAGCGCCGTCGCCAGATCGCGACGGCCGGTCAGCTTGGCCAGAAAACGCGGCTCGGCCTCGCCCAACAGCGCCGCCACTCGCAGCAAGGCGCGGCAGGGCTCTTCACACTGCTCGTCGAACGTGGCGAGCAGTTGGTTGGTGCGGGCCTCGTCAACGTCCGCAGTGGGGCCGCCCTCCGCA